>NZ_CP058670.1:323168-646337 GCF_013414345.1 Microcella indica | reverse complement strand
TGTGCCCGCCGGAGAACGCGATCGTGTTGTGCGTGGACGAGAAGTCCCAGATCCCTCGACGCATCAGCGGCACAAGGGCGACGCGGAGCGGGTCGTGAACGCGAGGTATCAGCAGCTCGCCGATCACTACGGCACGGCGATCGTCCCGGCCAGATCCCGCAAGCCACGAGACAAGGCTGCTGCCGAAAACGCGGTGAACGTGGTGAACAAGCGGGTCATCGGCTACCTCGAAGACGACGTCTTCACGAGCCTCGCGGAGCTCAACGACGCGATCGAGGAACGGGTCCGGGAGATCAACCACGATCTGCGCCGCGCGGACGATACGACCCGGTGGGAACGGTTCGAAGCCGAAGAGGCCCACCTGCTCGGCTCGCTGCCCGATACCCGTTTCGAGGAAGTCGATTGGAAGGAGCTGAAGGCCGGCCGGAACTACCACGTCACCGCCGACTCGCAGCGGTATTCCGTCCCCTACGCGCTGGCGGGACGGCTACTGCGGGTCCGGCTGACCACGACGCGGGTGACGGTGTTCGACGGGCACGACATCGTCTGCGAGCACCCGAGGCTGCAGGGCCGGAAGGGTCAGTACTCGACGCTGGCGGAGCATGTCCCGCCGCAGCACCGGAACATCGACGGGCTCTGGTCCAGGCGCTGGTTCACTGACCGGGCCCGCAGCTTCGGACCGGCGACCGTGCAGGTCATCGAGCAGATCCTGGACCGGCAGCGAATCGAAGCGCAAGGCTACCTGGACTGCCAGAACATCCTGAACCGGCTCGGGAAGCAGAACCGGGAACGCCTCGAAGCCGCCTGCCAGGAGCTCGTGAACCGGGGCGGGCACGCCACCTACACGACGCTCAAGCGCCTCATGGCCGGGATCGACAGCGACACCAAGAAGCCCCGGCCGGTGACCCCGGCCGCGTCAACGCGCAAACCTGGCGGCGGAACGGTCGTCGGGCCGGACGTGTTCGTCCGCGACATCTCCCACTACGCCACACCGCCAGCACCACCGCCCGCTCGGCGCGCGAGAGCTTGTTCACCGGCGCCGGACGCGGTGGCGCTGGTTCCGGGTCGGGTTTGCGCTGGCGGGCGACGAGACGGGTCGCGGTCGCGCGTGGCACCCCGGTCAACGCCGCGGCCTGCCGGGTCGGGACGCCCGCGCTGGTCAGCTCGACGTAGGTGCCCATCAGCGCTTCTTGCGCGGCTCTTCGGGGTCCGCGCTCTCGGAGATCTGCTCCAAGAGCGCGTGCAGTTTTCCCATGATCTCCAGCGCGGCCTCCGCAGTATCACGCTCCTTCTCGGCCCCACGCAGCTGCGCCTTCAACCGGGCATTCTCAGCCTGCACGGCAGTGGGCCGCCCGACGCTTTCGCCTGGGCTCTTACCCTCCAGCAGGCCCGCGTCACGCTGGCGGCGCCACTCCGAGATCAACGACGAGTACAGGCCCTGCTGGCGCAGGAACGCACCGCCCTGACCGGTCTCGCACGCGGTCTCGTACTCGGACAGATACTTCAACTTTTGCGCCGGCGTGAACGACCGACGACGCGTCGGACCATCAGGGACCGAGGAGGAGCTCACGACTCCATCCTCCGCCGCGGCCAGCACGACTGGGGAAACAATACTCATCGAAACAGGTGATCCTTCAACGCCCTACAAGGCGGACTTGCTATGAACCGGTGGACTCACCCAACCCTGACACGTAGGGGGTGGACTCGCGCGAACAGCATGGTGCGCGACATGCGTAATCACTACTTCGACGACGAGCAGGCGCAGATCAAAATTAACAACGAAAACCCCCTATTCAGACGGGGGTTTCGACTTCCGAGAGGTCCGGCTCTAGTTCGCTTGTGCGCGGTTTGAGTAAGACCTATCTGGCTGGGGTACCTGGACTCGAACCAAGAACAACTGAACCAGAATCAGCCGTGTTGCCAATTACACCATACCCCACCGGTTCCAGCCGGAGCCGGACCGAGTTGCGAGTTTACCCTACCGCCGGAGTGACGAGATACGACACCTGGCAGAAGCCGGCCCCGAAGCACGTCACCTCGGCGACGACGTCCATGCCCGCCGCCGATCCCGTGTCGGACCTCACGACCTCGGGGCGCCCGGTCTCGCGCGCATCCGAGATCGCCTGCGCGAGATCGCGAGCGGGCGGAGCGGTGAGGCCCAGATCAGGCACGCGCTCACTCACCTCGAGGAAGGCGTTGGTGAAGGTGAGCGAGCCCCGCTCCTCCACGCGCACCGAGGCGAGCTGACCCCCTGCCGTCGTCACCGTGAACTGCGGTGTCGTGAAGAGCGCGCCGTTCGGCTCGCCTTCGGTCGCGATGAGCACGAGTCGGTAGTCGAGACCCGTCGGGTGCGGGCCGACCGTGAGGGAGCCGTCCTCGGGCAATCCGAGCTCGGCGGCGTCGACCGGCGGCGAGCTCAGGTCGATGCGCGGGGTTCGCGCGTCATCGATGAAGCGCAGACCCTGCTCGGTGAACACCGACCAGTTGAGGTCGGTCACCTGGTCCTCGCCGGCGGGACCCGGTCCCGCTGCGAGTCGCGGCCCCATGATCGCGGCCACGAGCACCGCGCCGACAATGATGACCAGAAGGATCGCGGCCGGGATCCAGCGCACCCACTCGGGGCGGTGCGGGTTCAGGGTGGCCATGCGTCATTCTCCCACCGCGACTCCCCCTGCTGCGACGAACGCTCGCGCGTCGACACGGTGCCGGATGCCCGGCCGCCGCTCACCGCGCCCCCACTCGTCGACGACTACTGTAGAGGGGTGCCCGACGCGAGACCCCGCCGCCGACGCGTCCTCGTGGTCGCAGCCGCTGCCGCACTGCTCGCGCTCGCGGCGGCCGTGCTGCTCGCCCGCTGGTGGCGGGACACGACGACCGGAGCCGCCTTCCTCACCGACTACCCCGGCACGGTCGCGCCGCCGCCCGGCACCCCCGAGGGATTCCCGGCTTGGCTGAGCTGGACCCACTACCTGAATGCGTTCTTCCTGCTCTTCATCGTGAGCTCGGGCCTGCACATCCGCTCCCGCACGCGACCGATCGCCTTCGTCACGCGGCGCAACCGCGGCCTGCTGCGCACGGCACGAGCGCCTCAGCGGCTCGGCATCCACACCTGGTGGCACCTGGCCGTCGTCGCCCTGTGGGTCGTGACGGGCCTCGTGTACCTCGTGCTGCTGCTCGCGAGCGGGCACTGGGCGCGCCTGCTGCCGACTGAATGGGCAGTCGTACCGAACGCCGTCTCGGCGGGCGTGCAGTATCTCTCGCTCGACTGGCCGGCGCACGACAGCTGGCGCAGCTACAACAGCCTGCAGGTGCTGTTCTACTCCGCGACGGTGTTCGTCGCCGCGCCTCTCGCGCTCCTCACCGGGCTGCGCCTCTCGCCCGTCTGGCCCCGCGGCTGGATGCGCGCCACGGGCCTCCTCGGCGACGTCACCGCTCGGCGCACCCACGCCTGGGTTCTCTGGTACTACCTGGCCTTCACGGTCGTGCACGTCGGTCTCGTGCTGCTCACGGGCATGCGCGAGAACCTCAACGGCATGTACGCGGGCGTCGAGGACTCGGAGAGCTGGCTCGGCTTCGCCGTCTTCGCCGCCTCGACCATCGTCATGGCCGTCGCCTGGGTGCTGCTGCGCCCGCCTACGCAGGCGTCCATCGCCGAGCGCGTCGCCGACGTGCGCCGCCTCCCCGCCCCACCCGCGTAGCCCTTTCGCGCCAGATCTGGCGCGAAAGGGCGCTCGGCTCTGAGCGCACGCGCCCCTCTGCGCCAGATCTGGCCCACAGCGGGGTCGAGGGACGTGACGACCGGGGGGCTGCTAGAGGGTTGCTCGGAGGGCGCGCAGGCGTGCGAGGGTCGACTCGCGGCCGAGCAGCTCCATCGACTCGAAGAGCGGCGGGCTCACGCGGCGCCCCGACACGGCGACGCGCAACGGCCCGAACGCGAGGCGCGGCTTGAGGCCGAGCCCGTCGACGAGAGCTGCGCGCAGGGCCTCCTCGATGGCCGCGGTCGTGAAGTCGTCGAGCGGCTCGAGCGCCGCAACGCCCGCGTCGAGCACGGCGGCCGCGTCGTCCTTGAGGCTCGCGGCGGCGTCCGGCTCGATCTCGAGCGCGTCGTCGGCGGTGAAGAGGAACGCGACCATGCCGGGCACCTCACCGAGCAGCCCGACGCGCTCCTGCACGAGCGGCGCGGCCGCCGTGAGCAGCTCGCGCTCGGCCGGGCGCGGCACCTCGTTGAAGAGGCCTGCATCGGCGCAGTACGGGATGCTGCGCTCGACGAAGTCGTCGAGACCGAGCATCCTCACGTGGTCGCCGTTGATCGATTCCGCCTTGGCGAGGTCGAAGCGCGCCGGATTGGGGTTGACGTCGGCGATGTCGAACGCGGCGACCATCTCGTCCATCGTGAACACGTCGCGGTCGTGCGTGAGCGACCAGCCGAGCAGCGACAGGTAGTTGAGCAGTCCCTCGCGGATGAAGCCGCGCTCGCGGTGGTGGAACAGGTTCGAGGCGGGGTCGCGCTTGGAGAGCTTCTTGTTGCCCTCCCCCATGACGTACGGCAGGTGGCCGAACTGCGGGATCGCCTGCGCGATGCCGATCTCGATGAGCGCGTGGTACAGCGCGATCTGGCGCGGCGTCGACGACAGCAGGTCCTCCCCGCGCAGCACGTGGGTGATGCCCATGAGCGCGTCGTCGACGGGGTTGACGAAGGTGTACAGCGGGGCTCCGTTGGGGCGCACGACGACGAAGTCGGTGAAGCTGCCGGCGGGGAAGGTGATCTCGCCGCGCACGAGGTCGGTGAAGCTCAGCTCGCTGTCGGGTACGCGCAAGCGCATCGCGGGCTCGCGGCCCTCGGCCCGGTAGGCGGCCTTCTGCTCGTCGGTGAGGTCGCGCTCCGAGTTGTCGTAGCCCATCTTCGGGTCGCGACCGGCGGCGACGTTGCGGGCCTCGATCTCCTCGCCCGTGAGGTAGCTCTCGTACAGGTGGCCCGAGGCGGTGAGCTGCTCGATGATGGCGCGGTAGATGCTCGAGCGCTCCGACTGCCGGTATGGCGCGTGCGGCCCGCCCGTCTCGACGCCCTCGTCCCACTCGATGCCGAGCCAGCGCAGGCCGTCGAGCAGCTGGTGGTAGCTCTCCTCGCTGTCGCGTGCCGCGTCGGTGTCCTCGATGCGGAACACCATCGTGCCGCCCGTGTGGCGCGCGTACGCCCAGTTGAACAGGGCCGTGCGAATGAGCCCGACGTGCGGGGTTCCGGTCGGCGACGGGCAGAAGCGCACGCGAACGTCGGCGCCGGTGGCGGTGGAGAAGGCGGGGCTGGTCACGGGGAGCCAGTCTAGGCGGTGCGGGATGCCCGGCCGTCGATCGACCGCGCGCGAGAGCCCCGGCTCAGCAGCGGTAGAACCCCGCCACGCGAGGGGAGAGCGCACCGAGGCCGCCGAGCAGCACGAGGTCGTCGGGGTTCTGCGCGCGCAGCGCCGAGTGGGCCTGCGACGGCACGCACCCCGGTCGCACGGTGAACAGGGGCGCTCCCAGTGCGCCGGCGGCGGCACCGCCCGAGAGCGCGTCGGCGAAGCCCGTGCCTGTCGCGAGGTACCCGCGCGGAGCATCCGGGAAGTGCGCGGCGCCGATGAGCGCCGCGGTCGCGTAGCGGTCGGCACCCGCGATGCGCTCGACACCCAGCCCAGCCGCGGCCAGCGATCGCTGGATGCCCGACGAGACGGCACCCGTACCGCCCACGATCACGACCCGATCCGTGTCCAGCTGGCGCAGCAGCGCGAGGGTCGCCGAATCGGCGGAGCGGGACGCGCCGGGCACGAGCACGACGGGTGCGTCGACGGAGGCGGCAGCAGGGCCGGCGGCGAGCGCATCCGCATACCCCGCCCCGGTCGCGATGTAGACGACGGGAGCGCCGACGCCGCCGTAGGAGTCGAGGGCGAGCCTGCGGGAGGTGTCGTACCGGGTCGCACCGGCCACGCGATCCACATCAGCGGCAACCGTGCGCAGTCGGGAGATGACGGCGGAGGTGACGACGCCGGAGCCGCCCGCCACGACGATGCGGTCGGGGTCGAGGCGCCGCAGTTCGCGCAGGATCACCGAGGGCACCGAGGAGCGCGTGACGAGCAGCAGGGGCGCGTCTGCCGCGCCCGCGAGGGCCGCAGCGCTCAGGGCGTCCGGGAAGTCGAGACCCGACGCGACGTAGACGGTGCTCGCACCCGACGGGAAGGTGCGGGAGGAGATCTGGGCGGAGGTCGCGAAGCGGTCGCTGCCCGAGAGCCGGTAGACATCACCGGGTGGGGTCGGCGGCGCACTCGCGTATCGGCCGAAGTTCTGCGTGTAGTAGAGGCGGCCGGTCGAGCTCACGGCGACACCGATGCCGATGTCGGTGTGGTTGGCGAGCATGTTGGCGCGGTGACCCGAGGAGCCGGCCCACGCATCCACGACCGCGCTGGGGCTGTAGCCCGCGGCGACATTCTCGGCCGCACGCGACCATCCGGAGGGGTAGAGCAGGTGGAAGCCGGGCCGGTGGGACATGCGGGAGGTGCGCGCCTGCTGCACCGACCAGTCCTGCGCGATGTCGTTGAGGGCGGCGTTGAGACGCAGCGGCGGCAGACCCCGCGTCGCGCGCAGGTCGTTCGTCTTCTGGAGGATGAGGGCGCGCTCCGACTCGTAGACCCCCGCGGCGGGCAGCAGGCCCGATGCCGACGCGGCCGTGCCCGGCGTCATCGTGCCCGCGGCCGGGTCGAGTTCGCGGTGCTCGTCCGGCGCGCTCGCGACCAGGCCCGGCTCGACGGAGTCGACCTCGGCGGCGGTCGCGCTCACGGGGGCGGCCACGAGCACCGCTGACATCACGATGGTGACGACGACACGCATTCTCACGGTTCCCCCCGAACCCGCAGCAGCGCCCTCGACCACTCCCGAGTGATCCGCGACCAGGTCGCGCAGCGCAGCTTCGCGGCCCCCTGCCGCGGCGTGCCCTCAGTCTAGGCGGAGCGATCGAGGAAGCCGAGAGGCCGCGCTACCCCCTGATCGCGGGGCGAACACCGCGAGGTGACACGAGCAGCGCGGCGAGCACGATGCCGACGAGCGCCATCGTCACGAACGACAGCCCCGAGTAGCCGAGCCCGGCGAGCAAGGGGCCCGCAAGTGCCCCGCCGATGGCCCCGCTGCCGCTCATGAGCAGGTCGCTGCGCCCTTGGACGATGGGGCGCCGTGCCGGTGCCGCCGACTCGGTGAGCAGCGCAGACCCCGCGACAGTGCTCGCGCTCCAGCCGAGCCCGAGGAAGATGAGCCCGGCGACGACCCAGCCCTCGCTCTCGGCTCCGAACCCGGTCATGACGAGGCTCGCGAGCAGCATCCCCTGACCCAGGAGGATCGTCGGGCGCCGACCGAGGCGGTCGGAGAGGATGCCGAAGAGGGGGGACAGCGCATACATGCCAGCGATGTGCAGGCTGATCGTGAAGCCCACGATCACGAGGCTCGCGCCGTGATCGGTGAGGTGCACGGGCGTCATCGCCATGACGGCGACCATCGTGGCGTGGCTGAGCGCGATCGACAGGAGGGCGAGGCGGATGCCCACGCGATCCTCCGACATCGCGGCAGTCGGAGGGGCGGCCACCCCCGACCGAGCGGCTTCCGCCGCCGTGGCGCGATCCTGCTCCTCCTGCCAGGCGGCCGCGAGGGCGAGCGGGTCGGGTCGGAGCCCGACGAGGTAGAGCGCGGCGGCGAGGCACTGTGCGAGCACGGTGAAGAGGAAGGGGCCGCTGAGCTCGGGCAGGCCGAGCAACGCCCCGAGGCTCTCCCCCGGCCCGATGAGGTTCGGGCCGCTCACCGCCCCGACCGTCGTCGCCCAGACGACGAGGGAGAGGTCGCGACCGCGCGTAGCGGGTGCCGCGAGGTCCGCAGCCGCGAAGCGCGATTGAAGGTTGACGGCCGTGCCCGTGCCGATGAGCAGGACGCCCAGGAGAAGCAGCGGGAAGTTGCTGACGCCGGCGGAGACCATCGCGAGCACGGCGCCGAGGGCCGCGGTCACGGCCCCGGTCGCGAGCGCGGGCGCGCGGCCCGAGCGCCGGGCGAGTCGCGCGAGCGGAACGGCCGCGAGGGCGGCGCCGAGAGTCGACATGGTCGCGGCCATCCCGCTGAACGCGGGCGAACCGGAGATCTGGGCCGCGAGGATCGCGCCGATGGAGAGCGTGGATCCCATGCCGAGACCGGCGAGCACCTGGCCGATCATGAGCACGCGCCGGGTGCGGCGCTGCGCCGCCGCCACCGTCTCGGCGGTCACCGGCACGGTGGTCGTCATGCCGGGTCGAGCCGATCGTCCCGGTTCTTGGCGGGATTGCTCAGCACGCCGAGCCCCTCGATGTGGATCTCGACGGTCTGACCGTCGACGAACCCGCCGAGGCCGTTGGGCGTGCCGGTCATGATGATGTCGCCCGGCAGGAGGGTCCACGCATCGGTGATGAACGCGATGATGTCGGGGATCGAGTGGATGAAGTCGTTCGTATTGCCCTTGCGCCGCAGCTCGCCGTCGACGAAGGTCTCGATCTCGAGGTTGGTGGGGTCGAGGTCGGTCTCGATGTACGGCCCGATGGGCGCGAAGGTGTCGTAGCCCTTCGCGCGCGCCCACTGCCCGTCGGCGAACATGACGTCGCGGGCGGAGACGTCGTTGCCGATCGTGTATCCGAAGACGACGTCTTGCCAGTCTTCGGGCTTGACGCGCTTGGCGATCGCCCCGATGACGATGACGAGCTCGCCCTCGTGGGTGATGCGCCCCTCGACGGGGGGCAGGATGATCGGCTCGCCCGGCCCGATGACGGCGGTGTTGGGCTTCATGAAGATGAGGGGCGTCTCGGCCACCTCGTGCCCCATCTCGGCGGCGTGCGCGGCGTAGTTCATGCCGACGCACACGACCTTGGAGCGGGGGATGACCGGTGCGAGGATGCGCGCCTGGGAGAGCGGCACGCGCTCCCCCGTGGTGGCGAACCCGTGATACATGGGGTCGCCGGTGAGCACGACGAGGTGGTCGTCGTCCACGATGCCGAACTGGGGTGCCTCTCCGCCGGTGCTGAAGCGCGCGATCTTCACCGGTTCAGCCTACTGCCGCGTCTCGCAGGGTTCTGATGCGTACGCATCACCGGCCGGATGCTCGGCTCACGCATTCTGCTTCTTGAGACGCGAGGCGGCGCGGGCCCGCAGAGTCTGGTCGAGCTCCACCTTGCGGATGCGCACCTTCTCGGGCGTCACCTCGACGCATTCGTCCTCACGAGCGAACTCGAGGCACTCCTCGAGCGTGAGCTGCCGGGGAGGGGTCAGTCGCTCGAGCTCCTCCGCCGTGGAGGAGCGGATGTTGTTGAGCTTCTTCTCCTTGGTGATGTTGACGTCCATGTCGTCGGCGCGCGAGTTCTCGCCCACGACCATGCCCTCGTAGACCTCTTCGGTGGGGTTGACGAAGAACGTCATGCGCTCCTGGAGCGTCATCATCGCGTTGCTCGTCACGACGCCCGAGCGATCAGCGACGATGGAGCCGTTGTTGCGCGAGACGATCGACCCCGCCCACGCCTCGTAGCCGTGGAAGATTGCGTTCGCGATGCCCGTGCCTCGCGTGGTCGTGAGGAACTCGGTGCGGAAGCCGATGAGACCGCGGCTCGGCACGAGGAACTCCATGCGCACCCAGCCCGTGCCGTGGTTGGTCATGCCCTCCATGCGGCCGCGGCGCGCGGCGAGCAGCTGGGTGATGGCACCGAGGTACTCCTCGGGAGCATCGATCGTGAGCTCCTCGAAGGGCTCGTGAAGCTTGCCGTCGACCTGCTTGGTGACGACCTGCGGCTTGCCGACCGTGAGCTCGAAGCCCTCTCGGCGCATGTTCTCGACGAGAATCGCGAGGGCGAGCTCACCGCGGCCCTGCACCTCCCACGCGTCGGGGCGCCCGATGTCGACGACGCGGATCGACACGTTGCCGATGAGCTCCCGGTCGAGGCGATCCTTGACCATGCGAGCCGTGAGCTTGTGCCCCTTGACCTTGCCGACGAGCGGGGAGGTGTTGGTGCCGATCGTCATCGAGATGGCGGGGTCGTCGACCGTGATCGCCGGGAGCGGCCGGATGTCGTCGGGGTCGGCGATCGTCTCACCGATCGTGATCTCGTCCATGCCCGCCACGGCGACGATGTCGCCCGCGTAGCCGGACTCGGCCGGGTAGCGCTCGAGGGCACGCGTCTTGAGCAGCTCGGTGATGCGCACGTTCGTGTGACTGCCGTCGTGGCGCACCCACGCGACCGTCTGGCCCTTCTTGAGCGTGCCGTTGAAGATGCGCAGGAGAGCGATGCGGCCGAGGAACGGGCTCGCGTCGAGGTTCGTGACGTGCGCCTGCAGGGGGTGCTCATCGTCGTAGCTCGGCGCCGGAACGTGCTGCAGGATCGCCTCGAAGAGCGGCTCGAGGTCGTCGTTGTCGGGCAGCTCGCCGTCAGCGGGACGGTTGCGGCTCGCCGCGCCCGCGCGACCCGAGGCGTAGATGACGGGGAGGTCGAGGATGGCGTCGACGTCGAGGTCGGGCACTTCGTCCTGCAGGTCGCTTGCGAGGCCCAGCAGCAGGTCGTGGGTCTCCTCCTCGACGGCCTCGATGCGCGCGTCGGGGCGGTCGGTCTTGTTGACGAGCAGGATGACCGGCAGCTTGGCGGCGAGCGCCTTGCGCAGCACGAAGCGGGTCTGCGGCAGCGGACCCTCGCTCGCGTCGACGAGCAGCACGACGCCGTCGACCATGCTCAGGCCGCGCTCGACCTCGCCGCCGAAGTCGGCGTGGCCGGGGGTGTCGATCACGTTGATCGTGATCTCCTCGCCGCCGGCGTGCTTGCCCTTGTAGGTGACCGCGGTGTTCTTGGCGAGAATGGTGATGCCCTTCTCGCGCTCGAGGTCGTTCGAGTCCATCGCCCGATCCTCGAGGTGGGCGTGCGCGGCGAAGGAATCGGTCTGGCGCAGCATGGCGTCGACGAGAGTGGTCTTGCCGTGGTCGACGTGGGCGACGATCGCCACGTTGCGCAGGTCGGTGCGGGTGGCGAGTGCCATGGTGAATCAGTCCTTGGTTGCTGCGCGCTGCTCTCGACGCTCCCGCTGCGCCACTGGATCGGGCAGGGGAACAGCGGCGATGAGGCGCTGAGTGTAGGGGTCCTGGGGATTGCGCAGAATCTGATCGCGCGAACCCTGCTCCACGAGTCTACCGCGATGCATGACCGCGATACGGTGCGCCAGGATATCGACCACCGCGAGGTCGTGGCTGATGAACAGACAGGCGAACTGCAGTCGCTGCTGAAGCTCCTGCAGCAGGTCGAGGAACCGAGCCTGCACCGACACATCGAGAGCGCTCGTCGGCTCGTCCGCGACGAGCAGCTCGGGAGTCAGCGCGAGGGCGCGGGCAATGCCGACGCGCTGCCGCTGACCACCGGAGAGCTCGTGCGGGTAGCGGTTGCGGTAGCTGCGGGGCAGCTCGACAGAGTCGAGCAGGTCCTCGACGCGCGTGTTGAGCTCGGAGCCCTTCGCCTCCCCCGCGAGGTAGAGCGGCTCGCCGATGCTCTCGCCGATCGGCATGCGCGGGTTGAGGCTCGACCCGGGGTCCTGGAAGACGATCCCTGCCTTGCGGCGCAGCGGCTTCAGGTCGCGGGCGTTCGCGGTCGAGATGTCGAGACCAGCCGACACGAGCCGACCCTGCTTGATGGGCAGCAGGCCGACCGCCGCGCGCCCGAGCGTCGTCTTGCCCGACCCGGACTCCCCCACGAGCCCGACGATCTCGCCGGGGAAGACCTCGAGGTTGATCTCGTCGGCGGCGAGGAAGGCGGGCACTCGGCCGCGCTTGGGGTACTCGATCGAGACGCTCTGGAACGAGAGCGCGGGCTCGGTCGTGCGCGTCGTGGCTGCACGAGAGCCCTCCTCCGTAAGGTTGACCCCGAGGTGCGGGACGGAGGCGAGGAGCGACTGCGTGTAGGGATGCTGCGGCTTCTGGAAGATGTCGAGAGCGGTTCCCTGCTCGACTGCTTCGCCGTCCTTCATGACCATGATCGAGTCGGCGAGGTCGGCGACGACGCCCATGTCGTGCGTGATGAGCACGATCGCCGAGTCGAGGCGCGTGCGCAGGCTGCGCAGCAGTTCGAGGATCTCGGCCTGGACAGTCACGTCGAGCGCGGTGGTCGGCTCATCGGCGATGAGCAGGACGGGATCGCACGAGATCGCCTGCGCGATCATGGCGCGCTGCCGCTGGCCGCCGGAGAGCTGGTGCGGGTACTTGTGGAACGCCGTGCCCGGGTCGGGCATGTCGACCTTGTCGAGCAGCTCGATCGCCCGCTCCTTGGCCTGGGCGGGCGTGAGGTCGAAGTGGGTGCGCAGGGTCTCGACGATTTGGAAGCCCACCGTGTAGACGGGGTTGAGGGCCGTCATGGGCTCCTGGAAGATGACGGCGATCTCGCTGCCGCGCACCTTGCGCAGCTCGTTGGCACCGAGCCCGGCGAGCTCCCGCCCGAGCAGCTGGATCGAGCCGGTGACCCGAGCCGTCGGCGGCAGCAGGCCGAGGAGGGCCATCGAGCTCGAGCTCTTGCCCGAGCCGGACTCACCGACGATCGCGAGCACCTCGCCGCGGCGCACCCGATAGGTGAGCCCGACCGCAGCGGGGTAGTACTCGCCGTCCACCCAGAAGTCGACACCGAGGTCGGCGACCTCGAGAACGGTCTCGACAGCAGTCGAAGCTGTGGGGGTCACGAGTGATCCTTCCGTGCAGTGTGGAGCGGGGAATCTGCGAAGCTGACGGCATGCGCTTTCAGCCCGCGAGCTTCCGCCCGGCGTTCGGTCGCGGCCTGACGGTCGTCGTCATCGCGATCGCCGTGGCCGGCATCGCGGGCTTCGTCACGGTCGGCGATGTGCTCGGTCTCGTGCGCTACGGGTGGTGGTTCGCCCTGCTCGCGGTACTCGCCGTCGCGCTGTTCTGGCTGCCTCGCGTCGACGTTCTCGAGCATGCTGTTCTCGTGCGCAACCCCCTGAGCACGTGGCAGGTTCCGTGGAACGCGATTCAGATCGTCGACACGAAGTACGCGCTCACTCTCACGACCCCTCGAGGCCGCATCGAGGCCTGGGCGGCACCGGCGTCGGGCCGCTACACCGTCTTCACGCTCAGCCCCGAGGACACGCGGGTGAGCGAATCGGCTCGCGTGGCCGGCGCTATTCGCCCCGGCGACACGCTCTCGAGCCAGAGCGGCGCGGCCGCGAACCACATCCGTCGACACTGGGAGCAGTTGCGCGACGATGGCGTGCTCGACGGGCCGCTCGAGCCGGGCGCGCTGCGGCGCACGTGGCATCCGACGACGATCGTCGTCCTGGCCGCGCTCACGGCCGCGGGCGCGCTCGGCTTCGTGCTCTAGACGCATCTCGGCACGCATCTACGAGCTCCTTGTCGGGCCGCCGTCGGCGCCCCCGCCCGTGGAGCCCGAACCTCGATCAGACTCATCGGGGGCGTCGGCGTAGAACCCGCGCCCGGCGCCGCCCACGGCCGTACCGCCCGCCTGCATGCCGGCACCGCGCGCCGACACGACCGTCGAGGCGCGGTTGAGGGTCTCGGAGCGCATCTGGGCGAGCTTGCGCGCGTTCGGCAGCCGCTTCTGGCGCGGGTCGAAGGCGTCGCGCAGACCGTCGCCGATGAAGTTGATGCACAGTGCGATGGCGATGATGAAGACACCGGGCCACCAGAACAGCCACGGACGGGTGGCGAACGCCGCCTGGTTCTGGCTGATGATGACACCCAGGGACGTATCCGGGGCCTGCACCCCGTAGCCCAGGAAGCTCAGGCCCGTCTCGAGCAGAATCGCCGCGGCCATGAGCAGGGTCGTGTTGACGATGATGACGCCGACCGCGTTGGGCAGGATGTGCTTGAAGATGATGCGGCGGTCGCTTGCGCCCGCGACGCGTGCCGCGTCGACGAACTCGCGCTCCCGCAGGCTCAGCACCTCCGCGCGCACGAGTCGCGCGAGACCGGTCCAGGTGAAGAGACCGATGATGATCGCGAGCACGAAAGCTCCCAGGCGCCCGAACGCGAGACCCAGAACCGCACCGATGACGATGAGCGGGATGGTGATGATGATGTCGGTGAAGCGCATGAGCACCGAGTCGACCCAGCCGCGGTAGTAGCCGGCGATCGCCCCGATCACCGTGCCGATCGCCGTCGCGATGAGGCCGACGACGATCATGATGACGATCGACTGCTGCGTACCGCGCATGACGACCGCGAAGGTGTCTCGCCCGATCTCGTCCTGCCCGAAGGGATGGTCGCCGAAGCGGATGCCGTCA
This sequence comes from Microcella indica, assembly GCF_013414345.1. Classification (NCBI taxonomy): domain Bacteria; kingdom Bacillati; phylum Actinomycetota; class Actinomycetes; order Micrococcales; family Microbacteriaceae; genus Microcella; species Microcella indica. Next base: position 632,033 of record NZ_CP058670.1, on the reverse strand, counting down.
CCGCCCAGGAACTCGGGGATCAGGCTCAGAGTCGGTGCGCCGCCGTTCTGCGGCGTCGGGATCGACGTCCACGTCCACTGCCACCAGCCGGCGGTCTTGATCGCGAGGTCGAAGACCGCGAAGTCGAAGCCGACGGCGCTGAAGGCGAGCACGACGATGATCGCGAGCACCACCATGGAGACGACGGCGCCGCGGTGGCGGAAGAACCGGCGCCGGACGATCTGCCCCTGGCTGAGGCCCTCGACCTCCTTGAGCTCGATCGAGTTCTCGGCATCGGCGACGCCGGAGTTGGCGTCACCCGGCTGAAGGGAGGATGGAGTAGTCATCAGGACACCCGGATTCGCGGATCGAGAGCGGCATAGGCGAGGTCGGCGATGAGGTTGAAGAGGATCGCGAGCCCTCCGACCACGACGAAGAAGGCCATGACGGGGTTCGGGTCGACCTGGTTCAGGCCATTGATGAACAGCTGTCCCATGCCCGTCCAGCCGAACACCGTCTCGGTGATGACGGCACCGCCCACGATGCCGCCGACGTCGAAGGCCACGATCGTGGCGATGGGGATGAGGGCGTTGCGGAAGGCGTGTCGGACCACGACCGTGCGCTCGTTGAGGCCCTTGGCTCGAGCGGTGCGGATGTAGTCCTGGTTCATCACTTCGAGCAGGCTCGAGCGCGAGTAGCGCGTGTAGGTCGCGAACGAGATGAGGATGAGCGCGATCGTCGGCAGCAGGAGGTGCGTGTAGATGTCGACCCCCTCGACCCAGAGCGAGCCCTCGAGCCCGGGAGTGGACGACCCGATGGTCGCGATCGGTCTGCCGCGGATGCGGCCGGAGCTGGCGTAGTCGTCCCACACGATCATGAAGCGGTCGAGCAGGATCGCCAGTGCCGTCACGACGCCCGTGAACGCGGTGATGCGCATGATCGGGCCGCGGTCGTGCCCGCCCATGAGCCGGCCCACGAGCAGGCTGACTCCCACGGTCGCGAGACCCAGGAGGATGAGCATCCACCATTCGGTGATGAAGAACGATACGTAGTACTGGAACGGGAAGTAGACCGCGAGGCCGATGCCCGCCGTGACGAGCGCCGCGCGCAGCGCTCGACGGTTCTGCAGGCCCGTGATGAGGAGGGTGAAGCCCACCGCGGCGCCGATCGCGGCGATGGAGACACCGATGATCGTGAGACCGGGCACCGTGAACCAGTCGACGAGATTCATGATCACGAGGATCGAGACGGTCGCGCCGACCCCGATGACGAAGGTGGTGATCTTGCGTTTCATCTGGCCCGGAACGATCGACGCCCACAGCAGACCGGACGCCGCGCTGAGAACTGCGATGAGCCAGACCGGCAGTTGCGGGTCGTCCTGCAGGAAGTCGTTGAAGCCGATGGCGATGTACTGCTTGAGCAGCACGGCGACCCAGAAGATCGGCAGGGAGAAGAACAGGAACGAGATGAAGGTGACCGTGTAGTCGTAGCCGCTGTACTGGCGCAGTGCCGTCGTGATGCCGACGATGAGGCCGAGGATGATGGCGAGGACCGTGGCGATCGTGACGAGCTGCAGGGTCGAGCCGATGGCCTGCTCGAGCATGGCATTGACGTCGCGTCCTTGCACGCTGATGCCGAAGTCGAGTCGCAGCACTCCGAAGAACCAGATGAAGTAGCGCAAGGGTGGCGCGACATCAAGATTGAGGAGTCGCGTGCGCGACTCGATGAGCTGCTCCTTGTTGGGAGCGTTGCTCGTGCGCAGGTCTTCGAGGGGATCGCCGGAGAACGCGACGAGGTTGTACATGAGGAACGTCGCGGCGAGCAAGACGAAGACGGAGGCGATGAGACGCCTGACGACGAACGTGGCCATCGAGAATGGCGCCCTTCTGTGAACGGGGAGTCTCAGCGGGAGGCGCTGGGGCCGCTCTCGCGGCCCCAGCGCCTGTACGCCGAGGGGAACTGACGCGAGTCAGTCGGTGAAGAACCTACCGACTAGTTGCTCTCGGTCGGCTCCCAGTCCCAGACGTTCCAGAAGATCGTCGGCGACAGCGGGCCCGGGTTCACGTTCGTCACGCGGTCCGAGAACGCGGTGACGGCCGGGAACTGGAAGATGGTCAGACCGTAGAAGTCGTCCATCAGCAGCTTGTCGATCTCGATCTGGATCTCGATCTGGCGCTCGGGGTCGATCGTGACATCGAGCTCGTCGAGGAGAGCGTCAACCTGCTCGTTCGCGTAGTAGCTCAGGTTGTTGATGCCGTCCGAGCGGAACGTCGGCGAGCTGTTCGTCACACCGAGGCTCGTCGACTGCCACCCGAAGAAGGACGCGTCGTACGCACCGGGCGTACCGAGCAGGCCGCCCCACTCGGGGCTGCCGCAGTCCTCGACGACGAAGCCCGCCTCGGTGGCCGAAGCCTGGATGAGGGCGAACTCGTTCACGCGACGAGGGTTGTTCGACGCGTAGAGGATGCACACGGCAGGGTCGGTGACGCCGGCCTCAGCGATGAGCGCCTGGGCACCCTCGATGTCGACCTCGCCGAAGTTGGCCTGCATGCCGTTGTTCTCGACGGTCTCGTCGTAGCCCGGAGCACCCTGGAGGAACAGCTGCGAGTTGCGCACCGTGGCCTCAGGGTTCAGCGGCACGATGAGCGTGTCGACGATCTGCTGGCGCGGCACCGTCTTGAGGAAGGCCTCACGCAGGAGCGGGTCGTCGAACGTGCCGTTCTTCGAGTTCGCGAAGGTCAGGTCGATGTGCTCGTAGACACCCTCTTCACCACCGAGCACGGTCACGCCGTCGAGCGCGTTGAGCGCATCCGCGACGTCGGCCGTGGCCTGGGGGCTGATGATGTCGACCTCACCGTTGGCGAGCGCCTGCACAGCCGCGAGCGGGTCGTCGATGAAGCGCACCGTGACCTCTTCGATGGCGGGCAGGTTGTCACCCGTGTAGTTCTCGTTCGCGGTCATCGTGATGTACTGATCCGCCACGAAGTCCGTGATGAGGTACGGGCCGCTGCCGACGACGAGGTCGGTGTCTTCGGGCATCTCGGAGAAGTTGAAGCCCGAGTTCCAGAAGCTCGAGATCGCCGCGAGCGCCTCGGTGTCCTCGTTCACGACGGCGTCGATGAGCGCCTGCTTGGCCTCAGCGGCGTCCTCGATGCCGAGCGCCTTCTCGGCGACGATGTGCGCCGGCAGACCGACGTCAAAGACGAGTTCCCAGTCGACGAAGAACTCGTCGTAGGTGAGGGTCAGCGTCTTGCCGTCGAACTCGGGGAAGGCGGTGAGGTCGAGACCCGTGCCGAGCGAGCCGTCGAAGTAGACGACGTCGGTCGGGTAGTCATCGGTGAACTCACCGGTGTCGGGGTCGGTGAACTCGCTCGGCTCGAAGTCGGGCGTGTTGAGGCGACCGGTGTTCGCGACCCACGCGAGAAGCAGGTCGGCGGCGTCGACGGCCACGCCGTCGGACCACTCGGTGTCCTCGTTGAGCGTGTACTCGACCGTGAGCGGATCTTCCGAGACGACCTCGTAGGTGCCGAACGACTCGTCACGAACGAGCGCGGGCTCGTTGTTGTAGTAGTTGAAGCCCGAGTTGGTCATGTACACGATGTTGGCGTTCGCCGTGGCGTTACCGAATGACGTGTTTTCGTTGTACGAGTAGAACGGCTGGTTCCACGCGACCGTGATCGAGCTTCCCTCGACGACCTCGGACTGCGGCGCTGCGCAAGCCGAGAGAACGAGAGCGCTCGCCGCGACCGTGGCCACTGAGGCCCCGATTCTGCTGATTCGCAATTTTCCTCCTGTGCAAGATGGATACGTGCAGCACCGACTTGCGGTCGGGCGCGCACGCGTATTGGATCTGACCCTAGAGAGGCTGAGTCATCGGAGCCAAACCGGCGCGGCTTTCGTTACACACCAGTAACGATGTGCGCGGGAAAACGTCTTGGCTATTGTTTTCATGCGCGATAGCGCCGTTGTATGCAGTTATCTTGCGTTTGATGGCGCATCCTTGATGAATTCGGCGATACCTGCCGACCCGGTGCCCAGTGAGCGAGGAGATGCCCTGGTGGTTTGCGCCAAAGAACAGACCGTGTTGTCCACCCCACGTTGGGGGAAGTCCACAAAGTGCGCGTTCGCGCGCTCGCTCGTCGGCGTGGTTGCCCACGCGAACGCGCCCTCGAACGCATGACTGATCAGCCCCGCCCCGTCGGTCTCGAGATCGCGCCGCTCACCGGGGCTCGCGTGCGCCTCGAGATCCTGCTCGTGCTCGGGCTCTCCCTCGGTGCGAGCGCGGTCTACTCGGTCGTCGCGATCACCAACCGGCTCACGCGGGAGGTGCCTCTCTCGCAGCAGACCGCCACGATCAACGCATCCCGAGACGACCGCGAGATCTTCGACCTCGTCTACCAGCTGCTGAGCATCGCCTTCGGGCTCGTGCCCGTCGCCCTCGTCGCATGGTTGCTGTGGAGCGCCGCGCGACCCCACCTCCACCGCCTGGGGCTCGACGGCACGCGGCCCTGGCGCGACGTGCGCGACGGGCTGGGGCTCGCCCTCCTCGTGGGCGTGCCCGGGCTCGGGCTCTACCTCGCCGGTCGCGGCCTGGGTCTGACCGTGACGGTCGTGCCCACCGCACTCGACGAGTACTGGTGGACGGTCCCCGTGCTGCTGCTCGCGGCGCTGCGCGCGGGCCTGGTCGAAGAGCTCATCGCCGTCGGGTACCTGTTCGCCCGACTGCGCGACCTGCGCTGGAGCCCCTGGGCGATCATCCTCACGAGCGCCCTGCTGCGCGGCACCTACCACCTCTACCAGGGCTTCGGTGCGTTCGTCGGCAACGTGGCCATGGGCATCCTCTTCGGATGGCTGTACACGCGCACCGGTCGCGTGGCTCCGCTCATCGTCGCCCACACCGCGATCGACGCTGCGGTATTCGTGGGATACCCGGCGACGGCCGCCGCGTTCCCCGAGCTCTTCGGCATCCCCGCCTAGGCTGCGAGAAGTCGCCTACTCCGCGAAGGCACTCCCGTCGCGCCGCAGGCGCGCCAGACAAGCACAACGGTATGCCGGTGGAGGCAATCGCCTCTAGGCGAATGCACTCACGTCGCGCCGCAGGCGCGCCAGACAAGCACGGTGGGATGCCGGTGGAGGCAATCGCCTCTAGGCGAATGCCTCCACCGGCGGACAGGAGCAGACGACGTTGCGGTCACCGTACGCCTGGTCGACGCGGCGCACGGGCGGCCAGTACTTGTCGGCCCGCGTCGCCCCGAACCCCCCGTCGACGGTCGAACCGGCGAGGGTGGCTGGGTAGGCGGCAAGCTCGCGCGAGTACGCGTGCTCCCACTGCCCGACGATGACACTCTCGGCCGTGTGCGGGGCGTTCACGAGGGGGTTGTCGTCGGCGGGCCACTCCCCCGCGGCGACGGCGTCGGCCTCGTGGCGAATGGCGATCATGGCCTGGATGAACCGCTCGAGCTCGGCGAGATCCTCCGACTCGGTCGGCTCGACCATGAGGGTGCCCGCGACGGGGAACGACATGGTCGGCGCGTGGAAGCCGTAGTCGATGAGGCGCTTCGCGACGTCGTCAACGGTCACGCCCGTGGCCTCGCGCAGCGGCCGCAGATCGAGGACGCACTCGTGCGCGACGAGCCCGCTCTCGCCCGCATACAGCACGGGGTAGTGGTCGCGCAGGCGCAGGGCGATGTAGTTGGCCGCGAGGACGGCGTTGGCGGTGGCCTCCGTGAGCCCTTCGGCGCCCATGAGGCGCGCATAGGCCCAGGAGATGGGCAGGATGCTCGCGCTGCCGTACGACGCTGCCGAGACGGGCGCGCCGCGGTGCTCGACCGTGCCCGCGCGACCGGTAAGCAGGTCGAACGGCGGGTGCTGCGCCATCTGCGCGAGCGGGTGCCCGGGCAGAAACTCCGCGAGGTGCGCCTTGGCGGCGACGGGGCCCACGCCAGGGCCTCCACCACCGTGCGGGATGCAGAACGTCTTGTGCAGGTTGAGATGGCTGACGTCGCCGCCGAGGTCACCGAAGCGCGCGTAGCCCAGGAGCGCGTTGAGGTTGGCGCCGTCGATGTAAACCTGCCCGCCCGCCTCGTGGACGGCCGCCGTGACGTCCTTGACAACGTGCTCGTACACGCCGTGCGTAGAGGGGTAGGTGATCATGAGCGCGGCGAGCTCGTCGCGGTGCTCGGCGATCTTCGCGCGAAGGTCGCCGAGATCGACGTCGCCGCTACCGGTCGTGGCGACGACGACGACGCGCATCCCGGCGAGCACGGCGGAGGCCGCATTGGTGCCGTGCGCGCTCGAGGGGATGAGGCACACGGTGCGCTGTTTGTCGCCGCGCGACCGGTGGTAGCCGCGGATGGCGAGGAGCCCGGCGAGCTCGCCCTGGCTGCCCGCGTTGGGCTGCAGCGAGACCGCGTCGTAGCCTGTCAGCTCGGCAAGCCACGTCTCGATGTGGCCGACCATGACGAGGGTGCCCTGCACGTCGTCGAGAGGCGCGAAGGGGTGCAGGCCGCTGAACTCGGGCCAGCTGACCGCCGCCATCTCGGTCGCAGCGTTGAGCTTCATCGTGCACGAGCCGAGCGGGATCATGCCGCGATCGAGCGCGTAGTCGCGGTCGGCGAGGCGCTTGAGGTAGCGCATCATCGCCGTCTCGCTGCGGTGGGCGTGGAACACCGGGTGCGTCATGAACTCGGACGCCCGGCGCAGGTTCGCGGGAATCGGGCTTTCGAACACCATGGCCCAGTCGGATTCGAGACCGAAGATCGCGACGATCGCCGACCCGAGCTGCCCCCCGCCCAGGGTCGTGCCGCGCACGGGCGAGACAGCGGTCGTCTCGTCGAAGCTCAGCCGCACCGTATCGTCGTCGACCTGCCAGAGCAGCACGTCGTGCTCGAGTGCGGCTGCGACGAGCTCGGCGGCGCGGCCCGGCGCGGTGACCTCGAGAGTGTCGAAGAACGCGTCGTGCGCGACCTCGTAGCCCGCGCCCTGGAGCTGCGCAGCGATGCTCGCGGCCTGCTGGTGCACGCGCTCGGCGATCCGGCGGAGGCCATCGGGCCCGTGGTAGACGCCGTACATCGATGCCATGACGGCGAGCAGCACTTGCGCCGTGCAGATGTTGCTGGTGGCCTTGTCGCGGCGGATGTGCTGCTCGCGCGTCTGCAGGGTGAGCCGGTAGGCGGGGCGACCATCGGCATCCTTCGAGACGCCGACGAGACGACCGGGCAGCTGACGCTCGAGGCCTGCGCGCACGGCCAGATAGCCGGCGTGCGGCCCGCCGAAACCCATGGGGATGCCGAAGCGCTGCGTCGTGCCGACCGCGACGTCGGCGCCGAGCTCGCCGGGTGGGGTCAGAAGCGTGAGAGCGAGCAGGTCGGCCGCCACGACCGCGAGCCCGCCCTGCTCGTGCACCTGGGCGATGACCGCGGACGGATCCCACACGCGACCGGATGCGGCCGGGTACTGCACGAAGACGCCGAACGCCTCGGGCAGGTCGGCCGGGTCGGTCTCGGCGAGCGGCAGGTAGGCCAGGTCGAGCCCGAGCGCCTCCGCACGCCCGTCGAGCACGGCGCGCGTCTGCGCGAAGAGGTCGCTATCGACGAGGAAGAGGTTGGAGGTGCTCTTCGAGGCGCGGCGGGCGAGCAGCATGCCCTCGACGACGGCCGTCGCCTCGTCGAGCATCGAGGCGTTGGCCGTGTGCAGCCCCGTGAGGTCGGCGACCATCGTCTGGAAGTTCAGCAGTGCCTCGAGGCGCCCCTGCGAGATCTCCGGCTGATACGGCGTGTACGCCGTGTACCAACTGGGGTTCTCGAAGACGTTGCGCTGAATCACCGCGGGGGTGACGGTGCCGTAGTAGCCCTGCCCGATGAGCGAGCGGCGCACGGTGTTGTGGTCGGCGATCGCGCGCAGCTCGGCGAGCACCTCCGCCTCCGATGCCGGTTCGGGCAGCGTGCGCAGCGGGCTCGACTGACGGATGGCGGCGGGTACGGCCGCATCCATCATCGATGCGAGATCGGGGTACCCGAGGGCGTCGAGCATGAGCTGGCGGGCGTCGGAGTCGAGGCCGATGTGACGGTCGGCGAAGGCGTGGCTCACGGGTGTCGAGGCTCCCTGGGGTCGAATGCGGAAAGGCGGGTGCGGTGCGCCGGTCAGGCGCTGATGAGGGTGCGGTAGTCGTCGGCGGTCATCAGAGCGGGCGGCTCGCTCACACGAAGCTTGACGAGCCAACCCTCGCCGTACGGGTCCGAGTTGATCGTCTCGGGCGCATCGACGACACCCTGATTGGCCTCGACGACCTCGCCGGCGAGCGGGGCATACAGCTCGCCGACCGACTTGGTCGACTCGACCTCGCCGACAATCGCACCTGCGGCGAGCGCCGCACCGACGGCGGGCAGCTCGACGTAGACGACATCGCCGAGGGAGTCGGCCGCGTACTGGGTGATGCCGACCGTCGCGATGTCGCCCTCGAGGCGCACCCACTCGTGTTCGGCGGTGTACTGCAGGTCGTCGGGAACGCTCATGACTCAGTCCTCTTTTCGGTAGAACGGGAGGGGGACGACGGTCGCGGGCACACGCGTGCCGCGCACGTCGACGTCGAGCACGGTGCCCGGCGCGCGGTGGTCGGGGTGCACGAGCGCCATCGCGATCGGGTACCCGAGGGTGGGCGAGAGCGCCCCGCTCGTGACGGCGCCCACGGCGTCCTCGCCGTGCAGAACGGAGTACTCGGCGCGCGGAGCACGCCGGCCCTCGGCGCGCAGGCCCACGAGCACGCGCGCGTCCCCGGCGGGTCCTGCCTCGATCGCCGCCTTGCCGACGAAGCGCGGCTTGTCGACGGCGACAGCGCGCCCGAGGCCCGCCTGCTCAGGAAGGATGTCTCGACTCAGCTCATGGCCGTACAGGGGCATGCCCGCCTCGAGTCGCAGGGTGTCGCGCGCCGCGAGACCGCATGGCATGAGGCCGTGCGCCTCGCCCGCGGCGAGGAGTGCGCGCCACAGCGCGACGGCGTCGGACGCATCGACGTACAGCTCGAACCCGTCCTCGCCCGTGTAGCCGGTGCGGGCGACGAAGACCGGGCTGTCGCGCCAGGCCATGCCCATCGCCGCGTAGTACCCGAGCGTGTCGAGCGTGCGGCCCCGCGAGAGCTCGTCGCGGGTAGCGAGCCCCTCGGTATGGTCGAGGATCGCGCGCGCCGCCGGGCCTTGCACGGCGATGAGCGCGAGCTGCTCGGTGAGGTCGGCGAGCTGCACCTCGAAGTCAGCCTGTCGGGCGAGGAGTGCTTCGACGACAGCGTGCCGGTTGCTCGCATTCGCGACGACGAGGTACTCGGCTTCTGCGCTCGCGTAGACGATGAGGTCGTCGATGATGCCGCCGCTCTCGTCGAGCAGCAGTGAGTACTTCGCCTTGAGCAGCGGCAGTGCCGACAGTCGGCCGGCGAGTGCGACATCGAGGAAGGCGCCGGCGTCAGCCCCGGTGACGGAGATCTCCGCCATGTGCGAGAGGTCGAACAGTCCCGCCGCTGTGCGCACGGCCGCGTGCTCCGCGAGGTCGCTGCTGTAGCGCACGGGCATCTGCCAGCCGGCGAACCCCGTGAAAGTCGCACCGAGTGCTGCATGCTCGTCGTGCAGCGGCGACCTCTGCATCGCCGCGAGGGGGGTGGTGTCTGACACGGAGTTCTCCTGACACGTCGGGTCGGTGGAACTCCCCCTCTGTCATGAGCCTGAGAGTTTCACGCGCCCGAGATGCGCGGGCGGCGCTTTCACCGTGGGCGAGGAGGCGCGGGCGCTCTCCTGCTTTTCAGAGTGGCCTGGTCGAGCGGTACGGATGACCTGAGAGATTGGCGGGGAGGCTTGCTCCTTCGGTGCGCGGCCGTGGTGCTGTGACTCGCGCTCTCCCGCCCGACGGTGACGGCCGAGTGTTCAGTTGAGAGTGATGCTGGGCGCCACTCTACTGCGTGCGATCGCCATCCGGGCCGTCATCGTCGTCGTGTTCGTCGCGGAAGTACCGCACGGCCTGCCAGATGAGCAGCGCGACGACCGTGAGCGCCATGAGCGCGAAGACCGGACCAGCCCAGGCGGCTGTCGCCGCATCGGTCGGGATGGGAAAGGCCGCCTCTGCGTTCATGCGATCAGCCTAGAAGGCCGCGCGCCTCACTCGCCCGAGCCGGAGCGGAAGTCGTCGGGACTCGGGAAGCCGTCGTCCTCGACCTGCAGGGTGAGCATCTCTGCAGCCCCCTCGGTCGCCTCGATGATGCCGCGCAAGAGTTCCTCGGTCGTCGACGAGCGCAGGAGCGTCACCTGGTCGAGCGGCCCCACCGGTGCGATGCCCGCGAGCTGCCAGACGGCCGCGATCGGATCGTCGTCGAGAACGATGTCAGCGGGCCACTGCTGCTCGACGAACTCGCTCGCCTGGGCGATCGTCCTGCGCACGAGTTGCTCGGCCTGCTCGCGCAGGGGTTGCAGGGAGTCCTGCCACTCGAGTTCGGGCAGCTCGCGCACCTCCGCCTGGGGGTGGGGGTCGTCGTCGAGCCACTCGACGATCTCGATGCGGCGCGAACCCTGCGCGACCAGCCCGATGAAGCCCTCGCTGGCCTCGACCTGGGTGATCTGCGCGACGGTTCCGATGGGGAACCGCTGCTCTCCCCCGCCGACCTCCGAGCCTCGCTCGATGAGCACGATGCCGAACTCGGAGGGCTCCTCGCCGAGCACCTTCGAGAGCATCACGATGTAGCGCTCCTCGAAGATGCGCAGTGCGGCGGGCATGGACGGGAACAGCACGCTACCCAGCGGGAACATCGGCAGTACCGTCATGCCGCCAGGCTTCCACCCCTTCCTGCGGATTTCCCACCAGGGCATACCCCCTGGGGTATTGTTGCGGCATGACCTCCCCCCGCGCCGACCCCCGCCCTCAGCCCGTGATCGGTCAGTGGGTCGAGGGCATCGAGACTCCCGTCGTCAACGAGCGCGCCGTGCGCGGCTCCGCCGGCATCCTCTTCCTCGCCGGCTTCACCGCCTGGCTCATCGGCGTGATGACGGGAGACCTCTCGGTGATGCGCGCGTTCGGCGCCGTCTTCGCGCTCGAAATGTACCTTCGCCTCTTCCTCGGCACGCGGTTCACCCCCACCCTCCTTCTTGGCACGTTGCTCACCCGCCCCCAACGGCCCGAATGGGTCGAGGCGCGCAGCAAGCGGCTTGCCTGGGGACTGGGCTTCGGCATGGCCCTGGCCGGCTGCCTCGCTCTCGGCTGGCTGGGCCTTCCCGCGGTCATCGCCCAGACCGTGTGCGGGGCGTGCCTCGCGCTGCTGTTCGCCGAGGCCGCCTTCGGCTACTGCCTGGGGTGCGAGCTCGCCCGGCGCCTCAGTCGCACTCCGCCCACGCTGTGCTCGGGCGACACGTGCACGTACACGCCTCCGCGCCGCGGTGAGAGCCACCGGGTGTGACCGGGGGACGTTCGACCCTGCCGTCAGGCCGGGAGGCTGACTAGCCTGGTGGGGCGCGAAGCCGCGCATCCCTCGATCAAGGAGCATCATGCAGATCACCTCGAAGGTCTTCGTCGTCACGGGCGCCGGCAACGGCATCGGGCGCGAGGTCGCCCTCCAGCTCGTCGAGAAGGGGGCGCAGGTCGCCGCCGTCGACCTGAGCGAGGCGGGTCTCGCCGAGACCGTGAATCTGGCGGCAGCGAAGGGCGATGCGATCTCGACGCACGTCGTCAACATCACCGATCGGGATGCCGTGCTCGCGCTGCCCGCGGCCGTCACCGCCGCGCACGGCCAGGTCGACGGGCTGCTCAACATCGCGGGCATCATCCAGAAGTTCGTACCGGTCGCCGATCTCGGCTTCGACCAGATCGAGCGGGTCATCGACGTCAACCTGTACGGCACGATCAACACGATCAAGGCCTTCCTGCCCGAGCTCACGCAGCGCCCCGAGGCCGCGATCGTCAACGTCGCAAGCATGGGCGCCTACGCCCCCGTGCCCGGCCAGTCGCTCTACGGCGCGACGAAGGCCGCCGTCGCTCAGCTGTCACGCGGACTGCACTCCGAGCTCATGGCGACGAACGTGCAGGTCACCGGGGTCTTCCCGGGAGCGATCGGCACGAACATCGCCGTCAACTCGGCCATCATGACGCCGGAGGAGATGGCGGCGATGAGCGCGGGCGCGGGCGGCAAGGAGCGCAAGACGACCCCGGCGCCCGAGGCGGCGCGGCAGATCGTCGCCGCCGTCGAGAAGGGCAGCTACGAGATCTTCATCGGCTCCGACGCTCGCTTCATGTCGCGCATGGCGCGCCTCTCGCCGAAGCGCGCAGCAGCGCTCATCTACTCGCAGATGAAGGACCTGCTGGGGCACTAGCCGGCGGTGCCACCCCGGCGGTGGTCGGCGGTGTAGCGCTCGAACACCTCCGGCGCGGCCGGGGGATCCGTGCGCCGGCCGCCGAGAAACGCGCCGTGGAGGTACTGTGCCAGGTCGCGCAGGGCCGCGTCGAGCACCGCCCCCGAGTGCCGCACCTCGGCGTCGGGTGAGGCGAGCGCGGCTTCGGCGATGCGCCACGCCGCGTGCAGCGCGGAGGAGAGCGAGGCTCGCTCGTCGAGGTCGCGGAAGTAGTAGGTCTCCGTCGACTGCACGTAGTCCACGCGGGCGACCGCGATCTGCTCGGCGATCGACTCGATGATGACCGCCGCCGCGGTGCGCGGAGTCTGGGCGAGCGATTCGGCGAAGCCTGCCTCTTCGAGCTGCGAGACTCGCAGGGCGAGCGAGCGGCGTCGCGCGAGCGCCCCGTGCAGCTGGAGGAACCAGGTCGCGCTCGCCGAGAGCAGCGCGAAGCCGGCGAGCGCCTCGACGGGCGCGAGCACGCGCAGCCACGGCTCGATGGGCACGGTGTCTCCGAAGCCGAGCGTCGTGAGCGTGGCGCCCGAGAAGTAGATCGCCTCCCAGAAGGCGACGAAGCTCGCGGGGTCGATGTCGTGCGAGTAGGCGAAGCCCTCCGGAATGTGCGGCGTGTAGATGAGGGCCCATCCGACGACCTGCGTTGCCGCCCAGATCGCGATGACGGTGACGACCGATGCAGGGCCGACGGCGAGTCCCAGGCGGCGGGCCCGCCGTGTGACGCGCCAGGAGAGCGCGAAGATCAGCCGACTGATGGTGCCGCGCCCGCTCGGATTGAGGAGCGTGTGGAAGACGTCGTATGCGCCCGCGAGGACGAGCGCGGTGCCGAGGGCGGAGACGAGCCAGTCCATGCCGCCGAGGGTAGTCGAGTGCGTCAGCCTCCCGGCTGGGACCGTTCATCGCTCGCTTCGCGTGCGGCGAGCCGTTTGCCCCGGTGCAGCCCCGCCTCGTAGGTCGTGACGACGACGAGCGTGAGGGCGATGATCGGCACCACGAACCACAGCATGACGTCGGTGAAGCCTTCCAGGGCATTGTGCTGGGTGGCCGCGAGCACGAGGTAGGCCGTGTAGGCGATGTAGATCGCCACGAAGAGACCGCCCTCCCAGCGCGCGATGATGAACCCCGTGAAGGCGATCGGCAGGAGCGCGATCGCGGTGGCGAGCATGACCGGCAGGTCGAGCGCGATCGCGGCGGCGGGAACGGGGATGCCCTCGCCGAAGATGATCGCGGGCAGGCCGAGCACCATGCCGATGTTGAAGATGTTGCTGCCGACGATGTTGCCCACGGCCATGTCGCGCTCGCCGCGCCGCACGGCGATGATCGACGTCGCGAGCTCGGGCAGCGAGGTGCCGATCGCGACGACCGTCAGGCCGACGACGAGGCTGCTCACGCCGAGCCCGGTCGCGATGCTCACGGCTCCGGTCACAAGCAGCTGCGAGCCGAGCACGAGAAGCCCGATGCCGACGACGAGCAGCAGGAGCGAGAGCCAGACCGGCGTGGGGCTGCCGGGGGTGGGGATGGGCGCAGTGCCGGCACCCTCCGCCCCCACGCGCACCTCTCGACGCCCGATGAGGATGCTCAGCACCGCGTGCACGACGAGACCTGCGAGCAGCAGCACGCCGTCGAGCAGCCCGATCTGACCGTCGAGGCTCACGGCGACGAGGAGAATCGAGAGGCCCACCATGACGGGGATGTCGAACCGCACGAGCTGACGCTTGATGAGCAGCGGCATCACGAGGGCGGAGAGCCCGAGGATGAGCAGGATGTTGACGATGTTGCTGCCGATGACGTTGCCGACGGCAAGGCCGGGCTCGCCGCTGATGACCGAGCCGACCGTCACGGCCAGCTCGGGTGCCGATGTGGCCGCGGAGACGACGATGAGGCCGACGATGAGCGGCGACATGCCGATGCGGGTCGCGATGCTCGACGCACCGCGCACGAGCGCCTCACCGCCGGCGATGAGGAGCACGAGCCCGCCGATGACGAGGAGGACGTCGAGAATCTGCACCAGCCCAGCCTAGAGTTCGCGCGTGAGTGTGAGCCGGAAGAGTCGCACGACGCGGCCCGACTCGCGCTCGTAGGACCGGTACCCCGGCCACTGGTGCTCGATGCGACGCCAGGCTGCCTCCCGAGCATCCCCCTCGATGAGGGCGGCGCGTACCGCGAACCGCCGCCCGCGCACCGCGATCTCCGCGTCGGGATGGGCGAGCAGGTTGTACGTCCACGCTGGGTGCTTCTCGCGCGCGAAGCTCGTGCCGGCGACGATCGCGCAGCCGTGGCCGTCGGCCGTGTACATGAGGATCGAGTCGCGCGGTTGACCGCTGCGCGCCCCGGTGGTGCGCAGCACGAGCGAGGGCACGAGCAGCCCGCTCAGTTGGACCGAGCTGCCGGTGACGGTCGCGATGGCGCGCTCGATCGGCGGCATGACGCGCGGCGCGAGCCAGCGGAAGGCGCGCGTGCGCGTGATCGGCGCCACGACGGCGCGGACGGTGCGAACGATCGGGTCGCTCATGCCCCCAGTGTGGCGTAGGCGGTGCCGTGCGTGCTCGGCGCTCGAACCCTCAGCCCTGGGTGGGCATGGCCGGCAGGGGTCGCAGGGCGAGGGTCATGACGAGGCTGTCGTAGGCCTTGCCGGGCCACTGGATGACCTCGCGCTCGGCGAAACCCCAGTAGTGGTAGATCTCGACCAGGTCCTCGGCCGGCCGCGCCGTGTCGATTCCGAGGAACGCCGCGCGGCGGCGGATCGCCTCGTCGCGGATCTTCTCGAAGAGCGTGCGGGCATGGCCGTCACCGCGATGGTCGGGATGCACGGCCAACTGGTTGAGCCAGGCGGCGCGCCGCACGTTCGCGACCTCGCTGAGATTGCGCAGCACGCTGCTCGGCGGCATGCTCAGCGTTGCCATGCCGATGAGCTGGCCCTCGAGCTCGAGCACCCACGTGCTGCCCTGGAAGGAACGGCGGCGCGTCGTGGCGACGGTCTGATCAACGCCGGAGAAGTTGAGGCCCCGGTCGGCGAGTTCAGCGTGCGCGAGGTGCAAGAGGCTCGTCATCTCGACGACCTCGTCCCGGTCGGCCTTGCGCAGAATCGGACCGGTCATGCGGCCCTCGGGGAGATCATTCCCCCTAGCCTACCGAGGTCGCTCGCCGGCGGCTCGCGGGCTGCTGAGGTCGAGCCTCTCGTGCAGGTAGTCGCCGAGCGGTCGGAGCGCGCTGTCGGGGGCGGTGGGGATCCACCGGACCAGCACGCCGTCGTCGGTGAGGACGAGCGGGCCGGCCTCGGCGCGCATGGCCGACTCATCGTCGAGCGGGAGGGGGCGGGAGTCGAGCACGACGGTGGTTCCCTCGCGAAAGCCAGCGTCGAGCGCGGTCTGCCGCAGAGCCCGCCGCTCCTGGGCAGACGCGGCCTGATGGCCGGGGAGCACCTGGCGTGTCGCTCGCAGGATCGTACCGGGGTCGAAAGCCCCGCCGTCGACGGTGGCGAGGATCGCACCGAGGAGGAATCCTTCGCCGGCGCGCCGCATCGTCGCGGGTCGCGGGATGATTCCGAGCGCACGACGGGGCGGCACCGTGGTGGCGAGCTGCTCGGGCGGGATGCCGCGGGCGGCGAGCTCGGCGGCGGCCGCGGCGAGCGCCTCTCGGGCGTCGGTCAGCGCGCGCTGTGCATCCACGCCTCTATCGTGCCGGAGGCACCTGGGCGCTGCGCGATCACCTACCCTGCGAGCGGCGCTGTTGTCCACGAGGTCAACAACGGGTTAGCGTGCCAGAGCGGGCCGTTGCGTCGGCACCGCACCAGCGGGAGGAGACGAGGACGCTCATGGACAGGCTCGCTGATCGCACGCTCAGTGCCACGATCGTCACCGACACCGCTCACGACCCGCTGCCGCGCCGAGCCGGGACCATCGTCGTCGGCGGCGGCATCATCGGGGCGAGCATCGCGCTGCATCTTGCCGAGGCCGGGGTCGACGACGTGCTGCTGCTCGAGAGGGCCGTGCTCACGAGCGGCACGACCTGGCACGCCGCAGGGCTCGTCGCGGGAGCGCGCGGGTCGACCGCCATGACGGGGCTCTCGTCCTACGGGCTCGCGTTCTACGCAGACCTGCAGCAGCGCTCGGGGCTCGACGTCTCGTTCGAGCGATGCGGGTCGCTGAGCCTCGCGCGCCACTCGGGTCGCGTCGACGAGCTGGCGTACGCCCGCGACGTCGCCGTGCAGAACGGCATCGAGGCGCGCCTGGTCGACCCCGACGAGATCGCGAAGCTCTGGCCGATCGCGTCGACCGAAGGCGTGCTGGCGGGCCTGCACTTCGCGAACGACGGGCACGTGAACCCCGGCTACGCCGCGCTCGCCATGGCGAAGCTCGCGCACGAGGCCGGCGTGAGCATTCGCGAGGGCGTCACCGTCACCGCGATTCTGCACGAGCACGGGCGCGCGACGGGCGTCGAGACCGAGCGGGGCACCGTGCTCGCCGACCGCGTCGTCATCGCGGGCGGACTGTGGAGCCGCGACCTCGCCGCCACCGCGGGCGTGCACCTGCCTCTCTATGCCGCCGAGCATGTGCACGTGCGCTCCGAGCCGATCGAGGGCGCCGTCGCCTCGCTGCCCGTGCTGCGCGACGTCGACCACAGCTACTACATCCGCCATGAGGCCGGGCGGCTGCTCGTCGGCGCGTTCGAGCCGAACGGCATCCCTCGCGCGGTCGGCGACATCGCCACGACGGGATTCGCGACCTTTCCCGACGACTGGGCGCATTTCTCCCCCGTGCGCACAGCGGCCGAGCGCACGGTGCCCACCCTCGGCCCCGCCGGGTACGACCGCTTCCTCACCGCGCCCGAGAGCTTCACACCAGACACCTCGTTCCTGCTCGGCGAGACGGCCGAGGTCGAGCAGTTGTTCGTCTCGGCGGGACTCAACTCGCAGGGCATCATCTTCGCCCCCGGCATCGGGCGCGAGCTGGCACGCTGGATCGTCGAAGGGTCGCCTCAGTTCGACTCGGCCTCGGTCGACGTGCAGCGCTTCTCACGGCATCAGAGCAACCGCCGCTACCTGCACGCCCGCACCGTCGAGAGCCTCGGCAGGCTCTACGCGATGCACTGGCCGCACCTGCAGTCGGAGACCGCACGGAACGTGCGCCGGACCCCGTTGGACTCCCGGCTCGCCGAGCTCGGCGCGCGCTTCGGCGAGATCAACGGCGGTGAGCGCGCGAACTGGTACGGCGGCCCGACCGCGGCGGAAGGGTACAGCTACGGTAGGCCCGGCTGGTTCGAGCAGGTCGCGGCCGAGCATCGGGCCGCGCGCGAGGGCGTCGCCCTGTTCGATCTGAGCCCCTTCGCGAAGTTCGAGATCGTGGGGGCGGATGCTCTCGCCGTCGTTCAGCACTCCGCGACGAACAACGTCGACGTGGCCGTGGGGCAGGCCGTCTACACGCTGTTCCTTAACCGCAACGGTGGCATCGAGCTCGACGGAACCGTCACCCGCCTCGCCCACGACCGGTTGCTGGTCGTGACGCCCTCGACGAGCCACCACAAGTCGCTGTGGCTGCTGCGGCGGGCTGCGCGCGGGCACGCGGCCGTGGTCGTCGACGTGACGGCGGCACTCGCGACGATCGGGGTCATGGGTCCGCTCAGCCGCGAGCTGCTCTCGCGCGTGTCGCCGGACGACTGGTCCGATGCCGCGCAGCCCTACACGACGGGACGCGAGGTCGAGGTGGCCGACGGCTTCGCCTACAGCCTGCGCATGAGCTTCGTCGGCGAGCTCGGCTACGAGCTCTACCCGTCGGCCGATCTCGCGCTCAACGTCCTCGATGCGCTGTGGGATGCGGGCCAGCATCTCGGTGTGCGGCTTGCGGGCTATCACGCGCTCGACTCGCTGCGCAGCGAGAAGGGCTACCGGCACCTCGGCCATGACATCGGCGCGACCGACGACCCGTACTCGGCGGGCCTCGGATTCACGGTCGCCCTCGACAAGCCAGGCGGCTTCATGGGGCGCGACGCTGTTGCGGCGCTCGACCCGAAGGCGCCACGGCACCGCACCGTGCATGTGGCGCTCGACGACCCCGAGCCGGTGTTCGTGCACGACGAGACCGTCTTCGCGGACGGTATCGCAGTCGGGCGCATGACGAGCGGCGCCTACGGTCACACGCTCGGCCTTGCGGTGGGCATCGCGGCGATCTCACCAGCGGTCTCGCTCGACGCACCGTTCACGGTCGAGTGCAAGGGCGAGCGCTACCCGGCCACCGTGTCGCGGCGCCCCTTCTACGACGCTCGAGGAGAGCGGTTGCGAGGATGACGGTGGCAGTGGGACTCACGACGAGGAGGATGCGATGAGCACGCACGATGTGATCGTGGTGGGGGCGGGCCTGGCGGGCTTGAGCGCGGCGCGTGACCTTGCTGCCGCGGGGGCCGACGTACTCGTGCTGGAGGCGCGCGCCCGAGCAGGCGGACGGGTCGAGCAGACGACGACGGCGGATGGCCGGCTCGTGCAGCTCGGCGGGGAAGTCGTCGGCGCCTCGCACACCTCCTACCGCGCCCTCGTCGGCGAGCTCGGCCTCACGCTCGGCCCGAGCTTCACCGACATTCCGGGCGAGTCGACGTGGCTCATGAACGATGGGCGGTTCCTCGGCGACGAGATGCCGTGGATGTCGGCGCGCGATCGAGCCCTGTACGAGGAGATCGAGCGGCGCTTCTCGGCGCTCGCGGGCAGCGTCGACCCCGATGACCCGTGGGCGCATCCCGATGCTCGCGCCCTCGACCGGATCTCGGTCGGCGACTGGCTGCGGTCGGAGGGCGCGACGCCCGACGTCGTGCGCGCGATATGGACCGCATTCGCGCCTTCTACGCCGACAAGTCGGGGGCCCGACCCGCGCACCGCGTCGAGCCGCGGTTGCGCGAAGAGCTCGCGCCGTGAATCTGTGAGTCGCCGGCCTAGTGACTCTCGCCAACGAGCATGCTGACGACAAGCGCGATCATTAGCTCCTTCTCCTTCGGATCGCTCATCGCGACCATCAGGGTGATGGCGGCGAGAGCGTTGTTGGAGATGCGAGGCGTGTCGCCTCCGCCAGACAACGCGTCGTTTCGCTGAAGGAAGTGAACGAAGAGCGCGGCGGCGCTGCGCTTGTTTCCGTCGGTGAGCGGATGATCCTTGATGACCAGGTAGAGAAGGTTCGCCGCCTTCGACTGCACGGTCGGGTACAGCTCGACTCCCCCGAAACCCTGGTAGATCGTCGCGATGACGCCTCTCAATGCGTCGCCTCGTTCGCCTCCGAAGAGGGTGTCCGCCGGAAATTCAGCGCCGACCTGGTCGATTACTGCACGCGCTTCGTCGTACGACAGCACCCAGGTCGGTAGCGTGCCTGCCGCGTGCTCGATCTCGCCCTCGTCATACGCACGCAGCGCGCGCAGACTTGGCAGGTATCGTTCGACGACTTCGGCGACGCCCGCGACGAGTTCATCGGTGGAGCGAGAGAGCACGTGAACGATGGACCCTAGTTGCTCCAGCCGCCGCGCGTTGAGCGCCACTCCATTGAGCACGTATCGCCGCAGTACCTGTGTTGCCCACCGGCGAAAGTGGACGCCCTCAATTGACTTGACGCGGTAGCCGACCGAGATGACGACATCGAGGTTGTAGTGTGCGACCGCGTAGGTCTTGCCGTCCGCGGCAGTTGTTGCAATTTCTGCAACAACTGCTTCACGATCGAGTTCTCCGTCCCCAAATACGTTGCGAAGGTGTCGTGAGATAGTCGACTTGTCACGACCGAACAGCGAGACGAGTTGTTCAGCTGAGAGCCAGACGGTCTCCGAGTCTGTCTGCACCGCGAGCTCGAAGTCACCGCTCGACGAACGATACAACTCGACACTGTGCGCCGCGTTCATGCAGAACCTCGCTTCGATCGTCTCGATTCAACTGCTAGCCGGATCAGCGTTCGAGCCACCACACAGGTCAGGCTATCCGGCACCACGGACAGACCCGATCGTGTGAACTTTGATTCTTGGAGCGTGAAGGCGGGTCCCAACCTCTGCGCGACTCCATAGTCACTGCAGGGGCACACAACACCAGTTCTCGTGGTTGCGCGATCCGAGTGCCAGGATGGTCGAGTGAGCTTCGTGTTCAGCCTCCTCGGCGACTTCCTGGTCGGGTGGCTCTGGTGGCTCATTCCCGAAGAGGTCGACGGGCGCAACGACCGCAAACGGCTGCTTGCGCGGGAAGTGCGCTGAGCATGTCGTATGTTCCCTGACAGTCATCGACTCGGAAGATGAGCTGTGAGCTGACGTGATCGGGATCACCCGGCGGGGCCAACGTGACGGTCGGCTTCTCCGGGCTCGGTTCGCCCCCGGTGACGAGCAACAGCCAGTTCCCGAGCAGATCCAGCACCACCGACGTGCCTCCGTACTCTCCATACACGGAGGCGCCCAAGACCTTGACCTACCAGTCACGACTGGCGGTCGCATCTTCCACAACCAGCATGTGCGTCATCGTTCGGGCCTCGAAATGAATCGGCCTGACTTTCGTTCCGTTCTTCAAGTAAGGATGGAACACGATGAACAGGAAGTATTCGCCGGAGATGCGTGAGCGGGCGTTGCGGATGCTCGCGGAGACGCTGCGGCTGTGGCAACGCCGATACGAGGTCGACGCCGGGGTGACGACCGATGCAGCGGCTGAGATCAAGCGATTGCAGAAGGAGGTCTCGGAGTTGCGAAAGGCGAATGAGATCCTCAAGGCTGCGAGCATCTTTTTCGCGAAGGAGCTCGACCACCCCTCGACGAGATGATCCGGTTCATCAACGAGCATCGGGATCGTTTCGGGGTCGAGCTCATCTGCCAGGTCCTGCGGCCGGCAGTGAGAG
This sequence comes from Microcella indica, assembly GCF_013414345.1. Classification (NCBI taxonomy): domain Bacteria; kingdom Bacillati; phylum Actinomycetota; class Actinomycetes; order Micrococcales; family Microbacteriaceae; genus Microcella; species Microcella indica. The sequence goes on along the minus strand of NZ_CP058670.1, from coordinate 610,846 downwards.
GATTCCTGACCTCGCGCGGCTATCGCGCTGCGGCGGGCCGAGCGCCGTCCGCTCGGCAGTTGCGTGATGATCTGCTCGTGCCCGAGGTTGCGCGGCTGCACGCGGAGAACTACGGCGTTTATGGGCGACGGAAGATGCACGCGCTCCTGCGCCGGCAAGGGTGGGGCATCGGTCGCGATCAAACTGAACGGCTCATGCGGCTCGCCGGCGTGCGAGGCGTGAAGCGATCCAAGAAGGTGTTCACGACGAAGTCCGATCCGACGGTGGAGAAGCCGAAGGATCTCGTGCAGCGCCGGTTCACGGCCCCTGGCCCACGCCGTCTCTGGGTCGCCGACGTGACCTACGTTGCGACGTGGTCAGGGTTCGCCTACGTCGCGTTCGTCACCGATGTCTACTCGCGTCGCATCGTCGGCTGGAACGTCGCGTCGACACTGAGATCCGACATCCTGCCGTTGCAGGCGCTCGACATGGCCGCATGGGCCGCCGGTGGTCGACTCGACGGGCTGATCCACCATGCCGATCACAGGTCGAACTAACTCGCCGTGGTCTACACCGACCGCATCGAAGAACTCGGCGCGAAACCCTCGACGGGGACCGTCGGCGATTCCTTTGATAACGCCCTCGCTGAGGCCGTGAACGGACTCTACAAGACGGAACTGATCCGTCAGCGCGGGCCGTGGCGAACCGTCGAGCGGTCGAGCTCGCGACCCTCGAATACGTGTGGTGGTGGAACAACGCTCGCCTCCACGGCGAGCTCGACATGCGCACCCCACTTGAGGTCGAGCAGGCGTACTACGCTGACCTCGAATCAGCCCAACCGGCACCCGCCGGACAAGGCTCCCGATAGGAACGAAAGTCAGGCCGATTCACTCTCCCGCTCGACGCATGTTTGTGTCGAACCACTTGCCAGGTTCGCTTCGATCGGTCAGTCATGTGGACCATTGACCGGGTTCTGCAGGCCCGCTCACAATCCGCGGCCTATTTCTGACCAGATGTTGCTTGGAAGCGGAACTCGACCACGTCGCCGTCCTGCATGACGTAGTCCTTGCCCTCGATGCGGGCCTTGCCCTTCGCGCGGGCCTCCGCCACCGAGCCGCACGCGACGAGGTCGTCGAAACCGATGATCTCGGCCTTGATGAAGCCCTTCTCGAAGTCGGTGTGGATGACCCCGGCGGCCTGCGGCGCCTTCCAGCCCTTGCCGATCGTCCAGGCGCGCGACTCCTTCGGGCCCGCCGTGAGGTAGGTCTGCAGGCCGAGCGTGTCGAAGCCGATACGCGCGAGCTGCGAGAGCCCGCTCTCCGTCTGGCCCGTCGACTCCAGCAGCTCCGCCGCGTCGTCCGGGTCGAGCCCGATGAGCTCGCTCTCGATCTTCGCGTCGAGGAACACGGCTTGCGCGGGCGCGACGAGCGCAGCGAGCTCGTCCATGCGGGCTCGGTCGCCGAGCACGCCCTCGTCGACGTTGAACACGTAGATGAACGGCTTCGCGCTCAGCAGGCCGAGCTCGCGGATCGGGGAGGCGTCGAACCCGGCTGCGGAGAGCGTGCGCCCGGCCTCGAGGTGGGCCTTCGCGGCGAGGGCCGCATCCAGGACAGCCGGGTCGAGCTTCTTGCCGCGCAGCTCCTTCTCATAGCGAGGAAGGGCCTTCTCGAGCGTCTGCAGGTCGGCGAGCATGAGCTCGGTGTTGATCGTCTCCATGTCGCTCGCCGGGTCGACGCCGCCCGCGACGTGCACGACGTCGCTGTCGGTGAAGGCGCGCACGACCTGCGCGATCGCGTCAGACTCGCGAATGTTCGCCAAGAACTGGTTGCCGAGACCCTCGCCCTCGCTCGCGCCCTTCACGATGCCCGCGATGTCGACGAACGACAGAGTGGCGGGCAGGATGCGCTCGCTGCCGAAGATCTCCGCGAGCACCGTGAGACGCTCGTCGGGCAGCTCGACGACACCCACGTTCGGGTCGATCGTGGCGAACGGGTAGTTCGCCGCGAGCACGTCGTTCTCGGTGAGCGCGTTGAAGAGGGTGGACTTGCCGACGTTGGGCAGGCCGACGATGCCGATAGTGAGAGCCACGGGGGTTCAGCCTACCGGCGACCGCTGAGCCGAGAGCGCCGATCGAGGGCGGGCCTGGAGAGCTGCCCTCGCCGTCGGTAGCATCGAGGGATGCTCGGCCTCCGCCCTCGCGCCGCCACAGCCCTCGCCCTCCTCGCCGGCGCGGGCATCGTGCTCGCGGCTGCGGCCCCCGCTCAAGCGGAGCGCCCCGCCGTGCCGACCTCACTCGGCTCGACGCCGCCTGTGACGTCGACCGTCTCGCCCGCCGCCGCGACGACCGAGCGCATCAGCGGCGCCGACCGCTACGCGACCTCCGTGGCGGCGAGCGTCGCGACCTTCCCCGGCCCCGACACCCCCGACGTCGTGTATCTCGTCGCGGGCGAGAACTTCCCCGACGCGATCGTTGCCGGCCCCGTCGCGGCGGCCGCCGGCGGGGGTCTGCTGCTCACCGCCTCGCGCAGCCTGCCGCGCGTCGTCTCCGACGAGCTGCGACGTCTCGACCCCGATCGCATCGTCGTCGTCGGCGGCACGAGCGCGATCTCGTCGTCGGTCGCGAGGGCCGCCGACGCCATCGCGCCCGTCGAGCGCATCGGCGGCGCCGACCGCTACGCGACCGCTGAGCTGCTCGTGCGCTCCGTCTTCAGCAGTGCCGACACCGTGTTCGTCGCCACGGGCGCGAGCTTCCCCGACGCCCTCGCCGCCGGCCCCGCCGCGGGCTCCGCGGGAGCGCCCGTGCTCATCGTGCGCGGCAACGGCTCGCGACTCGACCGCGCCGCTCTGCGGCTGCTGCGCGACCTCGGCACGACCTCGGTCGTGCTCGTCGGCGGCACGAGCGTCGTCTCCCGCGGCATCGCATCGGAGCTGAGTTCCGAGCTGGGCTCGAGCCAGGTGCAGCGCGCCGCCGGCGCCGACCGCTACGCCACGGCGCGCGCGATCTCGGAGTCGGCGTTCGGCACGAGCGCGCCCCGCGTGCTCATCGCCTCCGGCACGAGCTTCGCCGACGCCCTCTCCATCTCCGTCCTCGCCGCGCGCGAGAACCTGCCGCTGTACCTCTCGCTCCCCTACTGCGCCCCCAGCTCCGTGCGCAGCGCCCTGGGCTCGAGCGCCATCACGACGCGCACCCTCGTCGGCGGGCCGGGCGCCCTCAGCCCGGGCGTCGAGCGACTCGAGCAGTGCCGAAGCCTGAGCTCAGCATCCTCACTGTGGGTGCTCGTGAACAAGCGCAACGGAATTCCGACGAGCTACGTGCCGAGCAGCCTGCGTCGCCCCTCGATTCCCAGCAGCGGCTCCTACCTGCTGCGATCGGATGCGGCGGCGGCCCTCGAGCGCATGTACGCGGGAGTGCGCGCGGCGGGCGCGGGGAGTGTGGGGCTCACGAGCGGCTACCGGCCCGCGTCCTCCCAGGCGGCGATCTACAACAACGCCGTCCGCACGCGCGGCCAGACGTACGCCGACCTGTACGTCGCACGACCGGGGCACAGCGAGCACCAGACGGGGCTCGCCGCCGACCTGTACCCCATCGGGGCCTCCAACTGCGGCTCGTACACGTGCCTGGGCGCCACCCGCCAGGGGCGCTGGCTGGCCGCCAACTCGTGGAAGTACGGCTACATCCTGCGCTACGAGCAGGGCACCACGAGCGTCACGGGGTACGAGTACGAGTCATGGCACTTCCGTTACGTCGGGGAGACGCTCGCCGCCGACTACGCCGCGAGCGGCCGCCGCACGCTCGAGCAGTTCTACGGCCAGCCGGCCGCGCCGCGCTACTGAGCGCCTAGCGTGGGAGCATGACCGCCGACTCCCCCTCCCCCGCGTTCACCCCGGCGCCCTCCGACCGCACGCGCCCCGAGCTGCGGGGAACGTTCGGCATGGCGGCGAGTACGCACTGGCTCGCCACCGGCACCGCGCAGTCGGTGCTCGAGCGGGGCGGCACCGCCGTCGACGCCGCCGTGGCCGCAGCCTTCGTGCTGCACGTGGTCGAGCCGCACCTCAACGGGCCGGGCGGGGACCTCACGGCGCTCGTCGCGCCCGTGGGCGAGCATCCCTTCGTCCTCGCCGGTCAGGGTGCCGCGCCCGCCGCCGCGACCATCGAGCGCTACCGCTCGCTGGGGCTCGACGAGATTCCCGGTGCGGGGCCGCTCGCGGCCGCCGTGCCCGGCTCGGTAGTCGCGTGGCTTCACCTGCTCGAGACGCGCGGCACGTGGGAGCTGGCCGACGTGCTCGCTCCCGCCCTCGGCTACGCGCGCGACGGGCACCCCGTGCACGAGAGCGTGGTGCGGGTGATCACCGCTGTGGCCCCGCTGTTCGAGGCGCACTGGCCGACCTCCGCTGCGCAGTGGATGCCCGGCGGCAAGATTCCCGAACCCGGCGACATGATCACCAACGAGCCGTGGGCCGCGGTGCTCGCGCGCCTCATGGGTGCGGGCGAGGCGCCCTCGTCGGGTGCCGGCAGCAGCCGCGAGTCGCGCGTGCGCGCCGCGATCGACTGGTGGAACCGGGAGGTCGGCGCCTCGGTCGAGGAGTTCGTGCGCGAGCCCGTGCAGCACTCGCTCGGCGGGGCGCTGCCCGGCGTGGTCACCGCGGCGGATCTCGCCGCCTACGCGCCCGCCGAGGAGGCGCCCGTCGCGCTGACCTTCCGCGGCGTCGAGGTGGTCAAGGCCGGCCCGTGGAGCCAGGGGCCCGTGCTGCTGCAGGCGCTCGCCATCCTCGAGGCGCGCGTCGCGACGCACGGCGACGCAGTGCTCGACCCCTCCACAGCGCTCGGCGTGCACACCATCACCGAGGCTCTCAAGCTCGCCCTCGCCGACCGCGACGCCTGGTACGGCGACCCCGCCCAGACGGACGTGCCACTCGCCGAACTGCTGAGCGCGTCGTACGCCGCCGAGCGCGCCGCGCTGATCGGCGAGACCGCGTCGCGCGAGGTGCGCCCCGGGCACCCCGGCGGCCGCTCGCCGTGGATGCCGCCCGTGCGATCGCCGGGCGACACTGCCGCCACTCCCCTGCCCGGCTCGGGCGAGCCGACGCTCGACCGCGCGGGGCGCCAGCGCGGCGACACGTGCCACCTCGACGTGGTCGACCGGTACGGCACGATGATCTCGGCCACGCCCTCGGGCGGCTGGCTGCAGTCGTCGCCCACGATTCCTGCGCTGGGCTTCTGCCTGGGCACGCGCCTGCAGATGGCGTGGCTCGACGAGGATGCTCCGTCTCGGCTGGAGCCGGGCATCCGGCCGCGCAGCACGCTGTCGCCGACCATGCTCGTGCGCGACGGGCGCGTGATCGAGGCGCTCGGCACGCCGGGCGGAGACCAGCAGGACCAGTGGCAGCTGCTCTACCTGCTGCGCCGACTCGTGGGCGGCTACGAGCCGCAGCAGGCCATCGACGCGCCCATGTTCCACACCGACGCGATGGTCGCGTCGTTCGAGCCGCGCACGGTGCAGCCGGCGTCGCTCACGGTCGAGGCGCGGCTCGGCGATTCGGTCATCGATGAGCTTCGGGGGCGCGGCCACGAGGTGACGGTCATGGGGCCGTGGAGCCTCGGCCGCCTGAGCTGCGTGGGTGTCGACCCCGAGCGCGGCTGGTTCTACGCTGCGGCGAACTCGCGCGGGGCGCAGGGGTACGCCGCCGGGCGCTGAGCGCGGCATCCGGGGTGGTCTGCGCTGCAACTTGAGACGCGGGCACGCGGCCCAGCGGCCTGCCTCGTCAGTCGGAACCATAGGAGGGACGCGTTCTTCCTGTGTGCCTCTCACGGCACATGCCTCGCGAGGCACACTGCCCCGATGGGCGCTGCGGCCCGAGGGGCGCGGCGTCCCGAAGCACCCACCGTCCGTCCGCAGGGTGGCCAGCCGGGTCCCACCGTCCCGAACGCCCTGCTCGACGCAAACCCGAGGGTCAGCGGGGCGTCGGCACGAGGGTCACGTCGTGCAGCGCGCCGTCGGCGATGCGCGCGGTCATGACCGTGCCGACGGGCTGCCGCCGCCGGTCGGTCGGCGAGCCCGGGTTGAGGAGGCGCACGCCGCCGGGGGTCGTCGAATCCCACGGGATGTGCGAGTGGCCGAAGACGAGCACGTCGGCGGGGGCATCCGAGTCGGGGCCGAAGAGGGCATCGCACCGACGCTCCCGACCGGCGGCGGCACCCGTCTCGTGGGTGACGGCGATACGTACCCCCTCGACCTCGACGCGCGCGACCTCGCCGAGCCGAGCGTGCAGCTCGGCGCCGTCATTGTTTCCTGCGACGCTGACGAGGCGCGCGGCCCTCGACTCGAGCGCGTCGAGCGTCGCGACGTCGACCCAATCGCCCGCGTGGATGACGAGGTCGGCCTCGTCGACGAGGCTCCACACGTGCGGCTGCAGAGCCTTTGCGCGCGCCGGCAGGTGCGTGTCGCTCAGCAGCAGCAGTCTCACGCGAGTGAGGGTACGACCTCGGCGTCGACGATCGGCATGATGTCGCGCGTAATCGACTCGAGGATGCGCGCGTTGAACTCCGGCCCGAGCTGGTTCGGCACCGTCACGAGCAGCGTGTCGGCCGCCTGCACGGCGGCATCCTGCGCGAGCTCCGCGGCGATCACGTCCGGTGCTCCGATGTAGGAGCGGCCGAACCGCGAGCGCGAGCCGTCGAGCATGCCGACCTGGTCGCTCTGCGCGCCCTGCGCCTGAATGCCGAAGTAGTACTGCGTCTCCTCGTCGATGATCGGCAGGATGCTCCGACTCACCGACACCCGCGGCGTACGAGCATGACCGGCCGCCGCCCAGGCCTCGCGGTACATCGCGATCTGATCCGCCTGCAGCTCGTCGAACGGAACCCCGGTGTCCTCCGTGAGGAGCGTCGAGCTCATGAGGTTCATGCCCTGCTCGGCCGTCCACACCGCGGTCGCGCGCGTGCCCGCGCCCCACCAGATGCGGTCGCTCAGCCCCGGCGCGTGCGGCTGGATCGGCTGCATCGCGGACGTGCCCGTCATGTGCGGGTTCGCGGGCGCGAAGCCCTCCCCCGCGATCGCGCGGCGGAAGACGTCGGTGTGGCGCCGCGCCATGTCGGCATCGGTCTCGCCCTCGGCAGGCTCGAAGCCGAACGCACGCCAGCCGTCGATGACCGTCTCGGGTGACCCGCGGCTGATGCCGAGCTGCAGTCGTCCACTCGCGATGAGGTCGGCCTGCGCCGCGAGCTCAGCCATCGCGAGGGGGTTCTCGTAGCGCAGGTCGATGACGCCCGTGCCGAGCTCGATGCGGCTCGTGCGCGCCCCCGCGGCGGCGAGCAGCGGCCACGGCGAGGCGTGCTGGCGGGCGAAGTGGTGCACGCGGAAGTACGCGCCGTCGACGCCGACCTCCTCGGCGGCGACCGCGAGCTCGATCGCCTGCTGCAGCACTTCAGCGCCCGTGCGCGTGCGCGAGCCGGGGACGTCCTGCCAGTGTCCGAAGGAGAGGAATCCGAGCTTCGTCATGCTGGGGTCAATGCGTCTGCATGCAGAACCATTCCCGGTGCGCGGGGTCGGCCGGAGCATCCGGGTCGAGCGGCTCCGGCAGAACGGGAATGCCGGGCTCGCTCGCCCTGCCCGGCCGCGTCGTCAGGTACACGCCGACTAGCACGACCGCGCCGCCGACGACCTGCCCGATCGTGAGGACGTCGCCGAACGCGAGAGCGATGACCGCCGTGAACACCGGCAGGAGGTTGAGGAACACGCCCGTCTTCGACGCGCCGAGCTGACCTACGGCGATGTTCCAGAACAGGTAGGCGAGGGCGGAGGGGAACACCATGATCCACACGAGCCCCCACCACGCGCCCGCGCTCGGCCCCGCGGCGATGCCGGGCGCGCCGAGTAGCGCGACGACGGGAACGAGCATCACGGCACTCAACCCCGCCTGCACCGTCGTCGCCGTGATCGGCGGGGTCGACACGCGTCGGCTCGTGATGACGTACGCGGTCCACATGCTGATCGCGCCCAGCATGAGCAGATCGCCGGGCGAGAAGCTGAGCCCCTGATCGAGGCCCTGCCCGGTGAGGATCACGACGAGCACGCCGGCGAAGGACACGACGATGCCCACCACGCCGAGTCGTCGGATGCGCTCGTGCAGCACGATGACCGCCGCGACCGCGATGACCGCCGGGTTGAGCGCCGTGATGACGCTCGCCGTGACGGGCGACGTCGACTCGAGTGCCGAGTAGAGGAAGAGCGTGTACGCGACCATGCCGAGGAAGGCTTGTAGGAGGTGCAGGCGCCACTCGCGCAGGGCATCCCGCCACCGGGGCTTCTCCAGCCACCACGCGACGACGAGCAGAATCGGCAGCGCGCCCACCCAGCGCAGCCACGTCAGCTCGAGCGGCGAGAACTCGGCGACGACCCGGTCGGCGACGACGAAGTTGCTCGCCCAGAACAACTGCGCGAGCACGGCGGGGCTGAAGCGGCGGAGGGCGTTCACGGTCTCAGGCTAGGGCCGACCGGCGCGCCCGGAGCACGCGGTAGGGGGCGCATGCGAGCATCGAGACGTGCCCCTGAACTTCACAGCCATCGACTTCGAGACCGCCAACAACGCCGCGGCCTCCGCGTGCTCGGTGGGGCTCGTCAAGGTGCGCGAGGGCCGCGTCGTCGACAAGACCGGGTGGCTCATCCGCCCGCCGCTCGGCTTCGACCACATGCTCGAGTGGAACACGCGCATCCACGGCATCACCGCCGCCGACATCGTCGATGCGCCGCTGTGGTGCGATCAGGTGGATGCCCTGCTCGACTTCGTGGACGGCGACGTTCTCACCGCCCACAACGCGGGGTTCGACATGGGGGTGCTGCGCGCCGCCTGCGAGGCGAGCCGGCTCGAGACGCCCGACCTGCGATACCTGTGCAGCCTGCGGGTCGCCCGCAAGACCTACCACCTCGACTCGTACAAGCTGCCCGTCGCGGCGATGGCCGCCGGCTTCGAGGACTTCGCCCACCACGACGCGCTCGCCGACGCCGAGGCCTGCGCGGCGATCATCGTGCACGCCGCGAAGCGCCACGACGTCTCCACGATGGAGGACCTCGCGCGCATCACCGGCGGCGGGCTGGGCCTCATCGGGCCTTCCGCCGAAGCAGCAGCAGCCGACCGACGCCCGGCCGTGCTCGGCTAGGCGGAGTCGATCCGGCTCAGACCCGACGGACGGGCGCGGCTCAGCCCTTGCGCACCGAGGCGCTCACGGGCGTCGCGTTCGCGAAGAGGTCGAGCACCGGGCAGTGGGCGTCGACGGTGTCGCGCAGCTGCTCGTAGCGTTCCTGCGACTCGGGACCGGTGATCGTGATCGCGAGGCGCACGTCGCTGAAGCCGGCCCGCACGCCTTCGTCGATGCCGAACAGGCGGCGCGCATCCAGATCGCCTTCCGCGTCGATAGAGATGTCGTCGACCTGGATGCCGAGCGCCTGCGCGTACAGGCGGTAGACGACGACCTGGCACGAGATGAGGGCGCCGAGCGCGAACTCGACGGGGCTCGGTGCGACGTCGTCGCCCGCGAGCGCGGCCGGCTCGTCGACGACGAACGCGTGCTTGCCCGCGCGGATCGTCGTCGCAACCGAGCCCTCGCCGACGCCCGAGACGCGGTAGGTGAGCTGCGCGGAGGTGGCGTCGGCGGCGATGCGGTCGCCCCAGGCGGTGCCCGCCTCGGTGAGGCGCGCGGCCCGCTCGTCGGCGGTGGACGTGGGGACGGAGGGTGCGGTGAGAAGAGTCATGCGGGCGACGCTAGGCGGGATGCCCGGCGCGCGTCGAGGGCGGCCGTCACGCACCGCAACACGGCGTCACGCAGTGACGCGCGGCGTCACACCCCGCAACAAGCGCCAGATCTGGCGCACACGGGCGCGTCGGAGGCGCCGAGCGCCCTTTTGCGCCAGATCTGACGCGAACTGGCGCATCCGGAGGCGGCGAGCGCCTCTTTGCGCCAGATCTGGCAGTGGATGCGACGCTGCGGGTGGAGCCCCGCAGTGGCGGGCGCATCGTGCCCGAAGCTGGGAGGCGGCTCCCGCCGACGGGCTACCGTGGCGCGTGCTCGCGGCCCCCGACTGCCGCGCGCGGAAAGGGGAGCGTGATGTGGTTCGACTCGTGGGGAGACATCGCGCGGGTGCTGCTCGTAGGGAGTGCCGCGTATGCGACGCTCATCGTCGTACTGCGACTGAGTGGCAAGCGCACGCTGAGCCAGCTCAACGCCTTCGACTTCGTCATCACCGTCGCCATCGGCTCGACGCTCGCCACGATCCTGCTGAGCTCCGATGTGTCATGGTCGGAGGGCCTCGCGGCGCTCGCCCTGCTGGTGGGCCTGCAGTTCGTCGTCGCGCTCGTGTCATCACGGTGGCCGCGCGCCCGGTCGCTCGTCTCGACGAAGCCTGTCGTGCTCGTACGGGACGGCGAACTGCAGCACACGGCGATCGCGCGCAACCGACTCACGGAGACCGAGGTCGAGCAGGCGGTGCGCTCAAGCGGCAGCGCGGACCTCGCGAGCATCGCCGCGGTCGTACTCGAGACCAACGGCACGCTCAGCGTCATCCCGCGCGAGAAGTACGGCGATGGCTCCGCGATGGGAACCATGCGCGAGCGGGACACCGCCGACGAGACCTAGTCGTGTGTCGTGCCCGCGCACGCGCCCGCGCCCGCGCCCAACCCGATCGCCGCCCCAAGCCCGTGCCTCTTGCCCCGAGCCCGTTCATTGTGCTTCCAGAATTGCCCCAGAAAGGCTGAACCGCGGGCGGCGAGCGCCCCTTTGCGCCAGATCTGGCACGAAGGGGCGCTCGCGCGGAGCGGAGCGGCGCGGCGTTCGCGCGGAGCGGCGCTAGTTCTGCGGGAAGCCCAGGTTGATGCCGCCGTGCGAGGGGTCGAGCCAGCGCGAGGTGATCGCCTTCTCGCGCGTGAAGAACGGGATCGCCTGCGTGCCGTACGCCTTCGCGTCGCCGAAGAGCGAGTTCTTCCAGCCGCCGAACGAGTAGTAGCCGACCGGCACGGGGATGGGCACGTTGATGCCGATCATGCCCACGGTGACCTCGTTCTGGAAGCGCCGCGCGGCTCCGCCGTCGTTGGTGAAGATCGCCGTGCCGTTGCCGTACTGCGAGCCGTTGATGAGGGCGAGCCCCTCCTCGTACGTCTTGACGCGCACGACGGAGAGCACGGGGCCGAAGATCTCGTCGGTGTAGACGCGCGAGGTCGTGGGCACCTTGTCGACGAGGGTCGGGCCGAGCCAGAAGCCGTTCGCGTCGCCGTCGACCTCGATGCCGCGCCCGTCGACGACGATCTCGGCGCCGTCCTCGGCGGCGACGTCGAGGTAGGAGGCGACCTTGTCGCGGTGCTCCTGCGTGATGAGCGGGCCCATGTCGCAGCTGCGCGTGCCGTCGCCGACCTTCAGGCCGCTCATGCGCGAGCGGATCTTGTCGATGAGCTCATCGGCGACGGGCTCGACGGCGACGACGACCGACACGGCCATGCAGCGCTCGCCGGCCGAGCCGAAGCCCGCGTTGACGGCGGAGTCGGCGACGAGGTCGAGGTCGGCGTCGGGCAGCACGAGCATGTGGTTCTTGGCGCCGCCGAGGGCCTGCACGCGCTTGCCGTTCTTGGAGGCGGTCTCGTAGATGTAGCGGGCGATCGGCGTCGACCCGACGAAGGAGATGCTGGCGATCTCGGGATGCTCGAGCAGAGCATCCACGGCCTCCTTGTCGCCGTTCACGACGTTGAGAACGCCGTCCGGCAGACCGCACTCCTTCATGACCTGCGCCATCCACAGCGACGCCGAGGGGTCCTTCTCGGAGGGCTTGAGCACGACCGTGTTACCTGCAGCGATCGCGAGCGGGAAGAACCACAGCGGCACCATGGCGGGAAAGTTGAAGGGGCTGATGATGCCGACGACGCCGAGAGGCTGCTTGAGCGAGTAGACGTCGACGCCGGTGGAGACGTTCTCGCTGTACTCGCCCTTGAGCAGCTGCGGGATCGAGCAGGCGAGCTCGACGATCTCGAGGCCGCGCGCGATCTCGCCGGCCGCGTCGCTGAGCACCTTGCCGTGCTCCTCGGTGAGGATCGCCGCGAGCTCGTCCTTGCGCGCGTTGAGCGCCTCGCGGAAGGCGAACATGATCTGCTGGCGCTTCGCGATCGACGTGCCAGCCCACCCGGGCTGCGCTACTGCGGCGACGGAGACGGCGTGGTCGACGTCGGCGGTCGAGGCGAGGGCGACCTCGCGGGCGACGGCGCCGCGAGCAGGGTTGTAGACCGGCGCGGTGCGCGTAGAGGTGCCGGCGAAGGCCTCGCCGCCGACCCAGTGCTGCACGAGCGAATTCTGGACATCGGTCATGGGGTGCTCCTTCACGCGGACGACGGTGGTCGACCCCAGTCTGCGCTCCCCACGCTCTGCGATCAAGCACCGAAGTCGCACACGCTATCTGCGAAAACGCACAGCACTAGCCACCCGGCAGCAGCTCGGCGCGACGCCGGTCAACCTCATCGCGCAGCGCCTCGCGCACGATCGCGACGGCATCCACCGCGGGGCTGTCGGGGCGCGTGGAGAGCGTGAACGGCAGCCGGAAGTCGACCGCGCCGGGCAGCACCGGCACGAGCCCCTCGACGCCCTCGGCCATGAACGCGTGCAGCAGCCCGATGCCCGCCCCGGCGCGCGCCGCCTCGAGTTGCGCGAAGACGCTCGTCGAGCCGAAGCCGAGCCGCATGTCGCCGAGCACGGGGGCGAGGTCGAGTTCGTGCACCGTGAGCAGGGCATCCACGTAGAAGACGAGGTCGTGGCCGGCGAGGTCGGCGGGGTCGCGGATAGGCGGCCGCGCGGCCAGGTACTCGGGCGAGGCGTAGAGGCGCAGCGAGTACTCCGTGAGAAGCTCGGACTGCACGCGCGACCCCGCCGTCGACCCGATCGACACGACGAGATCGAAACCGGAGCCGCGCAAGGAGATCGGCTTCGTGGAGGTCACGAGCTCGACGGCGATTCCGGGATGCTCGGTGCGCACCCGCGCGAGCGCCGCAGCCGCGAACACCGCGCCGAAGCCGTCGGGCGTCGCGACCCGCACGGTGCCGCGCACGACGTCGCTGCCGGACGCCGCCGCGACGACCTGCTCGACGAGCCCCTCGAGGCCCGAGGCGCGCTCGACGACGTCGCGCCCGATCGCGGTGAGCTGCCACCCGTCGGCACCGCGGTCGAGCAGTCGCACGCCGAGCGCCGCCTCGAGGCGGTCGAGCCGCCGCCGCACGGTCGTGTGGTCGACGCCGAGGAGCGCCGCGGCCGACACCATGCGGCCGACGCGCGCGACGGCGACGAGGTAGCGCAGGTCATCGGTGCTCACGTCGAGGGAGCGCGGCGCCTGGGTCATGCCCTCACGATACGACCACGGCCACCGTCTCCTCGGGACGATCGCTGTCGGATGCTCCTGGCACACTGGCTCGTATGGACTTCCTGCTCCCGCTCCTGCTCGGCCTCGTCGTCGGCGCTGTGCTCGGCGTCATCATCGGCCTCCTCCTCTCGCGTCGCGGGGGCGCAGCGGCAGAGCTCGCCGCACTGCGCGAGCAGGCCACCGCTGCGGAGGTGCGCGTCGCCCAGGCGGAGTCGCGCGCGAGCGCCCTCGACGAGCAGCTCGCCCTCGCCCGGCATCGCGACCTCGAGCGGGAGGAGCGCGACAAGCAGGAGAGCCGCGTGCTGCAGGCCCTCGCGCCCGTGCAGGAGTCGCTGCGCACGATGCAGTCGAAGGTCACCGAGCTCGAGGCGCAGCGCAGCCAGCAGCACGGCCAGCTCGCGCAGCAGCTGCGCGCGGCGACCGAGTCGGAGGAGAGGCTGCGCAGCACGGCCGAGTCGCTCGCCTCGGCCCTGCGCTCGAACAGCGTGCGCGGCGTCTGGGGCGAGACGCAGCTGCGCAACGTCGTCGAGGCGGCGGGGCTCATCGAGCGCGTCGACTTCGACGTGCAGTCGAGCATCACCTCCGACGCCGGCGCGGGTCGCCCCGACATGGTCATCCACCTTCCCGGCGGCAAGAACATCGCCGTCGACGCCAAGGTGCCGTTCGAGGCGTACCTGCGCGCGAGCCAGATTCCCGTCACCGCGACGGGTGAGGAGGGCGCGCAGCGCGAGACCCTCATGAAGCAGCACGTGCGGCTCGTGCGCGGCCACATCGACACCCTCGCGAGCAAGGCCTACTGGGCGGGCCTCGAGGCCTCGCCCGAGCTCGTCATCGCCTTCATTCCGAGCGAGTCGCTCGTGTCGTCGGCCATGGAGGCCGACCCGGGCATCATGGACTACGCCTTCAGCAAGCGCGTGGCCCTCGCCTCCCCCGTCACCCTGTGGTCGGTGCTCAAGACCGTCGCGTTCTCCTGGCAGCAGGATGTCCTCACCGCCGATGCGAAGGTGCTCTTCGATCTGAGCCGCGAGCTCTACGGGCGCCTCGCGACGATGGCCGGGCACGTCGAGAAGCTCGGGCGCTCCATCGAGAGCACGATCAAGAACTACAACGGCTTCGTCGGGTCGATGGAGCGCCAGGTCTTCCCCACTGCGCGCAAGCTGCAGCGCCTCGACGAGTCGACCGTGCTCGGCACGCTCGACGCGATCGAGGAGGGGCCGCGCGAGCTCACGGCCATGGAGCTCGTCGCTGAGCTCGAGCAGGGCGAGGCGAGCACGGAGCGCGGCTCCGAAGCGAAGGGGTAGCGCCCCGGCGGGCGCGGTGCCATTCTGAGCGGCAGGGCGGCGATCGCTCCGCCGACACGAGAGGGGAGCATCCGATGCCCGACTACGTCTACGGATTCAGTGGGCTCGCCGTGCCCGACATCGACGCCGCTCGCACCTTCTACCGCGACACCCTCGGGCTCGACGTGACCGACGCGGAGATGGGCCAGCTCTCGCTCACCCTCCCGGGCGGCGGCTGGGTACTCGTGTACCCCAAGCCCGACCACTCCCCCGCCACCTACACGGTGCTGAACCTCGAGGTCTCCGACATCGACGACGCCGTCACCGACCTCATGGCACGCGGTGTCGAGATGACCCGCTACGAGGGTTTCGAGCAGGACGAGCTCGGCATCGCCCGCGGCATCGAGGGCGACTTCGGGCCCGATATCGCATGGTTCACAGACCCGGCGGGCAACATCCTCTCGGTGTTGGAGAATCCCACAAGCACCTAGCCGCAGGGCGACCACTGCTGGCTAGGATGAGCCGCACACACCAACGGCGGTGATCGATCGTCGTTGACCCTACGGCGAAAGATCAACGATGACCGAACGCCCCTGGCTCGCCCACTATCCGGCGGGACTGCTGAAGGTTCTGGTGACTCGTCTTCTTAGGCCGCGGATGCGGCCCGTGTGGTCATAATTGCTTCGAACTCGACCGGCGTCAATCTGCCTAGTACTCGTTGTTGGATCGCCATTCTGAGGGCCGCGACGGCGAGCTCCGAGGTCATCCGGTCAGCGATGGAGTATCCGACGATGCGGTTGGAAAACACATCCTTCATCGCGCACAGATAGACCTTCCCCTCGCTGGTGGGATGCTCGGTGATGTCCGTCAACCACAGCAGGTCAGGCCGATTCGCAGTGAACTCGCGTCGGACGAGGTCGTCGCGCACCGGCGGCCCGACCAGGCGGCTCTTGCCCCGCTTCTTGCGCACGAACGCGCTGGTGATGCCCATCTGGGAGCACAGCCGCCAGACGCGTCGCTCCGAAGCGGTGAAGTCGGCGTCAGCGAGCTCGTCGGCGATGAACCGATACCCGAACGCCGGATCGTCGACGTGGATATCGATCGCAGCGTTGATCAGGTGCGCTTCGTCCCAGTCCCGTTGCGAAACCGGGTCGGCAAGCCACCGGTAATAGGGCTGCTTGGCGATCTTCAACACCCGGCACGTCACCGCGACCGGCACCCTCACGGGAGCGCCGGGCGCGGCCAGCTCGCGGACGAGCGGGTAGATCATTTTGAGATAGCGCCCTGAGACAGATAGGCAGCCGCTCGACGGAGCACCTCGTTCTGAATCGGCCTGACTTTCGTTCCGTTCTTCAAGTAAGGATGGAACACGATGAACAGGAAGTATTCGCCGGAGATGCGTGAGCGGGCGTTGCGGATGCTCGCGGAGACGCGGCCGTCGCACCCCACGATGATGAGCGCCGTCCGCCACGTGGCAGGGCTGCTCGGGATGAGCCCCGAGACGCTGCGGCTGTGGCAACGCCGATACGAGGTCGACGCCGGGGTGACGACCGATGCAGCGGCTGAGATCAAGCGATTGCAGAAGGAGGTCTCGGAGTTGCGAAAGGCGAATGAGATCCTCAAGGCTGCGAGCATCTTTTTCGCGAAGGAGCTCGACCACCCCTCGACGAGATGATCCGGTTCATCAACGAGCATCGGGATCGTTTCGGGGTCGAGCTCATCTGCCAGGTCCTGCGGCCGGCAGTGAGAGGATTCCTGACCTCGCGCGGCTATCGCGCTGCGGCGGGCCGAGCGCCGTCCGCTCGGCAGTTGCGTGATGATCTGCTCGTGCCCGAGGTTGCGCGGCTGCACGCGGAGAACTACGGCGTTTATGGGCGACGGAAGATGCACGCGCTCCTGCGCCGGCAAGGGTGGGGCATCGGTCGCGATCAAACTGAACGGCTCATGCGGCTCGCCGGCGTGCGAGGCGTGAAGCGATCCAAGAAGGTGTTCACGACGAAGTCCGATCCGACGGTGGAGAAGCCGAAGGATCTCGTGCAGCGCCGGTTCACGGCCCCTGGCCCACGCCGTCTCTGGGTCGCCGACGTGACCTACGTTGCGACGTGGTCAGGGTTCGCCTACGTCGCGTTCGTCACCGATGTCTACTCGCGTCGCATCGTCGGCTGGAACGTCGCGTCGACACTGAGATCCGACATCCTGCCGTTGCAGGCGCTCGACATGGCCGCATGGGCCGCCGGTGGTCGACTCGACGGGCTGATCCACCATGCCGATCACAGGTCGAACTACCTCGCCGTGGTCTACACCGACCGCATCGAAGAACTCGGCGCGAAACCCTCGACGGGGACCGTCGGCGATTCCTTTGATAACGCCCTCGCTGAGGCCGTGAACGGACTCTACAAGACGGAACTGATCCGTCAGCGCGGGCCGTGGCGAACCGTCGAGCGGTCGAGCTCGCGACCCTCGAATACGTGTGGTGGTGGAACAACGCTCGCCTCCACGGCGAGCTCGACATGCGCACCCCACTTGAGGTCGAGCAGGCGTACTACGCTGACCTCGAATCAGCCCAACCGGCACCCGCCGGACAAGGCTCCCGATAGGAACGAAAGTCAGGCCGATTCAGTACTTCTTCGACTGCCTCACGGCGGAGGGTGTCCGCGAACTCGTCTGCGAGGCGCCCCCGCAATCCCGCGCCGACCTCGTTCACGGGGATGCGGTGGCATTCATTAGCGACGGTGCACCGTGCTGGTCGGAAAATCCGAACCATCGGACGACAAGTGCGTTCGACGACCCTCGCTCGGTAGTCGACGACGGAAATGCCTCAGCGCGACGGCTCCTGGGCTGACAGTTCCGAATGCATCCGTCCGTCGGGTTGCTGTTCAAGCTTGTGCCCTTCGATGTCGAGGTCGGGAAGGATCCGCTGGAGCCAGCGGGGTGCCCACCAGGTCGCCCGACCAAGGATCGCGAACGCCGCGGGGATGAGGGTCATGCGCACCAGGAACGCGTCGATGAGCACACCAATAGCGAGGGTGAAGCCGATCTGGGCGATCATCGTCTCCGGGGAGAAGATGAAGCCGGCGAAGACGGATGCCATGATGATCGCTGCGGCGACCACGACGCGCGAGGTGGCCGAGAACCCGTTGACTATGGCCTGCTGCGGGCTTTCGCCCCGGAGGAAGTGGTCGCGCATCGACGAGGACAGGAACACCTGGTAGTCCATCGCCAGTCCGTACAGGATGCCGGTGCCGATAATGGGGATGACCGGCACAAGGGGAGTGCCGGGCTCCACATTGAACAAGCCGCCTAGCCAGCCGTCTTGGAATACCAGAGTCGTCAGGCCCAGGGTCGCCAGGATGGATAGCACGAAGCCGCCGGTAGCGAGTATTGGCAGCAGCACGGAGCGGAAGGCGAACAGCAGGATGATCATCGACAGGATCACGATGATGGCGATATAGATCGGGAAGACCTCAGCCATCTTCTCGGTCATGTCGATCATCACAGCAGTGAGCCCGGTGACTCCCAGCGTTGCGCCGTCGCCGGAACCGTCCACGGCCGTTTCACGCAGCTCGTCCACGAGGTGCGCGGTCCGCTCGTCGCCCGGCCCGGTCTCGGGGATGACCATGAAGGCGACGGTGGCGTTGTCGTCGCTGGTGCCGATCAGCTGGGCTAGCCGCACGCCGTCCGCGTCGGAGATCCGTGTCGTGATCTCTGTGATCTGTTCCTCGTCGAAGTTGGACCCGGCCTCGGCCTCGGCGACCGCAATGAGCGGCCCGTTGAAGCCGGCGCCGAACGAATCGCCGACCGCATCGTAGCTCTGCCGGGCGGATGAGTCCGGGCTCGAGTTGCCGCCGGTGGGCATCCCCAGGGTCATGTTCGTGGCGGGTAGGGCCGCAAGTACGATGATGACCGTGGTGCCCAGGAGCACTAGCCAGCGGCGCTTGACGATGAACCCGGACCATCCGCGTGCGATGCGGTGGTGTTGATCCGCGGTCGCGCCCGTGGCGCGTGCTTTGACGGAGACGACCCTTTCGCCGACAAGGCCGAGGACGGCGGGCAGCAGGGTCAGGGCCACCAGGACGGCGACGGTGACGGTTCCGGCCGCGACGAGGGCCATCGCGGTGAGCATCGAGACGCCCACGGCGGCGAGGCCGACGAGTGCGACGACAACGGTGAGTCCGGCAAACACGACGGACGAGCCTGCGCTGCCAACTGCACGGCCGGTGGCCTCGCGAGCGGTGAGCTGCTGGACCCTGATCAGGTTGCGTTGGCGGTTGACGATGAACAGTGAGTAGTCGATGCCGACCGCAAGCCCGATCATGACGGCGAGGATCGGGGTCATCAGGTTGATCGGCTCGCCAGCAGCGGACGCGATGGCAATTCCCACGCCCACGCCGACGCTGACGATGCCGGTCACCAAGGGCAGGGCGCCTGCCAAGAACGAGCCGAGAACGAGTACCAGCACGACAGCTGCGATCAAGACGCCCACGATCTCGGCGGCGCCCAGCGCGGGCAGCGCGAACTTGAGTGATTCGCCGGGCAGGACGGTCAGGCCGGCCTCTCCGTCGTAGGCCTCGCCGGCCGCGATGATCTTCTCGATGTCAGCGGATCCCATCGACTGCACCTGCTGATCGAGTGCGAACTGGAACAGAGCTGCACTCTTGTCCTCGGAGATCAGCACCTGCGGGATGGGAAGCCCGTCGACGATCAGCGGCGCGAACCCATAGTCGTCGATCTGCTGCTGGATCTGCGCGTCTGCCTGCTGCTGGATCTGCGCCAGGTATGCCGCCTGTTCCGCTGCGGGAAGCGCAGCGGCCTGGGACATGAGGGCTTCGAGCTGCTCGACGAACGGTTGCTGCGCCTCCTCGACGGACCCTACGACGTGCTCTGTGCCGTAGACCGATTCGACCACGTCCATAATCACCTCGACACGCTCCGGCTCGGCAACCGAGCTGCCGTCTTCGGCGGTAAGGATGAAGCTCCCTTGGCCACGCGCCGCGTCGGGCAGCTCATCGGCGAGCGTGTCGAGGACATCCTGGGACGGAGTGCCGTCAATAGACAGGTTCGATGTGAGCTGTACGCCTCCCACCGCAATTACGGCGCCGAGCACCCCCAGGACGAGAGCCCAGGCGCTGATCGCGATCCAAGGTCGATGGAACGAGGAAAGGCCGAGGCGGTAGAGAAGGCTTGACATATGTGAACTCCTGGGTTTGCCGGTGGCAGTTGTGTGTTACCGAGTGTTCGCGAAACCAGAGCGAAGTCTGGCGAACATCACGTTGATGAGCGGATCCATGTTGTGGGCGAGTGTGGGCAGCGCGTCGTCACCGCGCGCCGGGAGGGCGATCTCACCCAAAGTGATTGCGCTGAAGATCCCACAGCAGGCGTTCACCAATAGCAGGGTGTCAAGGTCAGCACCGACGCCGCCAGTGGTCATGCCGAGGGCGCTGAGGAGTGGTCGCATGACCTGGCCATAGGTGGCGAGCAAGTACGGGCGCAGAGCAGGGTGGTCGCGTGCCAAGTCCTGCAACTGTGTCAATCGCTCAACGTTGCCCTGATTCAATTGCGAGCGTATCGCCCGTTCAAGTGCGTCGATGGCCGTCTCGCCCGACTCGACGCGCATACCTTTCAGCACCTGGAGCGCATCGATCACCACTACCGCTGCAACCGCCTCCTCTTTGCAGGAGAAGTGGTTGGCGAACGTTCGCCGGGAGTAACCGGTGGCGGTAGTGACTTCGTCAATCACAAAACCGTCCATCCCACGCTCGACCGCCAGACGGAAACTCGACTCAGCAAGCAGCCGCGAGGTCACCGCACGCTTGTCTTCTCGTAGCCCAGTCATGCCCCAACCGCAAACTGCCCAAAATGCAACATTATTCTATGGGCAACTATGGCTGGATCCACGGAGCGCCTTGCGAGATACCTGGCGCGGGGCGTGAGCAGAGCGAAAGCGCGCCCGGCGTCCGCCAGAGGCGCCCGTCAATGATTACACTTGCGCAAAGTTGCATAACTGCATAGTTTATACCGGTGCAAGAGATCGCTCTGCCGCCGCTTAGGGAGCGGCACCGCGCCGCCACGTGGGCAGCCCTCCGCGAGGCCGCGGCGAACCTAGCCCTGGAACATGGCTTGACCGGTGCAACCATTGACGCAATCTCTGCCCGAGCGGGCGTCTCACCTCGCACCTTCTTCAACTATTTCTCGAGCAAGGAGGAAGCGGTGCTCGGCATCCAGTCGCCAGTCATGCCCGGCGGTGCCATCACCGCCTTCGATGCACGCGATACGGATCTCTTCACTCGCACTGTCCGGCTCTTCGCTGCGGTCTCGTCGACCACCGTTCGCGACCATTCGGATCTTGCGATTCGCCGCGACCTCGTCCAACGCTTCCCCGAACTGCGAGTCCACCTCACCCGGCACGTTGCCCAGGCAGAACACCTCGTCGAAGAACTCCTCGAGGACCGAGTCGCAACCGGGCGTATCAGCCTGGCGGGCGCTCCGGAGGCTCTCCCCGCCTCGCTTCGCGCACTCGTCGTGCTCGCCGGCACGACCATTCGCTTTGCGTTCGAGCGCGGCGGTTCGCTCGGCGGCATCCCATCTGACACCGACCTGGACGCTGCAATCGCACTGTTCCGCACCGTAATGGAAGAAGCAAAGTGACTCACCCAGCTGCATTGGCATCGCCGACCCAGACCGGCACATCCCGCAACATCACGCTCCTCTTTGGTGCGCTTCTTGTCACTATGCTGCTCGCTTCGCTCAGTCAGACTGTGCTGTCCAGCGCGCTCCCGACGATCGTTGGCGAGCTCGACGGCGTGGAGCACATGACCTGGGTCATCACTGCCTACCTGCTTGCGTCCACCATTGTCATGCCTGTCTACGGCAAGGTGAGCGACTCGTTCGGTCGAAGGCCGGTGCTACTCGTCGCCATCGTCTTGTTCGTCATCGGTTCGGTCCTGGGGGCTTTCGCGAGCGACATGGGAGCTCTCATCTTTGCCCGCGTCGTGCAGGGGCTCGGTGGTGGTGGCCTCATGATCCTCAGCCAGGCGGCGATCGCCGATGTCGTCCCTGCGCGGGACCGCGGTCGGTATATGGGCGTTCTCGGCGCGGTCTTCGCCGTGTCCTCCGTCGCCGGCCCGCTTCTTGGCGGTTGGTTTACCGAGGGGCCGGGATGGCGTTGGGCTTTCCTGATCAACATCCCTCTCGGCATCCTGGCCATCGTTGCCACTGCCCTGCTCCTGCGCCTTCCTGCCAAGAACAATCAGGAGCGACCGAAGGTCGACTACCTCGGCATGGCCACGCTAGGAGTTGCCACTACCGCGATCGTCCTCATTGCCACCTGGGGCGGGTCGACTTTCGACTGGAACTCGCCCACAATCATCGGCCTCATTGTCGGCGCGGTAGTGTGCGCGGGCATCTTCGTTCTTGTCGAGACACGTGTCTCCGAACCGGTTATGCCGCTCGCACTTTACCGCGACCGAAACTTCAACTTGACGACAGTCGCCGCCTTGCTCACCAGCATCGCGATGTTCGGTGCAATCGGCTACATGCCGACCTATCTTCAGATGGCCACCGGGGCGACCGCCACGGAGGCGGGGTTCCTGATGATCCCCATGATGGGGGCGTTGCTCGTGACGTCCATCGGCACCGGGCAACTGGTTTCGCGGACGGGAAAGTACAAGCTGCCCCCGATCATCGGCTCGGTGATTCTTGCCGTCGGTATGTGGCTGCTGTCCACGGTGAAAGTGGACACTCCGATCTTTGAGATCTGCGTCGCCCTTGCTGTGATCGGCCTCGGCCTCGGCTCGAGCATGCAGATTCTCACGCTCGTGGTGCAGAACTCCTTCCCGCACCGCATGGTCGGAACCGCGACCGCGTCGAACAACTATTTCCGCCAAGTCGGCGGCAGCCTCGGCTCCGCCGTGGTCGGTTCGGTGTTCGCCGCCCGGCTTACCTCGCTGCTTGCCGAGCGGCTGCCGCAAGCAGGAAGTGGAGGCGGGAGCGGCAACTCACTGACCCCTGCGGCTGTCAGCGACCTGCCTGACGCGCTCCGACTGCCGATCATACTTTCGTACAACGAGGCACTCATGCCGATCTTCATCTTCATGGTCCCCCTCGCCATCGCCGCCGCGATCGTCTTGTGCTTCATCGTCCAGAAGCCGCTCTCCACTCGCATTGAGCAGGAGATCCTCGCCGAGGCGCTCTCGGAGGGACAGCTCATGCCCCCGTACCTGGACGACGACCGGCGCTAGGGCATTGTTCCTATCCGGTCTGGTGCTTGTGGATGCGAGACGGCAAACCGGATTCCAGGTCGAACGCCGCGTTCATGTTTGAGCGGGCATGAACCGAGGCTTCGCGCTGACCAGCGTCGTGGTCGGCCGTGCGGCCGGGCGCGATTCAGCTCAAGGACGCTTTTCAGGACACGTGCGGGGTGGCGATGCTCGTTCCTACGTCGCTCCAGCCAGGTTGCCTATCTCCGCGGGCGTGAAAAACGAACTCTTGACAACCGATCTTTAGTGCCGGTTCGAGCGCACGAGAAAGAGACCATCATGCCCGGTCTTCCTCTTTAACGTCTGCGGCCTCACATCAGGATGGATGTACTCTCCTCAATTCGCTTTCGCCAAACCCTTCAATATTGACGTCTATCCCCTCTTGCAGATCACAACGCGTTTGCGATCACGAGACCGACGAGCACGGCGCTCGCCGCGGGACCACTCGTTGGCGTGGTCGGCAGGATGCCGAGGTCGGCGATGTGCAGACCTTCGATCCCGTGCACGGCACCGCGGCCATTGACGACCGACGTTGAAGGGTCGGTGCCCATGGGCGTCGTGCCGCAACTGTGCAGCGCTGTCGAAAGACGGCCGCGCATCCAATCGTCAAGGGCATCGTCGTCGAGACCACCTTCGAGCGATGGATACTCCGGCCGTACGCCGATCTGTAGGAGTGGCTCACTCGCGAGTAGGGCGGCAGCGAGTCGCGCGGCGACCCGTAAGCGCGCGCGATCGCCAGGGGTGCGAAGATATCTAAAGTCGAGCCGTGGTATCCCGCCACTGTCAAGCAATAGCTGGCCCGGTTGCTCTGTGCGCAGCGCAGAGACCAGCACGCTGAGGCTAGTGTCACCTGTGTCGCTGTCGAGCAGACGACCCATGGGACGCAGCACTGAGAGCACCTCGACGTCACCGGGCACGTCCTCCGCGCTCGTCCCGGGGTCACAACGGCTGGAGCCGTGCACTACCACCCCAAGCGTCGTCTCGGTCGGGTGGTCCAGCACCTCGGTCGGCACTCGAAAACGCAGCTCGAGCTGCGGGTGGTCGTGTAGTTGCGCCCCCACTGGCAGATCCCGCACGACGGTCGCGCCCGCTGCGCGCACCGCGCCCGGTGGGCCGACACCGCTGTGCACGAGTAGCTGTGGAGTGGCGATGGCACCGGCGCACAACACGACGCGGTCAGCCCTGATGGCCTCGACCGCGTCGTCGACGACGATTTCGACACCGGTCGTCTGCCCTCCTCGATTGAAGAGAACGCGCGTCACGGTGCATCCGCCCCGGATGGTGAGCCCTGAAGTTGGGGGCTCTAGCCAGGCGCGCGCCGTGCTCCAGCGCTGCCCGTCGCGAGTGTTTGTGGGCAACGCGCCGACTCCGGGCGGCGGGTCGGGGCTGGCGTTCTGGTCAGGGACAAACGGTAGACCGAGCTCTACTCCAGCGGTGAGCAGTGCGGCGCTGAGCGGATGGTCGAGGGAGCTGCGTGTGATGGGCATTGGGCCCGAGCCGCGATGCCCGTACTCGCGGTCACCTTCAATCTCGGCCCAGAGCGGCAGAGTAGCCGAGGCGCTCCAGCGGTGGTCGGCCGCGACGGCGGCCCAGCTATCAAGGTCGCGACTGCGCGGGCGCCTGAAGTAGGCGCCGTTGATCGCCGTCGAGCCGCCCGCGACGAGCCCGCGCACCACCGTGTGATCGCGACCCGGCGTGAGGGTGCCGCGGTAGCTGACCGCGAGTGGATGCCCGGGGACGGCCGCGGCGAGGCTCGAACCGTCCCGCGTCGAGTGGGGTGCGGGCACTGGGCCGGCCTCGAGCAGCAGCACGCGCTCGCCCCTTTCAGCGAGTCGAGCCGCGAGCGGAGCACCCGAGCCTCCCGCCCCGACCACAATCACATCGGGCGCGCGAGGGGTCATCAGCGCGGGCCGGGCTCGTCGAGCAGCATGAGGTCGCGAGCGGCGAGGAAGCCCTGGTCGAGCAAGTCGCTCAGTGATGCGTCTTCGTGCTTGAGCCATTGCTCGTAGGCGGCGATCGAGACACCGAGACACGCCCAGCCAATTGTTTGGGGCAGGAGGCCGCTCGGCGAGGTGTCGAGTCGCTCGGCGACGAAATCGGCGATCACCTGGCGCCACGACTCGTAGCGGATGGTCGAGTGCGCGACGAGGGAGGGCACCGTGAGCAGTAGCGTCATCCGCTCGCGGTGATACTGCAGTTCTTCGGGAGGTGTGCGGTTGAAGACCACGATGGCGATGCGGAGGGTGTCCCTCAACGGGACACTGCGCGGCAGGGAGTCGAGGTGCTCGCGCATGCTTCGCAGCATGTCGTCGAACTGACCCCAGGGCAGGTCGTTCTTCGAGGGGAAGTATCGGAAGAAAGTGCGGCGTCCTATGCCGCAGGCCGCGGCGATCTCATCAACTGTGACCTGATCGAAGCCGCGCTCGATGAACAACCGCAGGCCCGTGTGGCTTATCTCGACATGCGTTGTGGCGGGATGACGCCCGATGCGCACCACGGGGTTGGCCGCCGCGTCTACGAACTCACTCAACTCTCATCACCTGCCTCTTCCCTTCGGCACTGAGTGCCACTACCGTACTGAGCACTGGGAGAATCCGACACCGATGTCAGAAACCCTACGCGGAGGAGCATGCCATGAGCCACGCCGACAACCGACCTGAGGCCCCGATCGACGAACTTGTCGACGAGGAATCGCTCGTCGAAGAAGTCTCGATCGATGGAATGTGCGGGGTGTATTGAGCCCCTCATGGACTCCATCAGGCTCGACGCCACACTCACAGTTCACCCTCGCGTCTCGATTCGGCCCGAACCCTTCGGTGCCCTGCTGTACCACTTCGGCACCCGACAGCTGAGCTTTCTCAAAGATCGCGTGCTGCTCGATGCCGTAAGGGCCTGCGACGGCACCCGCACTCTGGCTCAGGCTCTCGCCGAGGCTGCCGTGCCCGATGCTCAGGTTGAGCGTTACCGGCGCGCCGTCGCGACGCTAGTGCACTCGACGATGCTCGAGAGCCGACCCGCGAACGAGGTGGCGGCATGACGCTCGTCGCCCCATCGCCAGTACAGACGTCGCCGGTCGCCCCCGCTCGCACCTCGAGCACCCTCATCGGCCACTTCGAGGCCGGTCTGGATGCTCCCATCTGCTTGACCTGGGAGCTCACGTACGCCTGCAACCTCTCCTGCAGCCACTGTCTGTCGAGCTCCGGTCGGCGCGACCCGCGCGAGCTCACCACGGAGGAGTGCAAGGCCGTCATCGATGAGTTGCAGCGCATGCAGGTCTTCTACGTCAATATCGGCGGCGGCGAGCCGACCGTTCGCAGCGACTTCTGGGAGCTCGTCGACTACGCCACCGACCACCAGGTGGGCGTGAAGTTCTCCACCAACGGCATCAAGCTCACCCCCGAGATCGCCCAGCGCCTCGCCGCGAGCGACTACGTCGACGTGCAGATCTCCCTCGACGGTGCGACCGCCGAGGTCAACGACCACGTGCGGGGCCCCGGGTCGTACGACACCGCCATGCGCGCGATGCAGAACCTCGCCGACGCGGGCTTCCGCGGCTTCAAGATCTCCGTCGTGTGCACACGGGAGAACATTCCGCAGCTCGACGAGTTCAAGGCCATCGCGGATCGCTTCGACGCGCAGCTGCGGCTGACGCGCCTGCGCCCGAGCGGCCGCGGTGCGGACGTGTGGGACGACCTGCACCCCCTGCCCGAGCAGCAGCGCGAGCTGTACGACTGGCTCGTCGCCCACGGAGAGGGAGTGCTCACGGGCGACTCGTTCTTCCACCTGTCGGCTTTCGGCAGCGCCCTGCCCGGTCTCAACCTGTGCGGTGCCGGCCGCGTGGTGTGCCTCATCGATCCCATCGGCGATGTCTACGCCTGTCCTTTCGCGATCCACGACGAGTTCCTCGCCGGCAGCATCCGCGAGCCGGGCGGGTTCGAGGCTGTGTGGCGGGAGAGCGAGCTCTTCCAGCGGCTGCGCGAGCCGACGGGCGGCGGGGCGTGCGCGAGCTGCTCGTTCTACGACTCGTGCCGCGGCGGCTGCATGGCGGCGAAGTTCTTCACGGGCCTGCCGATCGACGGCCCCGACCCCGAGTGCGTGCGCGGCTTCGGTGAGCAGCTGCTGGCCGAGCGGGCCGAGGATGCTCTGCCGAAGCCCTCGGGCGACCACTCGCACCGCACTTCGCCGCCGCGGCCGCGCGGCGGGGCGGGCCCCGTGCCCCTGACTCTCAGCGTCCGACGACCGGACGCACCCCCGGCGCACGCCTGCGCCGAGAGCCCGCTCGCCGGGTTTTCACCGACGACGACCGCCGCGGGTTGCGCCTGCGGCACCGACCACTAGGAGCCGCCGCACCCGAGACCACGCTCGAACCCAGCACGCTCAGCGCCTCACACACTCGCCTCACCCACGCCCGCTCGCCTGCCGGCGTGGCTCTCAGTCGTACCCGAAAGGACATCTCATGGGAATGCTCGACGGAAAAGTCGCCCTCATCACGGGCGGCTCGCGCGGCCAGGGTCGCGCCCACGCCATCACGTGCGCCAAGGAAGGCGCCGACGTCATCATCATCGACACCCTCGACCAGATCGAGTCGGTCGCCTACCCGATGGCGCAGCAGGCCGACTTCGACGAGACCGTGCGGCAGGTCGAAGATCTCGACCGGCGCATCGTCTCCGTCGTCGGTGACGTGCGCAAGCAGGCCGATCTGGATCGAGCGGTGTCGGAGGGCATCGCGAGTCTCGGCCGCATCGACATCTTGATCGCCAACGCCGGCATCTTCTCGCTCGCCCCCGCCCACGAGCTCACCGATGAGCAGTGGGATGACATGATCGCCGTCAACCTCACGGGGGTCTGGAAGTCGGCGAAGGCCGTGCTGCCGCACATGATGGAGCAGGGCGGCGGATCGATCGTCATCACCTCGTCGATCAACGGCATCGAGCCCGGCGCGAACTACGCGCACTACTGCTCGTCGAAGTTCGGCGTCGTCGGCCTCATGAAGACACTCGCGCTCGAGTACGCGAACCACGGCATCCGCGTGAACTCCGTGCACCCCGGCGCGATCTTGACGCCGATGACGAGCTGGCAAGGCGCCTGGGACATGATGTCGGGCAAACCCGCCGGCGAAGGCACCGAAGACGACATGCTCGAGGCGGGCTACCACTTCCACGCCCTCAAGGGCAACGGCTTCTTGAGCCCTCAGCGCATCGCCGACGCCGCGCTGTACCTCAACTCCGATCTGGCCTCCGCCGTAACGGGCGTCACCCTTCCGGTCGACGCCGGGCACCTGCTCATTCCCGGCGTAAACGCGTCACCGGTGCGCGCTTAGTCGCCCGACACCAGACGTCACCGCGCCGCGCGGTTCGCGGCACACCAAGGTGCGGCAAACCCGCACCCAAACAGAACGGAGAACGCAATGGGGCGTTTAGATGGAAAAGTGGTTTTCATCACGGGTGTCGCCCGGGGGCAGGGTCGCAGTCACGCGATCCGGTTCGCCGAGGAAGGCGCCGACATCATCGGTATCGACGTGCTCGAACCGATTGCCGGGTCTGTGTCCGACCCCACGACACAGGCTGATATGGAGGAGACTGTCGCCGCGGTCGAAGCTCTCGATCGGCGCATCATCGCGACGAAGGCCGACGTGCGCAGCCTGGAGCAAGTCAAGAAAGCGGTGGATGACGGGGTCGCCGAGCTTGGGCGACTCGATGTCGTCCTGGCGAACGCGGGAGTGTCGACGTTTACGGGGCCGACAGAATCGTTGAGCGAGGAGGCATTCACGGATCTCGTGGATATCAACCTCAACGGCGTCTGGCGCACGTGCGCCGCGGCTATCCCTCATATCAAGACTGGTGAGCGTGGCGGATCGATCATCATGACGAGTTCCGCTGCTGGACTAACGGCCCTGGCAAACCTCGGCCACTATGTCGCGGCGAAACATGGTGTCGTCGGCCTCATGCGAGCGCTCGCTCTCGAGCTGGCCCCTCACAAGATCAGGGTCAATTCCATCCATCCGACAACGGTGGACACTCCCATGGTCAACAACGAGGCCACGTTCAAGCTCTTCCGGCCCGATCTCGACAAGCCCGGCGTTGACGACTTCCTCGAGGCGGCCAAGGTCATGAATGCTCTGCCCGTGGGCTGGGTTCAGTCTGTCGACATCTCGAACGCGATGGTCTGGCTCGCCTCGGACGAAGCGCGCTACGTCACAGGCGTCACGTTGCCCGTCGATGCCGGAATGCTCGTCAAGTAGATTGCGACACCGACGTCGCGGCGCCCCGCACGGCAGAACCTCGCTAGGCGGGGCGCTTTTCACACACAAATCGAAAGCAAGGAGATCATCATGGGACGGTTGGACGGAAAAGTAGTTCTCATCTCGGGCGTCGCTCGCAGTCAAGGCCGCAGCCATGCGCTGCGGTTCGCTGAGGAGGGGGCCGATGTGATCGGCTTCGATGTCTTGGATGAAATCAAAGGCTCGGCATCGGGACCGGCGACGCAGGCCGACATGGACGAGACAGTGAGACAGGTCGAGGCTCTCGACCGGCGCATTATCGCGACCAAGGCCGATGTGCGCGATTGGGCGGGGGTGAAGGCCGCGGTTGACGACGGCGTGGCCCAACTCGGGCGTCTCGACGTCGTCCTCGGCAATGCAGGTGTGTTCACGGCGCCGTCGCTCGCCGAGGACATGGAGGACGACATCTTCATGGACACTCTCAACATCAATGTGGCCGGCGTCTGGCGCACGGCGAAGGCGGCGATCCCCCACCTCAAGAACAACGCGAATGGTGGCTCCATCATCATGACGAGTTCCGTCGCTGGCCTCTCAGGGATTGCCAATTTCGCACACTACGTGGCGTCGAAGCATGCTCTCGTCGGACTGATGCGGACATTGGCGCTTGAGCTTGCACCGAGTCAAATTCGCGTGAACACGGTCCATCCGGGGACGGTCAACACCGTCATGGTGATGAACGATGTCCTCGCCAGAGTATTTCGGCCAGACCTTGAAAACCCGACTGCTGATGATGTCATTGCTGTGGCACAGCAGATGAACCCCATGGGTGCCGACATGCTCGAACCGTACGATATCTCGAATGCGATGGTGTTCCTCGCATCCGACGAGGCGCGATATATCACGGGCGTGACGTTGCCGGTCGACGCCGGATCGATGGTTCAGTGACCGACGCCTCCACCGTCTCGGCGAGCCGTGACCGGGTCGCCGGGCACCTCGTCGGCCGCGAGCGTGAGATCGAACTCACGCTCGCGGCCGTCGCGGCCGGACGCGACATCGTGCTCGAAGGGCCCCCCGGCACGAGCAAGACGACGATGTTGCGGGCGATCACCAACGAATGGGGCATTCCGCTCATGTTCGTCGAGGGCAACGCCGATCTGACGCCAGCCAAGCTCGTCGGGCACCACAACCCTTCGCGCGTGCTGCGCGAGGACTACTCGCCCGACAACTTCGTGCCGGGCCCGCTTACCGAGGCGATGCAGACGGGCGGGTTCCTCTACATCGAGGAGTTCAACCGCGCCCCCGACGACACCCTCAACACGCTGCTGACGGCGATGGCCGATCGGCGCCTCGCGATACCGCGCGTCGGCATGATCGAGGCGCTGCCAACCTTCCGGGTCATCGCGTCGATGAACCCCTACGACAACGTCGGTACGACAAAGCTGTCGTCGTCGATCACCGACCGTCTCAATCGACTGTCGGTCGACTATCAGGATGCTCCGGCGGAGGAGAGCATCGTGCGATTGCGAGCGAAGCCGACATCCGCGATCGCAGACCGGCTCGTGGGCGATGCGGTCGCGGTCACCCGGGCAACCCGTGAGCATCCGTACATCAGACAGGGTTCGAGCGTGCGCGGCGCGATCGACCTGGTCGCCGTCGCTGAGCAGCTCGCGGGCCTGCGCTCGATCGCAAGCTCCGACCACGAGCGGTACACCGAGCTCGTCTACGACGCCATGGTTGTCGCGCTGTCGGGTCGCATCCACATTGATGAGGCCGTCGACATCACGCCCGAGGCTGTGCTCCGCGAGATTTGGGAAGACCGTTTCGTGCTCGAGCCGGCGATGGCCAAGCCGGGATGAAGAGAACTGCACCTCGATTCGCCCATCCAACGCAAGCGCTCGGGTCAGAGGTCGACGACGGCTGCGCGGCCGCTCTCGCGCACCCCGAAGCAGCTCGACCAGAAGCCGACGGTATTCGAGCCGGGGCAGGGCGGGGCGGGCATGGTGTTCCGCTCGCGGCCGGGAAGCCGACCGGGGCACGCGAAGCAGCGCCCGGGCGGCTCGGCCGAAGGCTTCACCGACGAGGTCGCCGAACTCGTGCCGATCGAGGCGTCGGGCACGCTCGACCCCGCGGTGCGAGCGCTCGCGCGGCAGATCGCCTCGCGTCTCATGATTCCGCGACCGAAGAAAGACTCGCGCTCGCAGCGGGGGTCGGGGGCGTTCGCCAGTGTGCCCTACCGGCGCGGCAGCGACGAGATCGATCTCGACAAGACCATCGAGATGCTCGCCGAGAAGCCGGTGCCCGACGACGAAGACATCATCGTGCGCGAGCGGGTGCGCACGCGCCGGGCACTCGTGCTCGTCGTCGATGTCTCGGGATCGATGAAAGGCGAGCGCATCCGCACCGCGGCCGCGATCGTCGGCGCCCTTGCGGGAGAATTGTCGAACGACGACCTGGCGCTCATCGCATTCTGGTCAGACGCGGCCGTGCTGCAGACCTTTGGCCAGCACCAGAGCTCCGACCGGCTGCTCGACTTGCTGACGAGCATCCCTGCTCGAGGGCTGACGAATGTCGGATTCCCCCTCGAGCTCGCGGCGAAAGAGCTGCGCAAGCGGCCCGCGCAAGACGCCCGGGTGCTGCTGCTCTCCGACTGCGTGCACAACGCAGGGCCCGACCCGCGCCCGATCGCAGCGCGGCTGCCGCGACTCGATGTGGTGTTGGATCTCAGCGGCGAGCACGACCTCGAGCTCGCCCGAGAACTGACCCGAGCCGGACGAGGGGCGATGCAGACCGTGCTCACCCACCGCGATGTCGCGACCGCGCTGACCCGCATCTTCACGACTTGATCACACCCACGATGACTGCAAGGAGAAATCACGATGAGTAGGAACGCCTGGTTCGAGACCGTCGCCGAAGCACAACGTCGCGCCAAGAAGCGACTGCCTGGTCCCGTCTATGCCGCCCTCATCGCCGGCTCGGAGAAAGGCGTCTCTCTCGACGACAACATTGCGGCGTACAGCGAGCTGGGGTTCGCCGCTCGCATTGCCGATCATCACGCGGTGCGCGACCTGTCGACCTCGGTCATGGGCATCGACATCTCTCTGCCCGTCATCATCTCGCCGACCGGCGTGCAGGCGGTGCACCCCGAGGGCGAGGTCGCGGTGGCACGCGCTGCGGCCAACCGCGGAACGATCATGGGCTTGAGCTCGTTCGCGTCGAAGCCGGTCGAAGACGTCGTCGCGGCGAACGCCAACACTCTCTTCCAGGTCTACTGGAGCGGCGAGCGCGACGAGATGATCCACCGCATCGAGCGGGCCAAGGCGGCCGGCGCCAAGGGCCTCATCGCAACGCTCGACTGGTCGTTCTCGAACGGTCGTGACTGGGGCAGTCCGCAGATTCCGGAGCGACTCACGCTCGGCGCCGCCATGAACTTCGCCCCGCACGCGCTGCCGCGCATCCCGTGGTTGTGGTCGTTCGCGAAGACCTTCAAGATTCCCGATCTCAAGGCGCCGAACCTCAAGCCCCGAGCAGGCGGCGAGCCTCCCACGTTCTTCGGGGCGTACGGCGAGTGGATGTCGACCCCGCCTCCGACGTGGGACGACGTGCAATGGTTGCGCGAGCAGTGGGGCGGCCCCTTCATGCTCAAGGGCATCGGCCGCGTCGACGACGCAAAGCGGGCCATCGACATCGGTGCGACGACCATCTCGGTCTCGAACCACGGCGGCAACAACCTCGACACGATTCCGGCGCCGATCCGCATGCTGCCGGGCATTGTCGACGCTGTCGGCGACCAGGTCGAGGTCGTGCTCGACGGCGGCGTTCGGCGCGGCGGCGACGTCGTGAAAGCTGTGGCGCTCGGGGCGAAGGCCGTCATGATTGGGCGCGCCTACCTCTGGGGCCTCGCGGCCAACGGGCAGGCCGGCGTCGAGAACGTGCTCGACATCATGCGCGGCGGCATCGACTCGGCCGTGCTCGGCCTCGGCCGCGGCGCGTTGAGCGAACTCGAGCGCGACGACATCTACGTGCCCGACGATTTCGAACGAGAGCGCTGAGCCGTCGCAGCCGCCCGATACGGTGGCGTCGTGACGCGACTCGATGAGGCGGCCTGGCCGTCGGTGCCGATGGAGCCGCTACTGCTCGTGCCGCTCGGCTCGACCGAACAGCACGGACCGCACCTGCCGTTCTCGGTCGATACCGACATCGCCGCGGCGGTCGCGCGAGAGGCGGCAGAACGGCTCGGCGCTGTCGTCGCGCCCGCGCTCGCCTACGGGTCGAGTGGCGAGCACCAGGGGTTCGCGGGCACGCTTTCGATCGGGCAGGATGCCCTGCGCCTGCTGCTCGTCGAGCTCGTGCGCTCGGCGCGCACGTGGGCGGCACGGGTGGTGCTCATCGCGGGGCACGGCGGCAATGCGCCCGTGCTGTGGGAGGTCGTGCCGACCCTGCGCGCCGAGGGCCATGAAGTCGCGTGGCTCGGGCTGGGGGCACCGAACGGCGACGCGCACGCAGGCCTCACCGAGACTTCGCTCATGCTGCACCTCGATCCAGCTCGCGTCGGCGCGTTCGACAACGTGGTGGGTGCGACTGAGCCGATCAGCGACCTGCTGCCGCACCTGCGTGAGGGCCGACTGCGCGAGGTCACGCCGAACGGCGTGCTCGGCGACCCGCGTGCTGCGACCGCGGCCGAGGGCGAGACACTACTCGCACAGATAGTGAACGAGGTGGTCGTGCGCATCGGGCTCGATCGAGTGGGAGCACACGGCGAGCTGCAGGCTCGATCGTGAAGCTGC
Source organism: Microcella indica (assembly GCF_013414345.1). NCBI lineage: Bacteria > Bacillati > Actinomycetota > Actinomycetes > Micrococcales > Microbacteriaceae > Microcella > Microcella indica. The sequence continues at coordinate 576,943 of NZ_CP058670.1, read as the reverse complement.
CCAACGGCTTCACGGTGCGCCTCAACAGGCGCACGCATGTCGCTGACGGCGGCGCCACCCTTGTCGGCGGTGTGCCGACACGAGTGCTCTACGTGACAGCACTCGCGCGGGCGATGCTGACGGGCGGTCGCCTCGTGGTCACCTCACCCACGACCGCGGCGCTTGCCGAGCGACTGCTCGACGCCGGCATCGCCGACCCGGTGGTCGCTGAGCTGCCCAAGCAGGCTGAGGCAGTGACGGTTGTGGTGCCTGTGCACGATCGGCCCGAAGCGGTCGCGCGGCTGCTCGCCAGTATCCCGAGCGGCATTCCCGTGATAGTAGTGGACGACTGCTCACGGAATCCGAAGGCCGTGCGCGACGTAGCCGATCGCTTCGGTGCGAATCTGATCGCCTTGCCGGAGAACCTCGGGCCTGCCAGCGCCCGAAACGCGGGGCTAGCTGCTGTGACAACGCCATTCGTCGCCTTCATCGACAGCGACATGGTCATCGACGCCGACACGGTTCCACGCCTGCTACGACACTTCGCCGACCCGCGAGTGGGCCTCGTGGCACCGCGTATCGTGGGTCTCGAGCCCGAATCCGGCCCGAACTGGATTACGCGCTACGAGGCAGCGCGATCGTCGCTCGACCTCGGCGCCGAGCCCGCCAACGTGCGCCCGGGCGCGCGAGTGTCGTGGCTGCCCGCCGCCTGTCTCGTGGCGCGCACCGAAGTCATCGGCGCGGGATTTTCCCCCGGTATGCGAGTCGCGGAAGACGTCGATCTCGTGTGGCGGCTCGTCAAGAACGGGTGGCGCGTGCGATACGAGCCCGCGGTCGAAGCTCGGCACGAGCATCGCCGCACCGTGCTCGACTGGCTCGGACGAAAGGCGTTCTACGGCACGGGCGCAGACGACCTCGCGGCCCGCCACGGCGACACCGTCGCGCCCGCGGTCTTCACGCCATGGACCCTCGTTTTCGTCGGCGCGCTGCTGGCTCAACGACGCTGGTCGCTGCCGATCGCGGCCGGCGCGGCTGCACTGGCAGCAGTGCGCATCGGCTCACGCTTGCGCCCGACCCCCGATCGCGCGCGCATCGCCGTGCGGCTCACGGGCCTGGGGGCGCTCGCCGCGACGGCGCAGACCGCTGAACTGCTCACGCGCCACTGGTGGCCCGTCGCTGCGGTCGGCTCGCTCGTGTCGCGCAGACTGGGGCGGGCGGTGGTCGTGGCTGCGGTCGCCGATGCCGTGTACGAGCATCGGCGCACCGCCACCGGCATGGGGCTGGCCTCCTTCGCGATCGCCCGACGCTTGGACGACCTCGCCTATGGCGCTGGCCTCTGGATTGGTGCCATGCGCGAGCGGTCGAGCCGTGCGTTGCGACCGGTTGTGCGGGTCCGGTCGCGTATTCGCTAGCCGAACCCGGACATGCCTTTGGCAATGATCGTGATTCGGGCTAGCTCAATGGTCTCAGGCGACCGCTCGTCATGTCATGATCACTGCGCACTATCGACCCTCTCCCTATAGACGGAGGCTCACACGTCGTGAGCCTCCACATCTACGTGGAGGAGTGCTTCGATGGCTCGCAGGCGCGGTTCGAATGTCGGTGACATGCAGTTGTCTTTCGACCTGTGGGGGCTCGAAGACCCAATCCCGGACGACGGCGCGCCGGCATCTGCCGGCGATGAGGAGAGGAATGTCGATGAGCGATCAGTTCAGTCCGGACCCGCAGCTGGTGCGGCAGGTGGAGATCGACCTGAACCGTCGAACGGTGTCGGCCGACGACCTGTATCTGAAGCGGATGGGGTTGTTCACGAACGACCGGATGGTGGCAAACAAGATCGCCTACGCGGAGCAGACAGCGGAATACTCCGAACTTGGGTACTGGACCACGAAAGCGGAGCGCAACTACTTTCTGACCGCCAGGCCAACCGCGCTGGAGGCTTTCCAGCTGCTGTATCGGCACGCGAGGAACGCGCCGATCATGCCGAGCCCGATAGCTCTGGAGCTGCTGGAGTACGTGGAGGACTCGGAGCAGATGGACGAGCTGGCGTGGTCCAGCGAGTACCGGTCGCTGACGCTGTTCTGGATGTCGAAGGAGCAGGAGCAGTCGCTGCGGAGGGCGCCGGAGGTGGTGGTGGCGCTTTCGAAGGTGATGGAGCCGGTGGCGAAAGCGCAGGGGCTTTCCTGGCCGATGAATCCGATGCAGTTGCGCGTGCTGTGGCGGATGCTCCGACTGTGCGAGGACGAGCGCGCGTTCAGTTGGGAGTATCTGCAGGACGTGTGCTCCAGCAGCTGGTTCTTGAGTCTCGAGCGCCGACCGAAGAAGAGCGGCGTCTTCTAGCTTGCTGGCCGGGGAGGGGTGCCACCCCGGAACTGTTCGACGAGGACGACGCGCGCTACGCCGACGAGCGCGCACAGCTAAAGGCACTGTGGACCGACGGGGAGTGGGCGGCAGCACGCCGCACGGTGTTGAACGCCCACTACACCTCCCGCGACTTCGCCCACGGCATCTGGGAAGCGCTCGCTGAGAGCGGCGTCACCACCGGTGAGGTGCTGGAGCCTGGAAGCGGCTCGGGCATCTTCATCGGCACCGCCCCTGCCGGCGTGCACATGGTGGGCGTTGAGGTGGACCCGACGACGGCCCGCATCAGCCAGTTGGTCTATCCGCAAGCGCAGATCCGCATCGAGTCGTTCGCCGACACGCAACTGACCGGCGATGGGTTCGACGCAGTGGTCGGCAACGTGCCGTTCTCCAACGCGACCCTGTACGACCCGGCGTACAACATCGAGAAGCTGTCCATGCACAACCACTTCATCGTGAAGTCGTTGGCCATGACCAAGCCCGGCGGAATCGTCGCGGTGCTCACCAGCCGGTTCACGCTGGACTCGAAAGACGACGCGGCCCGTCAGCGGATGGCGGAGCTCGGGGAGTTCCTCGGCGCCGTGCGGTTGCCTGCCGGCGCTCACGATGACGTCGCCGGCACCGATGCGGTCACAGACCTGGTGATGTTCCGTCGGCACCTGCCGGGGGAGAATACGCAGTCCCGCACCGACCGGCTGACCTCCTCTGACCGGCTGATCGACGGAAACACCGTCCGCGTGAGCGACTACATCTATGCGAACCCAGCACAGGTTGTTGGCACACTCGCCTCCCGTCAGGGACGGTTCGGATTCGAGCCGACCGTGCCGCCGCCTGACGGTGGCCATGACGCGATCGCCGCTGCGTTCCGTGCGGCGGCGATCGACGTCGCCACCCGTGCGCGCAGGGCGGGCCGTGGATGGGCCGCCGAAGGCCAGATCGTCACTGACAGGCCGCCGGCGCGCATCGCGCAGAAACCCGGCGGTGTGGTCGGAAGTCTGCTGGTTGACGCGATGGGGCAGATCGTCGCCCAAGGCATCAACGGTCGCGTCGAAGTGCGCCTGCCGGCAGCGGTCTCAGGTGAGCTGCGGAAACTGATCGGCCTGCGCGATGCGGCGGTGACGGTGCTGGAAGCAGAGTCACGGTCATCCCACGACGGCGACCTGCTGGCTGAGCTGCGGGCAACGCTGAACACTTCCTACGACGACTACGTGCGCGCGCATGGCCCCATCAACCGGGTCGAGACGCGCGGCACGGGGCAGTTCGACGACGACGGCGAAGAGATCGTCAGGCGGAAATATCCACGGGCGCTGCTGGAGTTGCGCCGCGACCCGCACTTCGCAGTCGTGGCGGCGTTGGAGATCTTCGACGAAGACTCCGGGCGCGCCCGCAAGGCGGACATCTTCACCAAACGTGTCATCGGCTACGTCGACGAGGTGACCCGTGTGGACTCACCGGAAGATGCCGTCGCGGTCAGCATGGACCGTGAAGGGCGCGTCAGCGTACCCCTGGTGGCGGAACTGCTCGGCGTCGACGAAGCGGCCGCGGTCGCCCTGGTGACCCCGTTCACGTTCCCTGACCCGGCGAAACACGGACAGCTGGTGCCGGTCGCCGAATACCTATCGGGCGACGTGCGCGCTCGCGCGCGGTTGGTGCGGGAAGAGCTCGCCGACGACCCGACACTGGTGCGCAACCTGGCCGCGCTCGAGGCGGTGATCCCGCCTGAGCTAGGCCCGGAGGACATTGACGTGAAGCCCAGTGCTTCGTGGGTGCCGGAGAAGACGAGTCACCAGAACCTTCAGCAGTCCCGGCCGATGTCGAGCACGAGCTCGTGCCCCCGCCGTTCCGTACTCTGCCGGAGCTCATCGCGAATGCGGCCGCAGAGTATGCCGATACCGTCGCGTTCACGCAGTGCATGCCCAATGGCATGAACGGCTCGCTCACCTACGCGCAGGTCGAGGCGCTCTCCGACGCCTTCGCCGCATACCTGCGCGAGGATGTGGGCCTGAAGGCGGGCGACCGCGTCGCGGTGCAGATGCCGAACTGCCTGAGCTACCCGGTCGTCGCCTTCGGCATCCTCAAGGCCGGCTGCGTGCTCGTGAACACGAATCCGCTCTACACCGCGAGCGAGATGATCCACCAGTTCTCCGACTCCGGTGCGAAGGCGCTCGTGATCATCGACATGTTCGCTGACCGGTTGCCGGAAGTGGTCGCGCCGACCGACGTCGAGACCGTCGTCACCGTGCGCATCGGCGAGTTCTTCCCGCCCGTCATCGCGGGCGTAATCCGTCTCGTGCAGAAGTGGTGGAACCGCTCCCTGCCGGCCATCACCGTCGAGCACACGGGGCTGCAAGCGGCTCTCGCGTCAGGCCGCGAGCGGCTCGGCAAGGCGGAGAGCTATGTGGCGCATCTCGACGCCGACTCGCTCGCCGCCCTGCAGTACACCGGCGGCGGTACGACGGGCGTCGCGAAGGGCGCGATGCTCAGCCACGGCAACCTCGTCGCCAACACGCTGCAGATGATGCAGCTGCTCAGCACGCACATCCGCCCCGGCAAGGAGGTCGTGCTCACGGCCCTGCCGATGTACCACATCTTCGCCTTCACGGTGAATCTCATCGGCTTCTTCCACGAGGGCGCACGCAACATCCTCATCCCGTCCCCGCGGCCGCCCAGCAACCTCAAGCGGGCATTCGAGAACTACAAGATCACGTGGACGACGGGCGTGAACACACTGTTCAACGCCCTCCTCAACGAGCGGTGGTTCTCCGAGAACCCGCCGAAACACCTCGTCGCCTCGGCGGCGGGCGGAATGGCTCTGCACGAGTCGGTCTCCGAGCGGTGGCGCGGCGTCACCGGTACTCCCATCGTGGAGGGCTACGGGCTCACGGAGACGTCTCCGGCCCTCACGTTCAACCCGCTCGGTGGGGTGGGCAAGGATGGCACCATCGGCATTCCCGTGCCGTCGACCGACATTCGATGCGTCGGCGAGGACGGCGTCGGCGAGGACGTCGGCGAGGACGGGGAGCTCATCGCCCGAGGGCCGCAGGTGACCAGCGGCTACTGGAATCGACCGGACGACACCGCGAATGCGATGCTCGACGGCTGGTTCCGCACCGGCGACATTGCTCAGATGGACGAGGACGGCTACTTCACGATCGTCGACCGCAAGAAGGACATGGTTCTCGTGAGCGGCTTCAACGTGTACCCGAACGAGGTCGAGGAGCGCATCGCCGCGATGCCGGGAGTGCTCGAAGTCGGTGTCATCGGGATGCCCGATGAGAAGACCGGCGAGTCCGTGCGCGCCTACATCGTCGCCACCGAGAACCCGCCCACCGAGGCCGAGGTGATCGCGCACTGCCGCGAGGCTCTCGCCGCCTACAAGGTGCCGAAGTCGGTGCGTTTCGTCGAGGAGCTGCCCAAGAGCCCCATCGGCAAGATCCTGCGCCGCGAGCTGCGTGCCATCGGCGTCACCTCCGCGACCGCGAGTATCGAGACCCAGGGAAGGGAGCTGTCATGACCGGCGGCTCGCTCATCGTTCTGACCCAGACCGTCGTCACCGAGTTCGAGCAGGTCTTGCTCGTCGGCCTCGTCTTCGTCATCATGTTCGGCCTTGGCGCCGGCCTCACACCGCGGGACTTCCGCTCCGCCCTGCGCCGGCCGTGGGGTCTCATCATCGGGTTCGTCACGCAGTTCGGCATCATGCCACTGCTCGCCTACCTGCTGGTGATCGCCGTGCTCTTCCAGCTGCCGCGCGAGTGCGCCGCTCCCGTCGCCCTCGGTGCTCTGCTCATGGGCTGCGTGCCGGCCGGGACGACGTCGAACATCTTCACGTACTTCTCGAAGGGCAACCTCGCACTCAGCGTCATCATGACGACCAACTCGACCCTGTGGGCGATCCTGATGACCCCCCTCGTGCTCGCGTTCTACGGCTCGCTCGTCTTCGACGCGGACTCTGAGCTGCAGATTCCCATCCTCAACATCGTCGTGACGCTCGCGACGTTGCTCATCCCCGTCGTCGCCGGCATGATCCTGCGCCGCTACAGCGCGAACATCGGCGCCGTCATGGAGCTGCTGGGCGGCTTCTTCGGCCTCTTCTTCATCGTGTTCCTCATGGCCACGTGGGTGCCGCGCAACTGGGCGCTGCTCACCTCCACGCCGTGGCAGACCTACCTCGTGGCGATCGGTCTCGGGCTGTTCGGCATCGCGATCGCCTACGCCATCGCGCGGGCGATCCGCATGCACCCGATGAACGCTCGCACGATCGGGCTCGAGACGGGCATCCAGAACGGCCCGCTCGCGATCGCGATCGTGCTGCTGACCTTCGCGGGCAGCCCCGACATCGGGCTCATCCTCATCGTGCCGGCGCTCTACTCGCTCTTCATCGTCATCGTGTCGACGGTCGTGACGTTCTACTTCCGCCGCGCGAACCTCGCCGAGGAGCAGAAGATCCCGAACCTGCTGTAGCGCGTTCGGCGAGTCGTCAGGAGTCCAGCCACTTCGCGACGAGGTGGTCGGCGATGACGCGGCGCACGGTGCCCGAGCGCGAGCGCAGCACGATCGACTCGGTCGTGATGATCTCGCCCTCGCGGCGCACGCCGCGCACGAGTTCGCCGTCGGTCACGCCCGTCGCGACGAAGAAGGTGTTGTCGCTGCGCACGAGGTCGTTCGCCTCGTAGACGTGGTCGAAGAGAAGACCCGCGGCCTCGCCCTTCTCGCGCTCGTCATCGCTGCCCGGCGCGAGCCTGCCCTGAATGAAGCCGCCGAGCGCCTTGACGGCGCATGCGGTCGCGACACCTTCGGGGCTGCCCCCGGTGCCGATGCACATGTCGATGCGCGAGTCGTGGCGCGCAGCGTTGATGCCGCCGGCCACGTCGCCGTCGAGAATGATGCGCGTGCCCGCACCGGTCGCGCGAATCTCCTCGATGAGCTGCGCGTGCCGCGGGCGGTCGAGAACCGCGATGCGCATGTCGTCGACACGCTTCTTCTTCGCCGCGGCGAGGGCCCGAATGTTCTCCTCGACCGACTGGCGGATATCGAGGACGCCGATGCCCTCGTGGCCCGCGACGATCTTGTCCATGTAGAACACGCTCGAGGCGTCGAGCATCGACCCGCGATCCGCCACGGCGATCATCGAGATGGCGTGCCCGCGGCCCGCGGCCGTGAGGGACGTGCCGTCGATCGGGTCGACGGCGATGTCGCACGCGGGGCCCTGCCCGTTGCCGACCTCCTCGCCGTTGAACAGCATGGGGGCGTTGTCCTTCTCGCCCTCGCCGATGACGACGAGCCCCGAGAAGTTGACGGTGCCGAGGAACTTGCGCATGGCGTCGACAGCCGCTCCATCGGCGGCGAGCTTGTCGCCCTTGCCGATGAACGGTGCCGAGCGGATCGCGGCCGCCTCGGTGGCGCGCACGAGTTCCATCGCGAGGTTGCGGTCGGGGTGGAGGAACAGCGTTCCGGTCTCAGTGGTCACCACGATGGCGTCCTTTCCGTGGGTCGGCGATGCGTCGAGAAGATGAGGACGCGCCGGGTGGCAGTGCAGCGCGCGACCAGCCTAGCGTCGAGCCTGAACACCCGTCGGGGCGATCAGCCGGTGGCAGCGGGCACGCCCGTGGCTAGACTCGACGCGAAACCACGACACCCCCAGTACCGAGGAGTCTCATGCCCATCGCCACGCCGGACCAGTACGCCGAGATGCTCGACAAGGCCAAGAAGGGCGGCTTCGCCTACCCCGCGATCAACGTCTCGTCGTCGTCGACGATCAACGCCGTGCTGCAGGGCCTGAGCGACGCCGGCTCCGACGGCATCATCCAGGTCACGACCGGAGGCGCCGACTACTTCGCCGGCCAGAGCGTCAAGGCCCGCGCGTCGGGAGCGCTCGCCTTCGCCGCCTTCGCCACCGAGGTCGCCAAGAACTACCCGGTCACCGTGGCCCTCCACACCGATCACTGCCCGAAGGATGCCCTGCCCGGGTTCGTCATGCCGCTCATCGAGGCGAGCGAGGCCGAGGTGAAGGCCGGCCGCAACCCGATCTTCCAGTCGCACATGTGGGACGGCTCGGCGGTGCCTCTCACCGAGAATCTCGAGATCGCGAAAGACCTCCTGCCCCGCATGAAGGCCATCAACGCCATTCTCGAGGTCGAGATCGGCGTCGTCGGCGGCGAGGAGGACGGCGTGCAGCACGAGGGCTCGAACGACGCCTTATACACGACTCTCGGCGACGTCACCGCGGCGGTCGAGGCTCTCGGGCTCGGCGAGCACGGCCGCTACATGGCCGCTCTCACCTTCGGCAACGTGCACGGCGTCTACAAGCCGGGCAACGTCAAGCTGCGCCCCGAGCTGCTCAAGGAGATCCAGGACGGCATCCAGGCGAAGTACGGCACGGATGCTCTGCCTCTCGACCTCGTCTTCCACGGCGGCTCGGGCTCGACCGATGACGAGATCGCCACCGCGGTCGCCAACGGCGTCATCAAGATGAACATCGACACCGACACGCAGTACGCCTTCAGCCGCTCGGTCGCCGACAGCGTGCTCAAGAACTACGACGGCTTCCTCAAGGTCGACGGCGAGATGGGCAACAAGAAGGTCTACGACCCGCGCGCATGGGGCAAGGCGGCGGAGAGCGCGATGGCCGCGCGCGTCGTCGACGCGACCCGTCAGCTGGGCTCAGCGGGTCACTCGGGCAGCTGAGCCTGACGCTGCGCGAGCGGCGGCTTCGGCGACCGCGGGTCAGGCGCGGTCGTAAAGTCGAGCGCGATCGATGACCCGTTGCGCCAGCGGATACCCGTGACGGTCGACTGCAGGCTCACGTAGTAGGGCTCGAGGAACGTCACGCGGCGCCCCTCGGCGAGAGTCGTGAGAATTCTGAGCGCGACCGCGATCGTGCCCTCCACGGGCGACCGCAACTCGATGCGCGCAGACACGAACCCGGAGGCGGGGTCGTCGAGCAGGGCATCCAGCATCGCGCGCAGAGCCGTACGCTGCGGCACGCCGAGGCGGTCGGCGAGCCGATCAGGGTCGCGCACGCTCAACGGCCTGCCGCGCGCCATGCGCTCGAGCCAGCTGTCGTTCGCCGACGCGAGCAGCTGCTCTCTCAGCCTCGTCGCCACCTCGGCCGCCCTCCCCTGGTCGCGGTCGTCGATCTCGCCGCGCTCGACGACGCCGGCCAGCAGCGCGAGCGCTTCCGCCAGCTGCGCGCTCGTCTGCTCGTCGACCTGCGCGATGAGCAGCTCGGTGCCGTCTGGATCGCCTCCCGCATCGTGGACGGCGGCGGCCGGCCCCTCCGACCACGGGCGCTCCGACCACCGTGTGAGCCGCCTCGTCACGGTGACGATGAACGCGACGGCGCCGGCGGTGCCGAACACGACGGGCGAGACGATCATGCTCGTCGCGGCGAGCGGGGGCCACGCGCTCGCCGCCCCGGCGTCGAGCAATGCGGCGGCACCCAGCGCGGTGATCAGCAGCACGAGCCCCGAGAGCAGCACGCACGGCGGGTCGCTGTACGGTGCCATCGCGAGCAGCAGCAGGGTGCAGACGAAGGGCGCCCACCACAGCTCGAGCACGATCTCGTCGTTGCCGCGGTGCGCGGCGGCCGAGATCAGCATCCCCGCGCTCACGAGCGCGACGGCGACCGCTGCTCGGCCGCCCGACAGCGGCCCCCGTCGGGGTCGGGTCGAGAAGAACAGCGACAGTAGCCCGAGCGTCGCGAGCAGCAGGGCGACGCCCTGCATCAGGAGCGGCGTGCCGCTCTGGCCGCCGACGAGCATGACGATGGCACCGTAGACGAGGGTCACCCCGATGGCCCCGAGCGGCAGGTTCGGCACGGCGAGCCAGCTCAGCGGATCGGCGTCCCACGGCGTGCGATGCTGCCGGGGTGCCGCCGCACGGCCGCTCATGGGGCGTCCTCTCGCAGCGGCGCGGTCAGCATGACCGTCGTGCCGTCCTCGCCCGCCCAGATGCGCACCGAGCCGCCGACATCCTCCACGCGACCCCTGATCGCCGTGCTCAAGCCCAGGCGATCCGCCGGCACCGCGTCAGGGTCGAAGCCGCGACCGTCGTCGACGACGAGGAGAGAGACCACCCCCGCGCGCTCGCCGACGACGAGGTCGGCGTGATCGGAACCGGAGTGGCGCGCCACGTTGTCGAGGGCGGCACGCGCAGCGGCCAGCAGCGCATCGGCGACCCGCGCCTCCACGGTGCGTGCGAGCATCTCAGCCCCGCTCACCTCCACGCGCACTCCCGTCCACTGGAAGTCGTGCGCCAACTCGAGCAGCGCCGAGCCGAACTCGGTTGCGACCGGCCGGGTGGCGGCCGGCTCCCGCACGCTCGACGACCGGATGACGTCGATGTCGGAGACGAACCGCGCGCGGGCGCGATCGCTGAGCGCACCGGGCGATGCCGCGACCACGGCGAGATCGGCGAGGACGGTATCGTGCACGACCGCCGCGGAGCGCAGCTCGAGCGCTCGCTGCCGCTCGGCTCGCTCGAGCGAGGCGAGCGCGTTCTCGAGAGCCGGGGTCGCGAGCTGGGCGCGGCGCTGGGCGAGCGCGAGCATGCCGTAGGCGAGGAACGACACGATGAACAGGAGCAGCGGGCCCCATCCCGGCGCCGCCGAGCCTCCCCCGGCGGCGAGCCCGACGGCGAGGCTGCCATAGGCCACGATGAGACCTGCCATGCTCCACACCATCCCGCTCAGCGCGCTGCCGTGCAGTGCGCCCACGAGCACGAGTGCGCTCGCGGTGCGGTTGAGCGCGAACGGTCCAGGCTCGGCGAACCCGGGGTCCACGGTGAGGCCGAGGGTGATGACCGCGACCGAGCTCACCGCCCCACCGGCGAGGAAGAGGGACGCCGTGAGCAGGGTGGGCCGCCAGAGGAGGACGAGGGCCAGCAGGGAGACCGCGAGGACAGGCGCGATGACGAGCGTCGTGTACCCGCCGTGCCCCCGGGCGGCGAGCAGGTCGGCGATCGTGAGGGCGCCGAACAGCAGGCCGAGCACGACGATGAGACGCTGAGCCGCCGCGAGACCGCGCACGATGGCGGCCGCCGCCACCGGCCTGGGTGTTTCGAAGACGGCCATGCCGCTACCGCTGACCCTCCGCGTCGACGTCGAAGCTCACGACGAGCGACTCCCCGTTGCGCCACTCGATGCGCCTCACGACGGACTTCACGCTCAGATAGTAGGGGGCGAGGACCGTCGTGCGCCGCCCCTCGGGAAGATCGAGCGAGACCGTGACGGCCACGGCCACCGCGTCGTCCCCCGCAGCCGCCAAGCGAAGACGAGCCCCGAAGACACCCGCGTCCGGGTCGGAGAACAGGCCGGTGATGAGAGCTGTGATGGCACTGCGCTGATCGACCGTGATCGTGCCGGCCAGGCGGTGCGGGTCGTCGACGTGCACGGGCCACTCGGCCACGATCGCGCTCAACCACGACTGCGCGTCTCGATCGACGAGCGCCCGCCGCAGCTCGTCGGCGAGCGCCGCGGCACGCCGACGATCTCGGTCGCTCACCTCCTCCGCCGCAGCGATCGACTGCAGGAACGGCTGCATGCGCTGCGACCAGGCGCCCGCCGTGACCCGCTCGAGGATGGCGAGCACGGGCTCCTCCTGCTCATCCTTCACGCGGGCGTCGCCCACCAGGCCGCGCCAGCGCTCGACGTCGGCGATCATGACGCCCGTGAGCACCGACCCCCCGATGATGGCGAAGAGCACGGGGGAGGACGCGGTCAGGGCAGCGGCCACCGGCAGCCGCACGCCCTCTCCCCCCGTCGCGCTCAACGCGCCGAGGATGGTGCACACGGAGAGTCCGATCATGCCGGGCAGGAAGACGCGGCCGGGCACGAACGGGGCGAGAGACATGGCGATGAGCGCTGCGGCGAGGGACGCCCACCACAGTTCTGGCACGACGGCCTCGCCGCGCAGGCCCGCAGCCGAGACGAGCACCCCGAGACCCGTCAGCACGAAGACGGCGATCGACAGCGCCGCACCGAGCCGCCCCCGGTACGGGCGAGACCCGACGTGGATCAGGACACCGGCAGCCACGAGGAGGACGAGGGCGAGCACCTGCGTCGTGATCGAGCCACCGGCCTGCCCGCCCGCCGTGATCGAGACGATGCCGTGGAGCGCGACGACGATCGACACCCAGATCGTCACGAGGGACGACGTGAGCCAGCTGAGCGTGTCGACATCGATCGCCGAGAATCGCCACCACCGTCTCATCGCTCGACCTCGTCCACTGTCGCGACCGGCTCGGCGGGAACCGACAGCAGCACGGTCGTGCCCGTCGACCCCGACCAGACGCGCGCCGAGCCTCCCACGCGCTCGACGCGGCCGACCACCGACTCCCGCAGGCCGAGGCGGTCCGCGGGCACGGTCGCGGGGTCGAACCCCCGACCCCCGTCGACGATCATGACGGTGAGCAGCCCCTCGGCCGACCCCAGTGTGACGTCCGCATGAGTCGTGCCCGAATGCGCGACGACGTTGTCGAGGGCGGCCGCGGTCGCCCCCAGGATCGCCTCGGCCGCGTCATCACCGGGATACCCGAGGGCGGCATCAGCGCCCGCGACGTCCACGCGCATGCCCCGCCAGCGCACGTCGTCGACAATGGCGAGCAGGCGCGCACCGAGGCTCGCGCGCCGCGGATCCGGTGCCGGCGACGTGCCGCGTGGAGACACCGTCGCGGTCGCGACGATGCGAAGATCACGACGGATGCGCTGCCGCAGCCGCGCGTCGAGCTCGGGCGCGCTGCGCGCGACGAGCGTGAGCGCGGCGAGCGCCGTGTCGTGCACGACCGCGGTCGCGGCGCGCTCCCGCACGCGCTGATCCTCGCCGCTGCGGGAGGACTGCGTCAGCGCAGGCAGCTCGGGCAGGCGCTCCCGCCGGCGGCGCCAGCCGATCGCGACCATCGCGTACGCCCCGCAGATGATGCCGGCGTCGGTCACGCGGTCCCAGGAGAGCACGTAGGTCTCCCCGACGAGCGCGGCCCCCGCGGCGAGGGAGACGCTGCCCGCGAGCCACGCGCCCGAGACCCACAGAATGCCGTTCGAGGCGCGCGGTCGGATCGCGCCGATAAAGATGAGGGCGGTCGCGACGGCCTCGATGAGGTAGGCGCTCTGCGACTCGCCCCGCGACAGCGTGAGCATCGCGACCGCCGCATAGACCGTGCCGGCGACGGTGCCGAGCGCGAGCTGCGCCGCCGCGAGCAGCGCCGTCGGTCGCCACGCGAGCGCGAGCGAGCTGACGAGCATGAGGGCGAGGAGCGCCGCGAGCGGTGCGACGCTCGCGAGGTCGCCGCGTCGAGCGCCCACCTCGAGCAGGATGCCACCGGCCAGAAGGATGCTCGCGGGGCCGATGAGGCGCTGCGCAGTCGCCAGCCCGCGCACGAGAGCGCTCGCCGTCACCTCGCGAGGGGGAGGCAGTCGCAGCGCCGAAGCGGTCGCATCGGCGGTGGTCATGGAGCCAGCCCGTCAGGCCCGCGTGCGCCCGCCGAGCGCGCGGTCGTCACGCTTGCCCGACTTGTCGACCCGTAGCTCCTTCGGCAGCGAGAACAGCAGGTCCTCCTCGGCCGTCGTGATCTCCTCCACCTCGCCGTAGCCGGCGTCGGAGAGGTCGGCGAGCACCTGCTGCACGAGCACCTCGGGAACGCTCGCCCCGGAGGTGACGCCGACGGTCGCGACACCCTCGAGCCACTCCTGCCGAATCTCACTCGCGTAGTCGACGCGGTAGGCCGCCCGCGCACCGTACTCGAGCGCCACCTCCACGAGGCGCACGCTGTTGGAGCTGTTCGCCGACCCGACGACGATCACGAGATCGCACTCCGGGGCGACCTTCTTGATCGCGACCTGACGGTTCTGCGTCGCGTAGCAGATGTCGTCACTCGGAGGGTCCTGCAGATGCGGGAACCGCGCGCGCAGACGCCGAACGGTCTCCATCGTCTCGTCGACGCTTAGCGTGGTCTGCGAGAGCCAGATGAGTTCGTCGGCGTCGGGCACCTCGACGGTGTCGGCCTCCTCCGGACTGCCGATGAGGATCGTGCGCTCGGGCGCGTGACCCATCGTGCCCTCGACCTCCTCGTGGCCAGCATGACCGATGAGCAGAATGCGGTAGTCCTGCTTCGAGAAGCGCACCGCTTCGCGATGCACCTTTGTCACGAGCGGGCACGTCGCGTCGATCGCGGCGAGGCCGCGGTCGGCCGCGCCCTGCACGACGGCCGGGCTGACTCCGTGGGCGGAGAAGACGATGTGCGAGCCCGGCGGCACCTCCTCGACCTCGTCGACGAAGATCGCACCGCTCTTCTCGAGCTCGGTCACGACGTGGATGTTGTGCACGATCTGCTTGCGCACGTACACGGGTGCGCCGTACTGCTCGAGCGCCTTCTCGACCGCGATGACCGCCCGGTCGACGCCGGCGCAGTACCCGCGCGGCGCGGCGAGCAGCACCCGCTTGCTGCCCGCGACGGGTTCGTCGGTCAACCGCGCGCGCCGCGCGGGAACGATCGGTGTGCTGACGGGGGCTCCGTTGGTGATGGTGCTCACAGGGCCCAGTCTAGGCGCGGGCCCCTGAAGGTGGACTCCGTGCCCATGTGTCGCCGCCCGCGGCTACCCTGGGGGCGTGACCGATGCCCCCGAGGCTCCCCGCCGCCCGGGAGCCGCACCCGATCCGACGGCGAGCGCCGCCGACGCGCCGTGGCCGGTGGGGCAGCTCTCCTCGAAGCTGAAGGGGTACATCGACCGCCTGGGCACGGTCTGGGTCGAGGGCGAGATCACCCAGTGGGGCGTCTCCGGCGGCAACGTCTACGGCAAGCTCAAAGACCTCGCAGCCGAGGCGACCGTCTCCTTCACCATCTGGTCCTCCGTGCGCGGGAAGCTGCCGGAGGGACTCGGTCAGGGCGATCGGGTCATCGCTCTCGTCAAGGCGAACTGGTGGGTCAAGGGCGGCACCCTGACGATGCAGGTGTTCGAGATGCGACGCGTCGGCCTGGGCGACCTTCTCGAGCGCCTCGAGCAGTTGCGGCGTCAGCTCACGGCCGAAGGGCTCTTCGCCCCCGAGCGCAAGAGGCCCCTGCCCTTCCTCCCGCAGTGCATCGGGCTCGTCACCGCACGCGACAGCGACGCAGAGAAGGACGTGCTGCGGAACGCGCAGCTGCGCTGGCCGTCCGTCTCGTTCCGCGTGCACCACTCCGCCGTGCAGGGCGACCGGGCCGTCGGCGAGCTCGTGGCGGGCATCCGAGCGCTCGATGCCGACCCCGACGTCGACGTCATCATCGTCGCGCGCGGCGGCGGCGACTTCCAGAACCTGCTGCCCTTCAGCGACGAGGCCGTGGTGCGCGCCGCCGCCGACTGCGAGACGCCCCTCGTGAGTGCGATCGGGCATGAGAACGACCGACCGCTGCTGGACGATGTCGCCGACCTTCGCGCCTCGACACCGACCGATGCCGCGAAACGGGTCGTGCCCGATGTCGGCGAGCAGCTCGCGACCGTGCAGCAGGCCCGGTCTCGGCTCATCACCCGGCTCACCTCGATGCTCACGACCGAGATCGAGCGCGTGGCGCAGTTCCGCTCCCGACCGGCGCTCGCGAGTGCGACGTGGATCATCGCCACGCGAGCGGAGGAGCTCACGCGCCTCGTCGCGCGCGGTGCGGAGTTGACGACGCGCCGCCTCGACAGCTCGCTCGACGCCCTCGACGAGCGGCGCCGCCAGCTGCGGGCGCTCTCTCCTCAGCGGACGCTCGATCGCGGCTACGCGATCGTGCAGGACGACGCCGGGCGCGTGGTGAGCAACGCCGCGCGAGCGTCGCTCGACGATGCGCTGCACGTGACTCTCGCCGCGGGCCGCCTGACCGCGACCGTGACGGGCACCGAGCCCTCGCCGAACGACGCCCCATCGCACACTCCCACCCCGAGCGAAGGAAAGCAGACCTAGCATGACTGACGTGACCGACTCCCCCGCCTCCGAGACCTCCCCACCCGAGCGCGCCGAGGTCAGCGGCCTGAGCTACGAGCAGGCGAGAGACGAGCTCGTGCGCGTGGTCTCCGAGCTCGAGCAGGGCGGCGCGACGCTCGAGCAGTCGATCGCCCTGTGGGAGCGCGGCGAGGCGCTCGCGCGACGATGCGAGGAGTGGCTGCTCGGCGCGAAGGCTCGCCTCGACGCTGCTCGCGCCGCCGCCTCCGATGACGGCAGCGCCCCGTGACGTCTGCGGGAGCGGGCAGGGTCGTCGCCGAGCTCGGTCGGCCCGAGACGCCGGAGGAGACCGCGGCACGCGTGGCCGAGTCGCGGCGCCGTCGCCGCGCGAACCAGTCGACGAAGAATCTCGTGCTCTCCCTCGTCGCGTCGCTCGGCATCGTCCTGTTCCTCGTCGTCGTCGTCGTGCGGCAGACACCCACTCCCCCGCCCGTGGACTACCCGTCGACCGCAGCAGATGCCTCCGCCGCGCTCGGCACGGACGTGCTGGCGCCCACCGTCCCCCCGGCCTGGTCGGCCAACCGCGCCGACCTCACCGCGAGCGGCGGCGTGCGCGAGTGGTACATCGGCTTCCTCACCGACACCGACGCCTTCATCGCCCTGGTGCAGGGCTTCGAGACGAATCCGACGTGGCTCGATGACCTGCTGCGGGGTGCGTCGGGCGGAGAGCCCGTGGAGATCGCCGGGGTCGAGTGGAACCTCTACGATCGACGTGGGGTCGACGCCGTCGGCAGCCGCCAGTACGCCCTCGTGACCGAGGCCGCCGAGAGCACGATCGTGCTCTACGGCACCGCGTCGGAGAACGAGTTCGCGCTACTGGCTACTGCGATCGCCGCCGACCTTCCTGCCGAGGACGAGACCGAGACCGCACCGTAGTCGCGGCCTCGATCGATCAACGCGAGGTGACCGCATGACTGCAACCCGACGCACCCCCGCCCAGGCCTGGCGCGAGATGGAGCGCGGCAACGCGCGGTTCGTCTCGGGCGAGCCGCAGCATCCGCACCAGGACGTCGAGCGGCGCACCGAGCTCGCCGGCTCGCAGGCCCCTGGCGCGGCCTTGTTCGGCTGCTCGGACTCTCGACTCGCCGCCGAGATCATCTTCGACAAGGGACTCGGCGACCTGTTCGTCGTGCGCAACGCCGGGCAGGTCATCAGTGACAGCGTCGTCGGCTCGCTCGAGTACGCCGTGGCAGTGCTGCGCGTGCCGCTCATCCTCGTGCTCGGGCACGACGAGTGCGGTGCTGTGCGGGCCGCGATGGACTCCGCCCGACCCGGCGCCGAGCCGTTGCCCGTGCACATCCGCGGCATCGTCAACCAGATCCTCCCCGCCGTTCAGCGCGTGCGCATGAGCGCGGGGGCGAGCGCGATCGACCAGCTCGACGCTCTCGAGGTCGGTCGTCAGCACTTGCGCGACACCGTCGGAGCGCTGCTCTCGGCGAGCGAGCTCATCAGCGAGGAGGTCGCCGCCGGTACGCTGGCCATCGTCGGCGCGAACTACAAGCTGCGCGAGGGTCGCGTCGAGCCCGACGTCGTCGTGGGCCAGATCTGACCGAGCTCGACGCACGCCGAGCCGACACCCGGGCATCCTCACCCGCCACCCGCCGACCAGACACCCCACCGCCACGCACAGAAGGACGCACATCGACGTGACCGAGACAGACGACTACCGCATCGAGCACGACACCATGGGCGAGGTGCGCGTGCCACGCGACGCCCTCTACCGGGCCCAGACCCAGCGCGCCGTCGAGAATTTCCCGATCTCCGGCTCGGGGCTCGAGTCGGGGCAGATCATCGCTCTCGCGCAGATCAAGCGCGCCGCCGCTCTCGTGAACGCCGAGCTCGGAATTCTGGATGCTCCGCTCGCGCAGGCCATCGCCGAAGCGGCAGAGCAGATCATCGAGGGGCAGCATCACGATCACTTCCCGGTCGACACCTACCAGACGGGCTCGGGCACGAGCTCGAACATGAACATGAACGAGGTGCTCGCGACCCTCGCGACGCGCATCGCGGGGATGGACGTTCACCCCAACGACCACGTGAACGCCTCCCAGTCGTCCAACGACGTCTTCCCCACCTCGGTGCACGTCGCCGTGACGAGCGCGCTGCTGCACGAGCTCATCCCCGCGCTCGAGCACCTCGCCGTCGCCCTCGAGCAGAAGGCCGAGGTGTGGTCGACCGCAGTCAAGGCCGGACGCACCCACCTCATGGACGCGACGCCGGTCACTCTGGGGCAGGAGTTCGCCGGCTATGCGCGACAGGTGCGCCTCGGCGTCGCGCGCGTGCGCTCCACGATCGAGCGCGTCGCGGAGGTGCCGCTCGGCGGCACGGCGACGGGCACAGGAATCAACACCCCGCTCGGATTCTCGCAGAAGGTCATCGTTGAGCTCGCGAGCTCCACGGGGCTGCCGATCACCGAGGCCCTCGATCACTTCGAAGCGCAGGGCGCCAGGGACGGCCTCGTGGAGGCGAGCGGCGCCCTGCGCGTCATCGCCGTGTCGCTCACCAAGATCTGCAACGACCTGCGGTGGATGGGGTCGGGCCCGAACACCGGCCTCGGGGAGCTGCGCATCCCCGATCTGCAGCCGGGCTCGTCGATCATGCCGGGCAAGGTCAACCCGGTCGTGCCCGAGGCCGTGCTCATGGTGTGCGCGCGCGTCATCGGCAACGACGCGACCGTTGCGTGGGCGGGCGCATCGGGCTCCTTCGAGCTCAACGTCGCGATCCCCGTCATGGGCACGTCGCTGCTCGAGTCGATCCGCCTCCTCGCCAACTCGACGCGGGTGCTCGCCGACAAGACCGTGACCGGTCTCGAGGCGAACCTCGAACGCGCTCGGGCCCTCGCCGAGAGCTCGCCCTCGATCGTGACGCCCCTCAACCGCGTCATCGGCTACGAGGCGGCCGCGAAGGTCGCCAAGCACTCCGTCGCTGAGGGTCTCACCATTCGCGAGGCCGTGATCGACCTCGGATTCGTCGAGCGCGGCGAGGTCACGCTCGAGCAGCTCGACAGCGCTCTCGAAGTGCTGCGCATGACGGCGCCGGGCCTCTAACGGAAGTAGTGCGGTCTGCTCACGTAGGTGTCGGAGACGAACATGACGCCCGCTGTGAGGTCGAGCAGTGAGCGCAGACCCTCGATGAGATCGTCCGCCCGGTCATCGGGCACGACCGTGATGATGAGCGTGAGCGCGTCCCGGTCGTTGAACAGTTGCCGGCCCTCGTGAGCGAAGTGGTGCCCGAGACCGGCCACCGCAGGCAGGCTCGTGTAGCCCGTCGCTCCCGCCGCGACGATCTGGCGGCGCACCGCGTCGGCATCGACCGTGCGCGCCACGATCTCGATCTTGGTCATCCTCGTCAGTGCTTCGCGGCTCATGCCGCCTCCTCTCCTGCAGTCCACTCGGCGCCGGGCAGCTGCCACGACTGCCACCCTGCTCGGGTGTACCGCTCCCACTCGCCGACCGTGTCGCCCGGTCGCACGAGGGTCACCCATTCGCCGTGCACGAGATCGTGCACGACGTCGGCGCGCTCGACGATGCGCTCGATGCGCTCGCGCGGCGCGTCGACGACCACGAGCAGCCGCACGGGCTCGTGGTGGAGACCGTCGCGGGTGCCGACCGATTGCCACGGCAGGCCGAGTCGCAGGTCTCCCGACGGCCCGCTGAGCACTCCAGCGCCCGCGACGAGATTGTGCACCGTCTTCGACCCGGCGCCGAACACCTCGGGATCGACGGCGGAGTAGTAGTACTGCGCGTTGATCCAGTGCGCAACGACGAGCGGTGCCGTGAGGATCGTCTCGAGCGCCGTGCCCTCGGCGTCGTGCTCGGGCGCGTACGAGTGCAGGAAGACGCGGCGCTCGAGGTCGGCGCCCGCGGTGAGCGACCGCGGCCCGATGACGATCGCGGCGTTCCGCGCGAGACCCCACTCCGGGTACACCTGAGCCCAGTCCCGCGACCGACGAGCGGCGGCGATGCTCGCCGGCGTGCGCGCAGACGCGCCCGGCAGATCCAGCATCCGTTCGGCGGCGAGGTCGTGCCCCGCTGCCCGAGCGTCTCGCTCGACCTCGGCGGCGGCGTCGCGCCGCACCGGTTCGAGCCGGTGCAGGTCGGCGAGCGTGACCACGTCAGTAGCCGTGTCGTGCTCCCCGGCGAGGAAGACGGTGGCCTCAGGGATGCTGATCCCCCGCTCGCTCAGTCCCACCCGCACCGCCGGCGTGTTCAGCAGCGCGGCGGCAGCCCGCGCATTGGGAGCGCCCCGGTGGCCCCCGCACGCTCCGCAGTCGAGCGCCGTTCGGTAGGCGTTGTTGGTCGTCGACGTGCCGTGGCCGACGAAGACGACGAGAGGCGCGAACGACTCCACCATGCCCATGGTGCGCAGAATCACCTCGGCCGTGTCGAGCTGCGCCTCAGGGGTGAGCGCGCTATCGAGGTCGAGGAGCGTGGGCACGCTCATGGCCGGATCGTCGGGGCGCCCCGCGCGCACTGCTCGCCCGGCCAGCAGGCTGCGCGCGATCGAGCGCGGGCCCAAGAGCCACCCGGTGACCTCGGCCCAGCCGAGCGGGGCGCCGGGAAGGGCGTCGGGCGCCTTGACGCTCGAGCGCAGGGCGCGGCGGAGGGCGAGAGAGCGCACGAACCGAGCGGCGTCGCGCCACGCCCCGGGTGCCGGTCGCTCGGCCACGCGGTAGCGGGGAGTCACCAGCACGGGGCATGCTGCCGCGGGCTCGGTCGCGGCGAGGGGCTCCACGAGCGCGGCGATTCCGAAGAAGCCGGCGAAGCCGGAGGTGGCGTAGGGGCCGCGACGCTCGAGGTGCCGTCGCAGTCCTTCACTGCGGGGGTCGATGCAGAAGACGAGGTGAGCGCGGGGTGCCGAGGCGTCACGGTGACGACCCGAGCATGCGGTGATCTGCTCGAGCACCCGACGATGGGGGGCCGACTCGAAAGCCTCCTGCCAGACGAGCGTGCGCACGGCGCCCGCCTCGTCGCCGTGCCCCGCAGCGGGCATGGGTCGAGGCTCGTCGAGTGCCCATTCGAGTGCTGCGCGCACGGCGAGGAGGTCGACGATGTCCACATCGCCCGCGGTCTCGGCGCGCCATCGCACGTAGGCGGCCCAACCGGGCAGCCGGGCGAGCCCGGCGCGAAAGTGCGCGAGCTGCTCGTCCTCGCTCACGTCGGTGATCTCGAGAACGGTGGCGAGGGCACGATCGGCGACGTCGGGGAGTTCGGCGATGCGACGCCTCGCCTCTCGCGGGAGGGTCGCGTCGTGGAGCGCGAGGGCGCGCCACGCGCCGAAGTATCCGAGCTCGGCGACGGGCACGGGCCACGCCGCGGCATCGGGGGCGAGCGCTGCGCGGCACCATTGGGCGAGTCGCTCGTCGACGGCGCTGATCGGCTGCCGCTCGAGCGGTGGAGGCGGGGCAGCACGGGTGAGGAACCGCGTGACGAGCTGCGCGTCGGTCGCCCCCCGCGGGGACTCGGCGTCGCGGCGACGGATCGCCTGGGCGAGGTCGGCCTCCGCGATGCGACCGGAGTCGAGCAGGTCGCGGTACTGCCCCTCGGAGAGCGCCCCGCGGGCTCCGAGCGCGGGTGCGGCCCGCGTCACCGCACCGGCGAACCCCTCGGAGAGCGAGGGCAGGAGCGGGTTCACTGCGATCGCCGCGTCGAGGCCGTAGTACGGGGCGATCACCGAGGCGGCGATCTCGGCGCGTGCCCGGGCGCGGAGGGCCGCGCGCATGGGTGCGACGATATCGGTCATGACGAGGCTCCTGTCGTGAGCGGGCTGCCGAGGGGGTCGGATGCGGGGATCGCGCGCGCCGTGGATGCTCTGCCCGCGGGACGCCGAGCGCGAGGGTCGCCGAAGCCGAGACCGAAGGCTTGCAGGGCCAGACCCGTCCGGCTCATCGGGAACCATCGACGCACGACGCCGAGAGCGACGACGAGGAGGAGGGCGAGCACCGCGACGACCACGATGGCGGGCTGCGCCTCGGGCGCAGACTCGGGTGTGATCACCGCCGAGAGCAGCGATGCAGCGAGTGCGTACGCCGCCGCACCGCCCGCGAGCAGGGTGGTCGACGCGGCGGCGAGCGCGGTGCTCGGGGCGAGTCGTGCCGCGCGGGCGCCCGCGGCGGCGAAGGCCGCGCCCACCACGACGAGGAGCAGGAGTTCGGGCACGCCCCGGCCGCCCGGGTACACCGCGACCGCCACGGCCGCGAGTGTCATCACGGGGAGCGCGATGCCCGCGAGGGCCCGGGCCGCGGCGCTGGGGCGGGAGAGCGCGAGGACCGCCGGGGCGCGGCGGTCGTAGGCGCGACGGTCGATGCCGTCGCTCGAGGCGAGGAAGAGCGAGCTCTTGTACAGGCCGTGGGCGACGAGGTGCACGAGCGCGGCGGCGGCGAGGCCGAGGGCGGCGCACAGCAGCATGAAGCCCATCTGCGCGACGGTCGACATGACGAGTCGGCCCTTGACGTCCGTTCTCACGAGCGAGGCCGTCACACCGACGAGGAGGCCGACCGCCGCGAGGAGGCTGAGCGCGAGGGATGCCAGGGCGCTCTCGCCGATGAGGGGCAACTGGGTGATGACGAGGATGCCCCCGCCGTTCACGATGCCGCCGTGCAGAGCGGCACTCACGGGAGTCGGAGCGTAGAGAGAGCCGACGAGCCAGCTCTGCGCGGGCGGCAGGGCACAGCGCAGAACGGCGGCGATCACGAAGAGCAGTGCTGCGGCATCCCCCTCGGCACCGAGCGACATCAGAACGATCGCGGCCCAGAGCGCGACGTCGGCGGCGACGAGCCATACGGCACCGGGAAGGAGTGCGCGCACTCCCCCGCCGAGACCGAGGGCCACAAGCGTCGCGACGGTGGAGGCGCTCCAGGCGAGGCCGAGCATCCAGAGCGGGCCCGCGACGGCGAGCAGTGCCGTCGTCGCGAGCATCGCACCCAACGCCATCGTGAGGGCAGTGCCGTGCCGGTCGCCGCGGAGTGAGCGGTGGGCGAAGGGCACGACGGCTGCGGCGATGCCGACGACGAGGACGAGCAGCACCAGCGCGACGCCGTCGAGTCGCCACAGGCCACCATCGATCGGGGGCATGGGTGCCACCGCGAGCAGTGCGCGAGGGTCGAGGGGGGTACCGGCTGAGAACATGGAGAACCTCCTTGCGCGCATCACAATACACGATTGCTAGTTCGCGTATTGCACAACGTGCATTTCGATGCCGGACGGGGCGCGATGTGGCTCGTACAGTGGTCGCGTGGCCGAGTGGACGTTTCTGACGAATCACACGCACGTGCTCGTGTGCCTCTCCGACGACCCCGATCTGCGCATGCGCGACATTGCCGAGCGCGTCGGCATCACCGAGCGCGGCACGCAGCGCATCGTCGCCGAGCTCGTCAAGGCCGGCTACCTCGTCAAGACGCGCGAGGGCCGACGCAACCGCTACAGCGTCGTCGACGACGAGCCGCTGCGGCACCCCCTCGAGCGCACGCACACGATCGGCGAGCTCCTGCGCGCCGTCGGCGACCGCGCGCGGCAGCGTGGCGAAGCACCGTCAGGATCGCCGGGCGACCAGGGCTGAGCGGAGTCGCGCTCCGACGCGCAGCACAGCTCGAATAGCACGAGAGGGGTGCCCGACAGGACACCCCTCGCCGTGCTGATCAGGTGCGCTCAGGCGAGCTCGTTGCCCTCCAGGAGCTCGGTGACGAGCGCCGCGATGGCGCTGCGCTCGCTGCGCGTGAGGGTGATGTGGCCGAAGAGCGCGTGGCCCTTGAGCGTCTCGATGACGCTCGCGACGCCGTCGTGCCGCCCGACCCTCAGATTGTCCCGCTGGGCGACGTCGTGCGTGAGCACCACCTTCGAGTTCTGCCCGATGCGGCTGAGCACCGTCAGCAGTACGTTGCGCTCGAGCGACTGCGCCTCATCGACGATCACGAACGCGTCGTGGAGCGACCGACCGCGAATGTGCGTGAGCGGCAGCACTTCGAGCAGCCCGCGCTCGATGACCTCGTCGAGCACGTTCTGCGAGACGACCGAGCTGAGCGTGTCGAACGTCGCCTGCGCCCAGGGGTTCATCTTCTCGCCCGCATCGCCCGGCAGGTAGCCGAGCTCCTGCCCCCCGACCGCGTACAGGGGACGGAACACCATGATCTTGCGCTGCTGCTGACGCTCGAGCACCGCCTCGAGACCCGCGCAGAGCGCGAGCGCTGACTTGCCCGTGCCCGCGCGACCGCCGAGGGAGACGATGCCGATCTGGGGGTCCATGAGCAGGTCGATCGCGAGGCGCTGCTCGGCAGAGCGGCCGTGCAGACCGAAGATGTCGCGATCCCCGCGCACGAGGCCCACGACGTCCTCGCCGAGGACGCGCCCGAGGGCCGACCCTCGGTCGGAATGGATGACGAGCGTCGTGTTGACGGGAAGCTCGCGCACCGCCGCGCTCGACACCGTCTCCCGGTCGTAGAGATCGGCCATCTGCTCGGCCGACAGCGTGATCTCGGCCGTGCCGGTCCACCCGCTGTCGACGGCGAGCTCGGCCCGGTACTCCTCGGCCGCGAGACCGACCGACGAGGCCTTGACGCGCAGGGGGAGATCTTTCGAGACGACCGTGACGGCCAGGCCCTCCTGCGCGAGGTTCAGAGCGACCGCGAGAATGCGCGAGTCGTTGTCGCCGAGCTGCAGCCCGCTCGGCAGCACCGACTGGTTCGAGTGGTTGAGCTCGACCCGCAGCGAACCGCCCTCCTCCCCCACCGCGATCGGGAAGTCCAGGCGCTCATGCTGCACCCGCAACTCGTCGAGGTGGCGTAGCGCCTGACGCGCGAAGTACCCGATCTCCGGGTCGTGGCGTTTCGCCTCCAGCTCGGTGATGACGACGACAGGGAGGACGACGGCATGCTCCGCGAACCGGAACATGGCTCTCGGATCGCTGAGGAGGACCGAGGTGTCCAAGACGTAGGTGCGCTGCATCACCTCCGTCGTCGACGCCGTGGTGCGGGATGTCTGGGAGGAGGTTCTCGATGCGGCCACCAGTGCTCCAACCCCGGAAGCGCGGGCGCCCCCGGACTCATCTGACGTGCCGGCCAGGGCTCGCAAGACGAACTTCCGGCCGTCTCGACCAGGCTCGATGCCTGATGAGCGCCACGCTATGCCTCCCGTCGCGCTCGACGCGCAACGACACGCGCGTGTTACGGGTTGGTTCACCCAGGAGAGAGCACGGTGCCTCCCTCAGTGCCGCGTGGCGGCTCGGAAGGTGAGCAGGGCCGTTCGCAGAAGTGCGAGCGTGTCCTCGCTCGTCGACACGTGGGCGCTCAACCGCACGCGCCCCTCTCGACTGGTCGCTGAGATGCCGTGGTTGTGGAGAGCGGCGGCGAGCACGCCGAACTGGTCGGCATCGGGCTCGACGACCACGATGCCTGCCCGCTCCTCGTCCTCCCGCGGGGAGACGACCGCGAGGCCTGCCTCGTCGACGAGTTCGAGAATGCGGGCGGTGCGGTCGAGCACCACAGGGGCGATGACCTCGACGCCGACACGGACGACTGCCTCGACAGCCGCAGCGAGTCTCGCCTCGGCACCCGGGTCTGCAGCGCCCACTCTGAAGGCACCCGCATCGTCCTGCGGCGGCAGGATCTCGTGAACGGGCTCCACCGAGCCCTGCGCGAGCCACCCCGACCAGACCGGCGTGAGGCTCTCGCGGGCTCGATCAGAGAGCACCAGATACCCGGTGCCAGGGCCGGCGCGCAACCAGGTCCGGCCTCCGCCCGCGATCACGTCGACCGCCTGCCACGGTGCGTCCACGACCCCCGCGCCCTGCGAGGCGTCGACGATGAGCAGCCGGTCGCCGATGACCTGGCGCACTCCCTCCAGGTCGACGACCTGGCCGGTGCGGTAGTCGACGAGGCTCACGATCACCGCGACCGTGTTCGCCCCCACCTGCTCCTTCACGACTCCCGGCGTCACGCGCTCGTGCTGCGGCACGAGGTCACGCGGCACCAGCACGCCGAGGGCCTCCGCCGCCCGCGCGAGGGCGTAGCCGACGGCGGGGAAATCGCCCGGCGATGCGGAGACGCCACCCGTCAACCCGAACATGACGTGCATGAGCGCCTGCGAGGCACTCGGCTGGAAGACCACCTGATCGGGGCGGAAGCCGAGCATCTCGCCGAGCGCGGCCCGTGCCCGGGCATCCTGCTCAGCGAGTGTCTGGAGCGAGCCGAAGCGCGCGCGCGCGAGAAGTTCGGCGTGCGCGCGCTCCTCGGCCAGGACCGGGTCTCCCACGGGGGCGAGACGGGCGAAGTCGAGGTAGCCGGGGTCTTCGTGGAAGTCGGCGATAAACGCATCGAGAGCTGTCATGAGGGTCTCCAGGTGTGAGACGGCGAGCCTACTGGCCGAAACGGCGCTGGCGGCGGGAGAAGTCGCGCAGAGCACGCAGGAAGTCCACCTCGCGCAGGTCGGGCCCGAGGGCCTCCACGAAGTAGAACTCGCTGTGAGCGCTCTGCCACAGCATGAAATCGCTCAAGCGCTGCTCGCCCGACGTGCGGATCACGAGGTCGGGGTCGGGCTGGCCTCCCGTGTAGAGGTGGTCGGCGATGTTCTCCGGTGTGAGCAGCTCGCCGAGCGCGTCCAGAGTGCCGCCCGCCGAGGCGTGCTCGTGCACGAGCGAGCGCACGGCGTCGGCGATCTCGCGCCTGCCGCCGTAGCCGACGGCGAGATTGATGTGCAGGCCCTTGTGGTCTCGCGTGCTCGCCACGGCGGCGTCCAGCTGAGCCAGGAGCGGGTCCGGGAGGCCGTCGCGGCTGCCCACGTGCTGCACGCGCCAGTCGCGGAACTGCGACAGGGCGCTCGCGAGCTCGCCGATGATGGGGATGAGCTCCCGCAGCTCCTCCGACTCCCGCCCCGTCAGATTGTCGGTCGAGAGCAGGTAGAGCGTGACGACTCCGATGCCCGCGTCGTCGCACCACGTCAGGAACTCGCGAATCTTCTCCGCTCCGGCGCGGTGCCCGTGCGCGCTCGTGCCGCCGGCGCGCAGTCGCGCCCAGCGCCGGTTGCCGTCGAGGATCATCGCGACATGACGAGGGTGCGTGGCATCGGACAACTGATGCCGCAGCCGGCGCATGTAGAGCTGGTAGAGCACGCCGCGCCCGCGGAGACTTCTCCTCGATTGCACAGCCATCACGGTAGTGCACCGTGCTCGCATTGTTCACGGTCTCCAGTCGAAAGGCGCCTGTGAGCTGGGCGGGCTACGATCGCGGCATGACGCCTGCCGCTGAGGAGCCCGTGACCACCGCCGCAGACCGCGTCGACGACGAGCCCGCGGCGGACATCCCGAATGTCCCTCTCCTCGAGGAGTCGATCGAGTACGAGCGGATCGAGCAACGAGAGGAGAAGCCGACCTGGCGCGGCTGGATTCACGCCGGCACGTTCCCGCTGGCCGTCGTCGCCGGCATCGTGCTGCTGATCGTCGCCGACGGTGTCGCCGCCACGTGGTCGAGCGCCGTCTTCATGACCTCGTCGCTCCTGCTTTTTGGCATCTCGGCGACGTACCACCGGTTCCACTGGAGCACGCGCACGCGCATACTGCTCAAGCGCTTCGACCACGCCAACATCTTCCTGCTCATCGCCGGCACCTACACGCCCCTGGCCATCATGGCGCTGCCCCCGGACAAGGGCTACCTGCTGCTCGCGCTCGTCTGGGCGGGTGCTCTGCTGGGCATCGGCTTCCGCGTCTTCTGGATCACCGCGCCTCGCTGGGCGTACGTGCCGCTCTACGTGCTGCTCGGGTGGGCGGCTGTGCTGTACATCGTCGACCTCTTCGCCGCGAGCCCGGCCATGATGACGCTCGTGATCGTCGGAGGGCTCGCCTACACGGCTGGGGCGGTCATCTACGGGCTCAAGCGCCCGAACCCGGTGCCGGGCGTGTTCGGCTTCCACGAGATCTTTCACACCCTGACGGTCGTGGCGTTCCTATGCCACTGGGCGGGGGTCCTCATCGTCGCCCTCGACCCGCCCTACGGCGGCTGAGGCCTGCTCCTCCTCGAGGCGTTCGCGCACCTCTCCGCGATACCGCACGCGGCGCACCCGCCGCGACATGTCGATGATGAGCAGAATCGCACCGACCGCGACGAGGAGCGTGACGACGAAGCCGATGACGCCCGGCGTCACGAGGTTCTCATCGACCTGTATGGGCGGGAGGAGCGGGTCGTCCACAGGGTTCGGCCCGATGCCGGTTCGGTGAACGGTCAGCCAGTGCACGCGTGCTCCTCGAGTCGATCGGCGTGGGATTCACGCCGAGGGGGGAGGGCGCCGAGCGCTCGCCTCTCAGCGGCGCCGACTACCCTGAGAGCCACACTATCGAGCGCATCCGGATGCTCGCCGACCACCCGCACAGGAAACCATGACGACGACCCAGCAGCTCCTCGATGAGCGCTACGGGCGCAGCGCCGGGAGCGAGCGCCGTACTCGCCGCATCCTCATCGCAGGAGCCATCACTCTCGCCGTGGTCCTGACCGCGTGGGTCGTGTGGGGAGGACTATCGGGCACGAGCGCGACGCTCGAGACGCGTGAACTGGGCTATACCGACGTCACCGACACGTCGATCACCGTGCAGTGGGAGGTGACGGCACCACCGGAGACCACTGTGCACTGCGCACTGCAGGCGCTCAACAGCAGCTTCGGCATCGTGGGGTGGACGATCGTCGAGATCCCCGCCTCTCCTGAGCGCACCCGGTCCCTCGCGCAGACCGTGCGAACTTCAGAACCAGCCGTGACGGGTTTGCCGTACCGCTGCTGGCTCCCGTAATATCCTCAGATCACTGCGGCGAGCCGACCCACCGGGTCGGCTCTGTTGCGTCAGGAGGCAGACAAGATGAGCGACACCACCGACACGAAGTGGCTGACCCAGGAGGCCTACGATCGCCTCAACGCCGAGCTCGAGCAGCTCAGCACCGAGGGTCGCGCCGAGATCGCGCGGCGAATCGAGGCTGCCCGAGACGAGGGCGACCTCAAGGAGAACGGCGGCTACCACGCCGCGAAGGACGAGCAGGGCAAGATCGAGGCGAGAATCAGGACGCTCTCGGCCCTGCTGAAGAGCGCGACCGTCAGCGAGGCGCCCCAGTCGAGCGGCGTCGTCGAGCCGGGCACCGTCATCGTGGCGACGATCATGGGCGATGAGGAGAAGTTCTTGCTCGGCAGCCGTGAGATCGTCGGCGACGGCGGAGAGCTCGCCGTCTACAGCGAGCAGAGCCCCCTCGGCTCGGCGATCCTCGGGCTCAAGGTCGGCGACTCGACGAGCTATGAGGCGCCGAGCGGCGCGCAGGTCTCCGTCACGATCGTGAACGTCGAGACCTACACGCCCTAGCGGACCGTGCCGTCTCCTCTGACGGCCCGCCTCACCCGTTCCCGAACAGACGACCGGGGCCGTCAGAGGAGACGGCGCTCGAGAAGTCGACGCGCGGTTCGCACCCCGCAACGCGCGAGCGTTGCGCGCGAACGCCAAACGTCGACGCGCGGCCTCGACCTCCAACGCGCCAGCGTTGCGCGCGCACGCTAAAAGTCGACACGCGGCTCATACCCTGCGTCCCGCAGCGCGCCCAGCACCTGGTCGGCGTGCTCGGGGCCGCGGGTCTCGATGTGCAGCTCGAGCTCGACCTGGCTGATCTGCAGCCCCGTGCCGTGGCGAGTGTGCAGCACTTCGACGACGTTCGCGTTCTGCGAAGCCACGATCTCGCTCGTGCGAGCGAGCTGGCCGGGCCGGTCGGGCAGGGGGATGCGCAGCTTGAGATAGCGCTCCCCCGCCGCGAGACCGTGACTGATGACGCGCTCCATGATGAGCGGGTCGATGTTGCCGCCCGACAGGATGACGACGGTCGTGCCCTGAGCACTCACCTTGCCCTGCATGACCGCGGCGACTCCGACGGCGCCCGCCGGCTCGACGACGAGCTTGGCGCGCTCGAGCAGCACGAGCATGGCCTGGGCGATGTCGTCCTCCTCGACGGTGACGACCTCGTCGACGGCGTCCCGGATGATCGCGAAGTTGAGAGCGCCCGGCCGTGCGACGGCGATGCCGTCGGCGATGGTCGAGCCGATCGTGATGTCGGTCGGCTCGCCCGCGGCGAGCGAGATGGGGTAGGCGGCCGCGTTGGCGGCCTGCACCCCGATGATGCGGATCGTGCGCCCCTCCTCGGCCGCCCGTCGCTTGAGCACGCTCGCGACGCCGCTCGCGAGCCCGCCTCCGCCGATCGGGATGACGACGGTCTCGAGGTCGGGAACCTGCTCGAGCAGCTCGAGCCCGAGCGTGCCCTGACCGGCGACGACGTCGGGGTGGTCGAAGGGCGGGATGTAGACGGCGCCCGTGCGCTCGGCGTACTCGGCGGCGGCCTGAAGCGGCTCCGACACGGAGTGCCCGCGCAGCACGACCTCGGCTCCGTAGTCGCGGGTCGCCTGGAGCTTGGGCAGGGCCACCCCGATCGGCATGAAGATCGTGGCGTGGATGCCCAGCTCGCGCGCGGCGAAGGCCACGCCCTGCGCATGATTGCCGGCACTCGCGGCGACCACTCCGCGCGAGCGCTCCTCCTCGGTCAGCCGCGCCATGCGCGTGTATGCGCCGCGAATCTTGTACGAGCCGGTGCGCTGCAGGTTCTCGCACTTGAGCAGCACGGTCGCGCCGAGGATGTCGCTCAGGTACCGGGAGGTCTCGATGGGCGTCGTCTCCGCGACTCGGCGCACGAGGAGGCGCGCGGCCTCGACGTCGTCGAGCGTGGGGCCGGCCAGCGTCACGGGGGTCGTCATGCTCGCCCTTCTGTCGTGGGGGGATCGTGATCGTGGGGCGCTATGACGTCGGCGAGGCTCGGCCGAGGGTTGGTGCGCCACTGCCCACGAGAAAGGTAGCGGACGACGACGTTGAGCACCGCCACGATGGGCACGGCAAAGAGCGTACCCGGGATGCCTGCGAGGAATCCGCCCGCGGCGACGGCGAGCACGACCGCGAGCGGGTGCACCTTGACCGCGGTGCCCATGACGAGGGGTTGCAGCACGTTGCCCTCGATCTGCTGCACGAGCAGCACGATGCCGAGCATGATGAGCGCGATCACGATGTCGTAGTAGATGAGCGCGACGAAGACGGCGAGCGCTCCGGTGACGACGGCGCCGACGATGGGCACGAACGCGCCGAGGAACACCGCGACCGCGATGGGCAGAGCGAGCGGCAGTTGCAGGATGACCGCACCGAGCCCGATGCCCACCGCGTCGACGAACGCGACGAAGATCTGCACCTTCACGAAGTTGGTGAGGGTCAGCCACCCGGCTCGACCGGCACCGTCGACGGGGGTGCGCGCCCGCCGCGGGAACAGCCCCACGACGAACTGCCAGATGCGGCGCCCGTCGATGAGGAAGAACAGCACGGCGAAGAGCACGAGCACCGAGCCCGTGAGCACCTCGGTGAGCGTGGAGCCGACGGAGAGCGCTCCGCTCACGAGCCAGCCTCCGCCCAGGTCGAGCTGGGCGACCGTGTCGTCGATGACCGTCGCGAGCTCGGCGTCGGAGAGCTCGAAGGTCGCCGACAGCCAGGAGAGGAAGTCGGCGTAGCGCTCGACCGATCGCTCCTCGAGCGAACCGTAGCCGGCCCGCACCTGGGAGACGACGAGCCAGACGAGGCCCCCGACGACCGCGATGAGGGTCAGCATCGCGGTGAGGATCGCGAGCCAGCGGGGAAAGCGCAGGCGCGAGCCCAACCACGATGCGTAGGGGACGAGCAGCGCCGCGAGCAGCACGCCGATGAAGAGCGGGATGACCAGGAGCCGCAACTGGATGATGAGGAAGATGAGGACCCCGGCGGCGCCCGCGATGGCGAGGAAGCGCCAGGACCACTCGCTCGCGATGCGCACACCCGGGGGGACCGTGGAGACCGCGGGCGCGCTGCTCTGCTCTGCGGAGCGGAACGCGCGGAACATGCGGTCAGTCTACGAGCCCGCGAGGCCCCGTTCGCGGGTCGCTGGTCCTCGATAGCCTTCGCAGGTGGACCGGCTCCGAAGCGATCAGGCTCGGCGGCTCGCCCTCGGGGCGGGCGGCTTCGCCCGCCCGCATCCCGAGACGATCGGCGCGCGCCAGCTGACGGCCGCCCTCGATCGCCTCGCGGTGCTGCAGCTCGACTCGGTGAACGTGTTCGCGCGGTCTCACTACCTGCCGCTCTTCGCGCGACTCGGCTCGTACGACCCCGCACTGCTCGACCGGCTGATCTTCCACGCCCGAGGCCGCTACACCGAGTACTGGGCGCACGAGGCGGCGATCATCCGTCGCGATGATTGGCCGCTGTGGCACTGGAAGCGCGAGGCGCTGCGCGAGAAGGAGAACCGCTCGAACGCGTGGGTGCGCGACAACGCAGCGATGCTCTCCTGGCTGCTCGGCGAGCTCGCCGCGGTGGGACCCATGACCGTGGGCGACGTCGAGCACGAGGCCACCGCGCGACGCGGGCCGTGGTGGGGGTGGAGCGACGTCAAGATCGGGTTGGAGCACCTGTTCGCCGTGGGCGACGTCGTGAGCGGCGGGCGGCGGGGCTTCTCGCGGGTGTACGCCCTGCCCGAGCAGGTGGGCCTCGGCGAACTGCACGCGCAGCGGGTTGCGCGCGACGATGCGCAGCTCGAGCTTGTCCGGCGTAGCGTGCGAGCCCTCGGCGTGGGCACGATCGGCGATATCGCCGACTACCACCGGCTGAAGATCGCTCCGACGAAGGATGCCCTGCGCGCGCTCCTCGACGCGGGCGAGGTCGTACAGGTCGAGGTGGAGGGGTGGGTGCGCGGAGGCCGGCCGCTCCCGGCGTTCATGCCCTCGGGCGCGCGCATCCCGCGCCGCATCGAGTCGACCGCCCTTCTCTCTCCCTTCGACCCGGTCGTGTGGAACCGTGAGCGAGCCCTGCGGATGTTCGGTTTTCCCTACCGCATCGAGATCTACACACCGGCTGCGCACCGCCAGTACGGCTACTACTCGCTGCCCGTGCTCGTCGACGATGCCCTGCTGGGGCGCATCGACCTCAAGAGCGACCGCCAGGCGGGGGTGCTGCGCGTGCAGTCGGCGTGGGCCGAGCCGGGCGTGTCAGCCGGTGCGCTCGCCGAGCGCATCGCCCCGGTGCTGAGACGGGCATCGGCCTGGCAGGGGCTCGGGGAGGTTCTCGTCGCCGATCGGGGCACGGCCGCCGCCGCCGTGCGGGAAGCACTGCGGGGTCGATGACTGCTCGACCGGCTAGAAGCGCGTCGAGTTCTCCATGAGCCGCTTCACCCTGTCGGGGATAGGGGGGTGGGTCTGGAACATGCGGTCGATCACTCCGGGCTTCATCGGGTCGCTGATCCACAAGTGCGCCATCGTCGAGCTCTGCTTGCGCATGGGGCGCGCGTAGTCGCCGAGCTTCTGGAGAGCGCTCGCGAGCGCCTCCGGGTCGCGCGTCGTGAGAGCGCCCGTCGCATCGGCGAGGTACTCCCGCTGCCGGGAGACGGCCGCCTGGATGAGGCTCGCGACGAGCGGCGCCACGATCATCGCGACGACGCCGAAGATGAGCACGATCGGGTTGCCGTTGTTGCGATTGCCGCCGAAGAAGGCCATGCGCACCAGGATGTCGGCGAGCAGCCCGACCGCGACGACGAGACCGAACACGATCGTCGACACACGGATGTCGTAGTTCTTCACGTGGCCCAGCTCATGCGCCATGACCCCCGTGAGCTCCCGATCGTCCATGAGCTCGAGCAGGCCCGTGGTCGCAGCGACGCTCGCGTGCTCGGGGTCGCGACCCGTCGCGAAGGCGTTCGGCGCAGGATCGTTGACGATGTACACCTTGGGCATCGGCATGCCCTCCGTGATCGCGAGGTTCTCGACGATGCGGTAGAGGCGAGGGTTGTCCCGCTTCTCGATCTGGCGGGCACCCGCCATCGAGAGCGCTTGCGAGCTCGACGCGAAGTACTGGAACAGCACGTACGCTGTCGCGCCGATGAGCGTGCCGATGAAGATCGTCATGCCGCCGCCGTACAGGTAGTCGGCGACAAGGCCGAGACCCCCGATGAGCAGCACGAACACGATGATGATGAACACCGTGTTGCGCTTGTTCGCCGCAATGGCGCGATACACGTGCGGTTACTCCCTGCTCGCGAGCGCGGTGATCAGAACTGCACGCGCGGAGGCTCCGCGATCGCCGCGGCATCCGCCACCTCGAAGAAGTCGCGCTCGGTGAAGCCGAGGCCGCGCACGAAGAGCGTGTTCGGGAACTGCTTGATCTTGACGTTGAGCTCGCGCACCCCACCGTTGTAGAAGCGGCGAGACGCCTGGATCTTGTCCTCCGTGTCGACGAGCTCCCCCTGCAGCTGCAGGAAGTTCTGGCTCGCCTGGAGCTGCGGGTACGCCTCGGCGACCGCGAAGATGCTCTTGAGCGCCTGCTGCATGTGGTTCTCGGCCGCGCTCGCCTCTGCCGGGCCCTGCGCGGTCAGCGTCTCGGCGCGCGCCTTGGTGACGTTCTCGAAGACCTGCTTCTCGTGCGCCGCGTAGCCCTTGACGGCTTCGATGAGATTCGGCAGAAGGTCGGCACGGCGCTTGAGCTGCACCGTGATGTCGCTCCACGCCTCGTCGACGCGCACATTGAGGGTGACGAGCGAGTTGTACGTCGCCCATAGGTAGATGCCCGCGATGACGACGAGAAGGACGATGACGCCGACGATGACCAAGAATTCCATGAGCACAGCATAGAGCGCGCATCCGACCCGCAACAGGCGCCAGGCTTGGCGCCTCCTGTGGAGCCGCCCAGCAGTCACCGGCCCAACACGACATGATGGTCGCGAGGATGGTCCGATGTCGGCGCGCCGGCAGCACCGAGGGCCGTCACCCTCACGAGCGGAGAGGGGGATGAGCATGGGCCGCTCATCGTCGCCCGCTCGCGGGATGCTCAGGGCTGCGATCGTCGTCGCCGCGGCTACCGCACTCGCCGCACTGCCCTCCGTTCCTGCGGCGGCCGCAGCCTCGTTCACCGAGCCGACGAGCGACTTCGTCGGCACCGGGCACGTGGTGCTGCAGGGCACGAAGGAGGCCGAGAGCGCGCTCGAGCTGCGCCGCGCCGGCGCCGGCGTGGTGTGCACGATCACCGCCTCAGCGGCGACGACCTGGCAGTGCCCGTCGATCTCGGTGCCCAACGGCGAGCAGACCTTCACGGGGGTGGAGACCCTCGCCGACGACTCCGTCGAGCCGCTCGAGCCTCTCGTGCTGCGCGTCCTGCGTCCCCCCACGCTCGACGGTTCTGGAGCTCAGATCACGACGACGGGCCGGTTCACGGGTCAGGCTGAGCCCGGGGCGACCATCCAGGTGCAGTCTGACGGGTCCGGAGCTCCGCAGCAGCACTCGTGCCCAGCGGCGGTCGACAGCGGCTTCTGGTCGTGCGTCGTCATCCTCCCCGAAGGCGAGCACGAGGTGCGCGTGAGTCAATCGCTGCCCTCTCTCGGGCCGGAGTACTCGAGCTACTCCCCCGCGACGACGGCGACGATCGACCGCACGCCTCCCGCTGCTCCCCTCATCACGAGCCCTTCGAACGGCGATGCGGTGAGCGGCCCCGCGGTGACCGTCGCGGGCGAGGGAGAACCGGATGCCCGGGTGCAGGTCTTCACGCACGGCGACATCGCGTGCGAGGCCGACGTCGAGCCGACCGGCGAGTGGAGTTGCGCACTCGGCCTCCCCGGCCCCGGAGAGTGGACCCTGCAGGCACTGCAGCGGGATGTCGCCGGCAACTTCAGCAGCGCGAGCGAGCGCGTCGAGATCATCGCCTCCCCCCGCGGCCCCGACGGGGGAGGCGGATCGCCGGGCGGCCCTGCGGTGCCTCCCGCTCCCGCCCCGGAACCCGGTGGCACCGGGTCGCCCGAACCCGAGAGCTCACCGATCCCCAGCCCCACGACGCCCCCCGAGCGGCCGGCCCCCGGCGTGCCGTCGCCCCCGTTCGGCGAGAGCGGAAGCGGCGGTTCACCCGCCACCCACTGGGGCACCGAGACGGGTTTCGGAAACTCGCTGCCCTCCGCCGAGCAGATCATCGAGCGCGGCGGCTGGGCACTCGCCCCGATCGTGGCGCTCGCCTACCTGCTGCTCATCGCGCTCCCCCTGCGCGCGTACGCGACCATCGTCGGGCCACGGCTCGGCACCTCACCCTGGCGGCTCACCGGCCGCAACCGCCAGGACGAGGAGCCCGATGATGAGGAGCAGCAGGGCGAGGAGGGCGGCGAGCGGCCCGTCCTCTCCCCTCTCCTCGTCGTCGTCGCCACCTTCGCGGGTGCCGCGCTCGTCGCCGCGCTCTCCGGAGGCATCACGGCGGAAGTGCGGTACATCAGACTCATGGCTGCCATCGGGCTCGGGCTCGTGCTGCTCAACCTCTTCGCCGTCGTCATCCCCGCGAGGATCGCCGGGCGCGTGCTGCACGCCCCCGCACGCGCGCGACTGCTGCCGGGCATCCTGATCGTCGCCTTCGTCGCCGCGCTCCTCTCGCGCTTCCTCGACCTGCAGCCACCCGTCCTGCTCGGCGTGCTCCTCGCCTGCCTCGCCCTCGAGCCCGCGCGCCTGCGCGCGCGAGGGGGAGTCGCCATCGCTCAGATCGCGGGCGTCGCGACACTCGCCCTGCTCGCGTGGGCAGCGCACACCCTGCTCATGCCGACCGTCGGATTCTGGGAGACCTTCGCCGCCGAGACGATGGCGGCGATCGCCCTCGGCGGGTTCGGGTCGCTCCTGCTGCTCCTGCTGCCCATCGGCGGGCTGCCCGGTCGCGAGCTCTACGCCATCTCGCGAGGCGGCTGGGCCGTCGTCGCCCTCACGAGCGCCTCCGTCACGGGCGCGATCGTCGCCTCGGGCGCGAGCTTCCCGCTGCTCGCCCTCGGCCTCATCGCGCTCGGAATCGCCGCGGTGCTGACCGCGCTCACCGTCTGGGTGCGCTGGGTGGCACCCGCCCTCGACAGCTAATGTGGCGGGCGGGCCCCGGTAGCCCAATTGGCAGAGGCAGGCGACTTAAAATCGCTTCAGTCTGGGTTCGAACCCCAGCCGGGGTACACCGCACTGGCGCGACCGCATAACCTGCGGTCGCGGGCACTAGCCCTTGGGGCGGGCCGCGAACTCCTGGAAGTACGCCGCGGGCTCCTCGCGCGCCGAGAGGCTCACGTTGTCGCGCCCGAGCACGAGGTTGCCGACCCAGTCGCCCACGACGCGCAGCTTGCGCTCCCACATGGGGATCGCGAGGCCGTGGTAGCCGCGGTGCATGACCCAGGCGGGGAAGCCCGTGACGGCGAACTTGCCCGACTGGAAGGCTCCGTAACCGAGGCCCAGGCCGGCGACGGCGCCGAGGTTCTTGTGCTCGTAGTCCTTCGGGTCCTCACCGCGCAGCACCGCCACGATGTTCTTCGCGAGCTGCTTGCCCTGGCGCACGGCGTGCTGCGCGTTGGGCACGCAGAACCCACCGACTCCGCCGCCCGAGAGGTCGGGCACCGCGGCGACGTCGCCCGCGGTCCACGCGGCGTCGACGATGCCGTTGTCGTCGATCACGCGCAGGTCTGCCTGCGCACGCAGGCGACCGCGCTCGTCGACCGGCAGGTCGGTGCCGCGTAGCACCGGGTTCGCCATGACGCCCGCCGTCCAGATGATGAGGTCCGACTCGAGGCTCTCGCCCGTCGACAGCTCGATGCGGCCGTCGACGGCGCTCGTGAGCTGCGTCTCGAGGTGCACGATCGCGGCACGCTGGGCCAGGTTCTTGAGAACCCAGTGGCTCGTCTTGAGCGACACCTCGGGCATGATGCGGCCCATCGCCTCGATGAGGTGGAAGTGCGTGTCGTCGATCGTCAGCTGCGGGTGGTCCCGCAGCAGGGCGCTCGCGAGGCTGCGCAGCTCGGCGAAGGTCTCGATGCCGGCGAAGCCGCCACCGACCACGACGACGGTGAGCAGCCGATCGCGCTCGGGGCCGGCCGGCAGCAGGGCGGCACGGTGGAAGTTGTCGATGAGGCGGTCGCGCACCGCGACGGCCTCCTCGATCGACTTCATGCCGATGGCCTCATCCGCGACGCCGGGAATGGGGAACGTGCGAGAGACGGAGCCGGCGGTCATGACGACGTGGTCGTAGTCGAGCTCGAAGGGCTCCCCCACCTCGGGCTCGATCGTGGCGGTCTTGCTCGCGTGGTTCACTCCCGACACCTTCGCCGTGATGACGCGGGTGCTCCTGAGGTGGCGCCGATGCGAGACGACCGCGTGACGCGGCTCGATGGAGCCCGCCGCGACCTCGGGCAGGAACGGCTGGTAGGTCATGTAGGGCAGCGGGTCGACGAGAACGACCTCGGCCTCACCCTTGCGCAGCCACTTCTCGAGCTTCAGAGCGGTGTAGAAACCGGCGTAGCCTCCACCGACGATGAGAATTCTGGGCACGAGAAAAACACTCCTTGTTTGGGGGAACCCGGTTAATCTACTCCGACGGCGTGCGCCTGGCGAACTGCACGGCGCCTGCGGTGACCGCTCCCACGACGACGAGCACGAGCCCGAGCAGCAGGCCCACGATCGGCAGCACGGGTGCCGCCGCGGCGATCGCAGGCCGGGCATCCGCGACAGGATCGTTCGCGACCGAGCCGCGGGCGATCGGTTCGCGCGCCGCGGGAAGGTCGGCTGCGACGGTGTCGGCCTCCGCTCGACGGTGCACGACGACCCACTCGGCGAGGCTGCCGAGCGGATTGCTCGCGACAGGAGCGACACTCGCGCCCACGGCCGCGCGCGCGTCGATGAGGCCGTAGCCGTAGAGCGGATCGGGCACGGTGGGCGTCGCGGGGCGGGCGGTGCGCAGAATGCGCTCGATGACGTTCGCGGCATCGAGCTCGGGATGCGCCGCGCGCACGAGCGCCGCGATGCCCGCGACGATCGGCGTGGCCCCGCTCGTGCCCTGCCAGAGGGCGTGCCCGCCACCCGGCACCGCGCCCACGAGCTGCTCGCTCGGAGCCATGACCCCGATCGTGATGCCCTGCGACGAGGCGTTGTCGCTCGCGACGCCCGAACGGTCCACTCCGCCGACCGCGAGCACTCCCGGCATCGTCGCTGGCGCTCCCACCGACTCGGTGCCGCTGCCCCGGTTGCCCGCCGCCGCGACGACGACCACGTCGTTCTCCTCGGCGTAGCCGAACGCGTCGTCCCAGCTCTCCGGCCAGCCGAGGGTGTTGCGCGTGAGGGAGAGCGAGATGATGTCGGCGCCGTTGTCGACGGCCCATCGCACCGCGTCGGCGACCTGCGCGTCGGCGCTGCGCTCCCCCGCTCCGAAGGCGAGGGAAATGCTCAGCAGCGAGGCCGCTGGAGCCGCGCCGATGACACCGTTCGTGGGCCCGCTGCCCCGTCCTGCCGCGAGGGAGGCCACCATAGTGCCGTGCGTGCTGCCCGTTCCGCTGACCGGCCGCGTTCCGTCGTCGGCTCCCCGCCCCGAGACGTCGGTGCCCCCGATGACCGCGCCCGCGAGATCGGGATGCGCCGCGTCGACGCCCGAGTCGATGACCGCGATCGTGACACCCGCGCCTCGCGTGATCTGCCACGCCTCGCGAATTCCGTACTCGTCGAGCCAGTACTGGAGGTCTCTGATCGAGTCTGCGCGGGCATCCGGAGCCGGAGCGAGCGCGAGAGCGCCAGCGCCCGCCACGGCGAGCACGGTCAGGCGCGCTAGGAGCCGCGCAGGTCGGGAGTGCACGCGCACACCTCGGGGGTCCAGCCGCACTCTGCGAGGGCGCGGTCGCCGATCGGGTTGACGCCCGGCCCCACGGCCAGGGAATGGCCGACGAGGGCGTGCAGGCACTTGACCCTCGTCGGCATGCCCCCGGCGGAGTAGTCGTCGATCTCGGGAACGTCCAGCAGCTGCCCGCGGTCGGCCAGGTACGCCTCGTGAGCGGCGCGGTACTGCGCAGCGACTGCGGAGTCCTCGGCGAGCATCGCCGTGAACTCGGCCATGCGGCCGTCGGCCTCGAGTCGGGAGACGGCCGCCGTCGCCGCGGGGTGGCTCAGGTAGTAGAGGGTCGGGAAGGGTGTTCCGTTCGAGAGCCGCGGCCGGGTCGCGACGACCGTGGGCGCGCCGCACACGCAGCGGGCGGGAATGCCGACGACGTCGCGCGCTGGGCGACCGAGCTGCGCACTGACGAGCGCGACATCGCCCTCGCTGAAAGGTGCGAACGGCGGCCGGCTCACTGCGCCCCCTCGAACGCAGGGGAGACGAGAGAGTCGGCCGGCAGGTCGGTGAGGCCCGCCGTGACGAACGACGACAGCAGCGCGCGCGTCCAGTCGACGCGCGTCGTCTGAATCTCGTCGCTGATCGGCTGACCGTCATCCGAGGCGGGAGTGAGCCCGTCGTCGATCACGAGATAGCTGATGTCGCCCGGGTACACGTACAGCAGCCGACCGCGCGCTTGCGCCTCGATGTAGGCAGGGTCCTGCCAGCGATCGATCTCGATCTCGAGATCCTCGACCGCCGCCTGCTGCTCGGCGACAGTTCGCTCCAGCTCGGCGATCTCCTGCCGCTGCTCCACGAGGATGCGCAGGGAGGGCGCGAGCACGACGAGCCCCGCGACGATCAGCAGGAAGACGGTAACGGTGAACCCGGAGAGCTGAAGGTTGCGGAACCAGGCGCCCACCCCCAGCGCCTCCGCGGCCGGAGCCGGGGAGGCGCTGCGCGGGGGGCGGGCCACGGCGCCGCCTAGGCGGTGAAGCGCGGGAAGGCCGAGCGACCGGCGTACACGGCGGCCTCGCCCAGCTCCTCCTCGATGCGCAGCAACTGGTTGTACTTCGCGACGCGCTCCGAGCGCGCGGGCGCGCCCGTCTTGATCTGGCCGCAGTTCGTCGCGACCGCGAGGTCGGCGATCGTGGTGTCCTCCGTCTCGCCCGAGCGGTGCGACAGCACGGCCGTGTAGCCGCTGCGCTGGGCGAGGGAGACAGCGTCGAGCGTCTCGGTGAGCGTGCCGATCTGGTTGACCTTCACGAGGAGCGAGTTCGCGGTGCCGTGCGCGATGCCCTTCGCGAGTCGCGTGGGGTTGGTGACGAAGAGGTCATCGCCGACGATCTGCACCTTCGTGCCGACGTCGGTCGTGAGCGAGGCCCAGCCGTCCCAGTCATCCTCGTCGAGCGGGTCCTCGATCGTGACGAGCGGGTACGCGTTCACGATCTCCGCGTAGAAGGCGGCCATCTCGGCCGCCGTGCGGGTCGAGCCCTCGAAGCTGTAGACCCCGTCGGAGTAGAACTCGGTCGCCGCAACGTCGAGCCCGAGCGCGATGTCGGTTCCGGGCGTGAAGCCCGCCTTCTCGATCGCCGCGAGCAGGAAGTCGAGCGCGGCCTTCGTGCCGGGAAGGTCGGGGGCGAAGCCGCCCTCGTCGCCGAGACCGGTCGAGAAGCCGCCGGCCTTGAGCTCGCCCTTGAGCGCGTGGTAGGTCTCCGCACCCCAGCGCAGAGCCTCCGTGAAGCTCTCCGCGCCGATCGGCAGGATCATGAACTCCTGCACGTCGACGCCCGTGTCGGCGTGGGAGCCTCCGTTGATGACGTTCATCATCGGCACGGGGAGCACGTGGGCGTTGGGGCCGCCGACGTAGCGGAACAGGGGTAGGTCGGCAGAGTCGGCTGCCGCCTTCGCGACGGCGAGGGAGACGCCGAGGATGGCATTCGCGCCGAGCTTCGACTTGTTGTCGCTGCCGTCGGCGTCCATGAGAGCGGCGTCGATGAGACGCTGGTCGCTCGCGTCGAGGTTCTCCACGGCCGGGCCGAGCACGTCGAGCACGGCATCGACGGCCTTGAGCACGCCCTTGCCGAGGTACCGGCCCTTGTCACCGTCGCGCAGCTCATACGCCTCGAAGGCGCCCGTCGATGCGCCCGAGGGCACGGCCGCGCGCGAAACCGTCCCGTCGTCGAGCAGAACCTCGACCTCCACGGTCGGGTTGCCTCGCGAGTCGAGGATTTCACGGGCTCCAACGGCCTCGATAGCTGCCACGGGTCAGTCTCCTTCGGTGGTGGTCGAATCTGCGGCTCCGAGCCTACGCCAGTCGAGAAGCGCAGGGTCGGGTGCGGTGTCGTGCGCCACGGGCGCGAAGCGGCGGAAGCCGTCCGCCTCGAGCTGCTCGAGAGCGGCGCGCAGATTCTTGGGCCGCTTCAGCAGACGCACCCGGGCGCCCTCCGCGACGAGGGCGGCCTGCAGGGTCACGATCGTCGCGGGAGCGACATCGCGGTCGTAGACGAGAGCCGCATCCTCTGCGCCCCCCGTCTCGGCGAGCTGCACGAGGTCGATGAGGCGCTCGAAGCCGAGCGAGAAGCCCGTCGCGGGCACCTCGCTGCCGAGGAACCGCCCGATCATGCCGTCGTAGCGGCCTCCGCCGCCCAGCGAGTAGCCGAGCTGCGGGTGCGCGACCTCGAAGATCGGGCCCGTGTAGTAGCCCATGCCGCGCACGAGGAACGGGTCGAACTGCAGCGGAAGCTCGGGCAGTGCCGCGCGCAGTGCGCGCAGATCGTCGAGGGCGGGGCTTCCGTCGAACGCGGGACTCTGCAGCAGGCTCCACGAGTCGTCCTCGTCGGCGGCGAGCGCCTCGAACAGGTCCCGCGCCTGCGTGACGCCGAGGGCGACGAGCTCCTCCACCACCCCGTCGACGCCGAGCTTGTCGAGCTTGTCGATCGTGATGAGCGCCTGCGGCTGCAGAGTCGCCGGCACGCCGTGCCGCGTGAGCCACGCCGTGAGCAGACGGCGGTCGTTGACGCGGATGCTGCAGTCGGGGATGCCGAGGGCGTCGAGCGCCGCCGAGGTCGCCGCGATGAGCTCCACCTCGGCGATGATGCCCGGCTCGCCGATGATGTCGATGTCGCACTGCACGAACTGCCGGTAGCGGCCCTTCTGCGGGCGCTCCGCCCGCCACACCGGCGCCACCTGGATGGCGCGGAACACGGTCGGCAGCTGCCCGCGGTTGCTCGCGTAGAAGCGCGCGAGCGGCACCGTGAGGTCGAACCGCAGCCCGAGGTCGGCGAGGTCGAGCGGCGACTCGGCGGTGCGCAGGTCATCCACGGTGAGACCGCGCCGCATGACCGCGAACGCAAGCTTCTCGTTGTCGCCGCCGAGGCCCGCGTGCAGGCGGTCGGCGTCCTCCATGACGGGAGTCTCGATCTCGTCGAAACCGTGCGCGCGGTACACGCCGCGCACCGTCGCGAGCACGCGCTCGCGCCGGGCCTTGTCGGCGGGCAGGATGTCGCGCATCCCGCGGGGCGGGGTCACCGGGCTGGCCATACGCTCGATTCTGTCACGCAGCCCGGGCGCCTCCGGCGCGCTCAGGCGATGCGGCTGCCCTTCGGCAGGCGACCCGCCGGGGTGCGCGTGCGCGCGATGCCGCCGCCCAGTACGAGTGCTGCGAGCAGGAGGTGCAGCAGCAGGCCGACGAACCAGCTGGGCACCGTGCGCTCAAAGATCTCCTGAGGCGTCTCGTAGTCGTTGAGAAGGTCGAGGTCGCCGGCGAGCGCCGCCGCGCACTCGTCCGTGACCATCTCGAGCTCGGGGGCGAGCTGGGCCGCTCGCACGCCCGTCGCGATGGTGCCGAACAGGTCTTGCGGGTTGCCGTTGCTGTCGAACGTGGTCGGCGCGGCATCGGCGAGCACGACGTACGGGTTCGCGGCGAGGATGCCCCACACGTGGTCGAAGCGCGGCACGAGGTACTCGTAGGTCTCGGGCGGAAGGCACTCGACCTGCTCGGGGAATCCTGTCTGCGGATCGAACTCGCCCCCGACGGAGTAGTCGACGCCGATGTAGGTCGAGCGAACCTCTGACTGGAAGGCGAGCCCGCCGAGCGTGAAGGCAATGAGCGTGCCGATGCTCAGCGCGGCGACGGCCAGGTAGGTCGTCACGACCGAGAACAGGGCTCGAGACATGAGTGCGGAGAGACCGACGCCGATCGCGGCGACGACGCCGAGCTCGAGCACGAGCACGCCGAGCGAGGCCAGGAGCGTGTCGAGCCGCACGCCGCCCGCCACAACGGAGAAGACGAGGAACGGCAGGGAGGCGAGCAGGAAGGTGAGCGCCACGGTCCAGGCCGCCACGAACTTGCCGAGCACGATCTGCGGCGCACTCGCGAGCGTCACCTGCGTCGTCGCGAGCGTTCCGGCGTCCCGATCGCTGTT
This sequence comes from Microcella indica, assembly GCF_013414345.1. Classification (NCBI taxonomy): domain Bacteria; kingdom Bacillati; phylum Actinomycetota; class Actinomycetes; order Micrococcales; family Microbacteriaceae; genus Microcella; species Microcella indica. The sequence continues at coordinate 532,548 of NZ_CP058670.1, read as the reverse complement.
GACCGCGCCCCCGCTGATGGCGGGCGTGACGAGAGTGCCCACGAGCAGCACGAAGAAGATGATGGTCGAGTAGACGCCCGCCGTCTCGGCGTCGCCCCCGAAGGCGGATATCGAGGCCCACAGCATCGCCGTGACGACGCCCACGAGCACGAAGACGACGATCACGAGGACGATCCAGGCGACCGAGCGGATGCGCTGCCGCAGCTCGAGCAGGATGATCGTGCCGAGTGTGTCCGAGTACCGGGTCATCGCGCCTCCTCCGGCCGCTCGCCGCGCGCCAGGTCGAGGAAGGTGTGCTCGAGGTCGCCCACCGCCGGCCCGAAGGCGCTCACGGCGACTCCCGCGCTCACGAGACGGGCCAGCAGGGCGGCCGCGTCGGCCTCGCTCGCCACGGAGATCAGGGTTCCGAGGTAGTCCTGACCAGCGCTCTCGACGCCCTCGCTCTCGAGCGCTGCCGAGAGAGCCGCGGGGTCGACCGCGCGGATGCGCCACTGTCGCGCCCCCGCACGCGAGGACTCGATGCGCTCGGCGCTGGCGGTGACGCCGTGGTCGAGGTACACGGCGGCGTCGGCCATCTCGTCGAGCTCGGCGAGCACGTGGCTGGAGACGAGCACCGCGACGCCCTCCGCAGCGAGCTGCCGCACGAGGACCCTCAGGTCGACGCGCGCCGCCGGGTCCAGGCCCGACGCGGGCTCGTCGAGCAAGAGCACTTCCGGCCGATGCACGAGCGCGCGTGCGAGGCTCAAACGCTGCTTCTGGCCGCGGCTGAGAACGCGCGTCGGCTGGTCGGCGAGGGACTCGAGCCCTACGAGCTCGATGAGCTCGCGCGCCCGCTCGCGGGACTGCGCCGGCGTGAGCTCGTACAGCCGCCCCGTCGTCTCGAGCGTCTGCCGCACGCTCAGCGTCGCCCACGAGCCGAGCACGTCGGGCATCCATCCCATGCGCTGGCGCACCGCTCGCGCATCGCGCACGGGGTCGGCTCCGGCGATGCGCACGGTTCCCGCATCCGGCGCGAGCAGGGTCGCGAGCACGAGCATGAGCGTGGTCTTGCCGGAGCCGTTCGGGCCGATGAGGGCCGTGACCGACCCGGCGTGCGCGGTGAAGCTCGCGTCGCGCACGGCGTGCACGTCTCCGAAGGAGCGCGCGACCCCGTGCACCTCGATCGCGGCGCCGCTCGAGGCGTGCGAGGGGGTTGCCGTCATGAGCGTCAGTCAACCACTGTGCGAGCCGCTGCCGACTCTGCCGCGCGGATGCGCGACTCGAGATCGCGCACGGCGGCGCGCAGGGCGCGCTCGGCGTCCAACCCCTGTGCGCGGCCCGCGGCCACGAGGCTCAAGAGCCGGTGCCCCAGTTCGGCCTCGTCGTCGAGACCCGGCTCGCTCTCGTCGACCACGATGTCGGCGGAGACGCTGTGCGCTCGCCCGAGGACCTTCTCGGCCCGGGCGAGCGCGGGCAGGCCGGCCGGGACGCCGTCCAGCACCGAGGTGCGTGCTGGCTTCTGCTGCCGCTTCCACGTCTCCCAGTTCGCCGCGACGTCGTCTGCCGTGTCGGCGACCACGTCGCCGAAGACGTGCGGGTGGCGGCCGACCATCTTCGCGGTCGTCGCGGCCGCGACATCCTCGATCGTGAACGGATGCTCGGCGCTCGCCGCCGCGATGTCCGCGTGGAACAGCACCTGGTAGAGAACGTCGCCCAGCTCTTCGAGCACGTCCTCGCGCGAGCCGTGCTCGATGGCCTCGATGAGCTCGTGCGACTCCTCGACGAGGTACTGCACGAGGCTCTCGTGCGTCTGCTCGGCATCCCAGGCGCAGCCGCCGGGAGCCCGCAGGTACTCGAGCACGGCGATGAGTTGGTCCAGCTGCGGGTGCGGTCGCGGGGTCGGGAGCTCGCTCATGCCGCCATCCTCTCAGCCCGCCTCGCTGCCGCGTGCAGGAGACTGGGGGCGTGCTCCCCGACCTCGACTGGCTCACTCGGCTCGCGGCCGCCCTCCTCGCGACCGGCCTGCTCGTGCTGTTCCTCGTGCGCGCCATCCGCAAGGATCGCCGCGAGTACGCGCGCTTCCGCCGCTACCGTTCGACGGTGCGCCGCCAGGCGATGCTGCGGCGCTGGCTCATCGAATCGCTCGCCCTCTTCGGCGGCACCGCCGCTCTCGTGCTCCTCGCGGTGCACCCGTTCGTCGCGCCGCTGCTCGCCGAGACGCAGGCCCTGCCGCCGGTGGCCTGGCTGCGGGATGCTCTGACCGGCGGCCTCGGAGCCGGCCTGCTGCTCGGCGCCGTCGTCGGCGGCACCCTGCTCACCGTGCTCGGCGTGCGCAGCGCCCGCGCCGAGGGCGGCGTCATCATGGTCGGCGACATCGCCTCGCTCCTGCCGCGCAACCGGCCCGAGCTCGGCTGGGGCGCGGCGCTCTCGGTCAACGCAGGGATCGTCGAGGAGTCGCTGTTCCGTCTCGCACTCCCCGCCCTGCTCGTGATCGTGACGGGCGAGCCGCTCAGCGCCTTCGTGCTCGCCGCTCTCGTCTTCGGCGCGCTGCACGCCTACCAGGGGTGGCTCGGTGTCGTCGCGACGAGCGTCGTGGGCCTGCTCTTCACGACCCTCTACGTCGTGAGCGGCAGCATCCTGCTCGCGATGCTCGTGCACATCCTGTTCGATCTGCGCACGCTCGTCGTCATCCCGATGGCCGTGTACCGCGTGCACGAGGTGCCGGGCAGCGTGCGGTTCCCCCGCCCTCTCGCCCTCGCTGCCCCGCCTGCCCAGCCGGAGGCCGACGCCTAGTCGCGAGCGGCGGAGGCAGCGGGCTCTGCGGCGTAGAGGTTCTCCAGGGTGCGCCCGACCCATTCGATGAGGTCGTCGTCGCTCGCATCCTTCGGCAGCGGAACGGCGACGGCGCGCTGCTGCGCGAAGTACTTCGCCCCCGGGTACATGCGCTGCAGCCGCAGCTGGCGCGAGTCGGGCAGCTCGAGCCCCACGATGCGCAGCATCTGCCCCATGACGACGACGTCGCTGAGTCCCAGACCCTGGGCGAGCCGCCGCAGTCTCGACACCGCGAGCAGGGCGTGCACGGGGGCGGGAGGGTCGCCGTAGCGGTCGGCCAGCTCCTCGAGAACCGCACCGAGAGCATCCTCGTCGCTCGTCGGCGCCGCCGCGGTCGAGAGCTTCTGATAGGCCTCGAGCCGTAGGCGCTCGCTCTCGATGAACTCCTCGGGAATCCGCGCGTCGACGGGCAGTTCGAGTCGCAGCTCCGTCTGCTCGGCAGCCGCGTCGCCGCGAAATGTGCTCACCGCCTCGCCGATCATGCGCAGGTAGAGGTCGAAGCCGACTCCAGCGATGTGGCCGGCCTGCTCGGCCCCGAGCAGGTTGCCGGCGCCGCGGATCTCGAGATCCTTCATGGCGATCTGCATGCCTCCGCCGAGGTCGGTGTGCGCGGCGATCGTCTGCAGGCGGTCGTGCGCGGTCTCGCTGAGCGGCTTCGACTCGTCGTACAGGAAGTATGCGTAGGCGCGCTCGCGCCCGCGGCCGACGCGCCCGCGCAACTGGTGCAGCTGCGAGAGACCGTACTTGTCGGCGCGGTCGATGATGAGCGTGTTCGCGTTGGCGACGTCGAGGCCGGTCTCGATGATCGTCGTCGAGACGAGCACGTCGTACTTGCGCTCCCAGAAGTCGACCATGACCTGCTCGAGCAGCGACTCGCTCATCTGGCCGTGGGCGACGGCGACGCGCGCATCCGGCACCAGCTCGGCGAGGTGCGAGGCGACGCGCTGGATGCTCGACACGCGGTTGTGCACGTAGAACACCTGCCCCTCGCGCAGCATCTCGCGGTGGATCGCGGCCGCGACCTGCTTGTCGCTGTAGGCGCCGACGTAGGTGAGGATCGGGTGGCGGTCCTCGGGCGGCGTCGCGAGAGTCGACATCTCGCGGATGCCCGTCACCGCCATCTCGAGGGTGCGGGGAATCGGCGTGGCCGACATCGCGAGCACGTCGACGTTGGTCTTGAGCTTCTTGAGCGCGTCCTTGTGCTCGACGCCGAAGCGCTGCTCCTCGTCGATGATCACGAGCCCCAGGTCTTTGAACTGGACGCCCTGGCTGAGGATGCGGTGCGTGCCGATGACGACGTCGACGGTGCCGCGCTCGAGGCCCTCGAGGGTCTCCTTCGCCTCGCGGTCGGACTGGAAGCGGCTGAGCGCGCGCAAGTGCACGGGGAAGCCCGCGAAGCGCTCGGCGAAGGTCTCCATGTGCTGCTTCACGAGCAGCGTCGTCGGCACGATCATGGCCACTTGCTTGCCGCCCTGCACGGCCTTGAACGCCGCGCGCACGGCGACCTCCGTCTTGCCGTAGCCGACGTCACCAGCAAGCAGGCGGTCCATGGGGATCGGCCGCTCCATGTCAGCCTTGACCTCGTCGATCGTCGTGAGCTGATCGGGGGTCTCCGCGAAGGGGAAGGCCTCCTCGAGCTCGCGCTGCCACGGGGTGTCGGGCTCGAAGGCGTGCCCCTTGCTCGACATGCGTGCCGAGTAGAGCTTGACGAGCTCGACGGCGATGTCGCGCACCGCGCGGCGGGCACGGCCCTTCGCGGCGGCCCAATCGCTGCCGCCCATCTTGCTGAGCGTCGGCGCCTCCCCGCCGACGTAGCGGCTGAGCAAGTCGAGCTGGTCGGTGGGCACGTAGAGCTTATCGCCGGGATAGCCGCGCTTGCTCGGCGCGTACTCGAGCAGGAGGAACTCGCGCGTCGTCTTCACCGCGTTGCGGCCGCCCGTGGAGACCTCGCGCGTCGTGAGCTCGACGAAGCGCCCGATGCCGTGCGTGACGTGCACGACGTGGTCGCCCGGCGTGAGCTGCAGCGGGTCGACCTGCGTCTTGCGGCGGCTCGCGAGCTTCTTCGGCTGCCGCGAATCGTAGCCGACGCTGCGACCGTAGAACTCGGTCTCGCTCAGGAGGCCCAAGCGCAGCTCGGGCAGCTCGAAGCCGTGCTCGACGCTGCCCTGCACGAGGTAGACGACGCCGGCCTCGAGCACGTCGGGCAGCTCATCGACCTCGCGCGCGGCGACCTCCTGCTCGGCGAGCACGTCGGCGGCGCGCTCGACGAGACCATGACCGCCTGCGACGACGACCATCGACCAGCCGGCCCGCGCCCGCTCGGCGACGTGGTCGACGGCGCCCGCGCTCGTGCCCGCGAAGCTCGGAGGCTCGGAGGCGTCGATGCGCACAACCTCGGGGTCGTCGGCGTCGAACGCGCTCACCGTGAACCAGGCGCGATCGCCCGCCGCGAGTCGCAGGCCGTTCACGGTGAGGAAGTCGCCGGCGTCGAGGTCGATGGGCGCCTCAGCCCCCGCCGTCGCGGCGTGCCAGGCCGCCGTGAGGAACTCGCGGTTGGTCTCGGCGAGGCTCACGGCGCGCGTCGCGACCCGCTCGGGGCTCAGGACGGCGACGGACGCTGCGGCGGGCAGGTAGTGCGTGAGCGGCACGAGCTCGTCGACGAGGGCGGGCGCGAGGCTCTCCATTCCTTCGACGGGAATCCCCTCGCCGATCTTCTCGAGCAGCTGCTGCAGGCTCGGGAACTCGTGCTGCATCTCGCGCGCGCGCTGGCGCACCGCGTCGGTGAGCAGCAGCTCGCGCGTGGGCGGCAGCTCGACGCTCGCGACCTCGTCCGGCAGCGAGCGCTGGTCGGCGACGGAGAACTCGCGCAGCTGCTCGACCTCGTCGCCGAAGAACTCGACGCGCACCGGGTGCTCGGCGACCGCGGGGAAGACGTCGAGGATGCCGCCGCGCACGGCGAACTCGCCGCGGCGCGTCACCATGTCGACGCGCGTATAGGCCAGATCGACCAGATGGCGCGTGACCTCGGCGAGGTCGTAGCCTCGACCGCCGGCCCTCAGGCGCACGGGCTCGATGTCGGTCAGGCCGGTGGCGAGGGGCTGCAGGGCGGCGCGCACGGACGCGACGACGACCAGGTCGCCGCGCCGGGCATCCTCATCGTGCTCCCATGCCGCGAGCGCCCGCAGCGTGCGGATGCGCCGGCCGACCGTCTCGGCGCTCGGGCTCAGACGCTCGTGCGGCAGAGTCTCCCACGCCGGCAGGTCGAGGATGGTCGTGCCGGGTGCGACGCACGCGAGCGCCTGCTGCACGGCTTCGGCCTCACGGCCGGTCGCCGCGATCACGAGAAGGCACTGCGGGCCGTCACGACGCTCGAGCAGGCCCGCCAGGAGCGGAACGCGCAGGCCTTCGACGACGGAGAAGTCGGTGCTGCGCGCAGCGTGGTCGAGCGCCTTCTCGAGGGTGCGGGCGCGCGACAGGGCAGGGATCAACCGCTCGAGACTCACGTCGGACGAGTCTACGCGGCCACCCTGACGCTCGGCCGGGGGCGGGATGCCCGGCTCAGGCTCGCGGAGCGTGCACGCGCTGCTGGGCAGCGAGCAGACCCTCGTCGACGATGAGCTCGACCGCGTCGGCGGCGTCCGACAGCACGAACGGCAGTCGGGCGCGCTCGGCGGCCGGGAAGTCGCGGAGGACATAGTCGGCCGCCTCCTGGCGACCCGGAGGCCGCCCGACCCCGACGCGCACGCGCACGAACTCCGGGGTGCCGAGCGCCTTGATGACGTCGCGCACGCCGTTCTGGCCGCCGTGCCCGCCGTCGGCCTTCAGCCTGATCGTCTCGAACGGCAGATCGATGTCGTCGTGGATGACGATCGTGCGCTCCGGCGGAATGCCGAAGTAGGCGGCAGCGCTCGAGACGGGGCCGCCCGAGGTGTTCATGTAGCTCAACGGGCGCGCCAGCACGAGCTTGGGCCCGCCGGGCCGCACGCGCCCCTCGGCGAGCATCGTGGTCGTGCGGTGCCGACTGAAGCGCGCGCCGATGCGGTCGGCGAGCTCGTCGAGCACCATCGCGCCTACGTTGTGGCGGTTGCCGGCGTAGCCGGGCCCGGGGTTGCCGAGCCCGGCCACAAGCCAGGTACTGCCGTCTGCCGCGCTCGGCTGCGAGCGCCGCTGCAGGCCGAACATGGTGGCGGGGTGCTCGGCTCGCTAGTCGTCCGACTCGGAGTCGCCGGCCTCGGCCGACGCGTCCTCGGCGGTCTCGCCCTCGGCGGCCTCGCCCTCGGCGGCTTCATCGCCCTCGGCGACCGTCGCGCGCGGCACGGTGATGTTGACCACGAGCGCCTCCGGGTCGGTGATGAGGGTCGTGCCGGAGGGCAGCTCGACGTCGGATGCGTGAATCTGCGCGCCCTCCTCGAGACCCTCGATCGAGACCGTGAACGACTCGGGAATGTGCGTGGCCTCGGCCTCGACGGTGAGCGTGTTGTGGTCGACCATCGCGATCGTGCCGGGGGCGGACTCGCCCTCGAGGTGCACGTACACGTCGACGGTGACCTTCTCGCCCTTGCGCACGACGATCATGTCGATGTGCTCGATGAGCTGGCGCACCGGGTCCTTCTGCACGTCCTTGACGAGCGCGAGCAGCTTTTCGCCCTCGATGTCGAGCGTCACGATGACGTTCGACTTGCGCAGCAGCAGCGCGGTCTCGTGGCCCGGCAGCGCGATGTGGCGCGGCTCGGTGCCGTGGCCGTACACCACGGCGGGGATCTTGTGGGTCGCGCGCAGCTTGCGGGCCGCGCCCTTGCCGAAGGCCGTGCGGTCCTCGGCGATGAGCTTGTTCTGGTCAGCCATGGGTGAATCTCCTTGATCGGTGGGCTCCTGGCCCGGTCTGTGGTGTCGTCTCGAACGCGCGAACGCGTGAGGAAAGACCGTGAATGCCTTGCCCACCGCGTCGATCACGGAGCGTGTAGCACGCTCCCTCGCCGAAGTCCGCCCGTCAGTCTACCCGAGCACAGGGCGGTCGAACACCGCCGCGATCTCCTCGGCGAGAGACTCGACGCTGCGCGCGGCGTCGACCTCGATGACGACCTCGTCATCCTCCGGGTCGTCGAGCGTCGCGAGCTGCGAGTCGAGCAGCTGCTCGGTCATGAAGTGGCCAGTGCGCCCCGCGAGGCGCTCGGAGAGCAGTTCGCGTGTCGCCCGCAGCAGGACGAAGGCCGTGAGCGGAGCATCCTGCCGCAGTCGATCGCGATACGACCGGCGCAGGGCGCTGCACGCCATGATGCAGGGCGCGTCGTCGCGCAGGGATGCGGCGACGGCGTCCAGCCAGGGGGCGCGGTCCTCATCGGTGAGAGGGATGCCCGACCGCATCTTCTCGACGTTAGCCGGGCTGTGCAGGTCGTCGGCATCGAGGAACCGCACGCCCGCGAGCGCGGCCGCCTCGAGGCCCACGGTCGTCTTGCCTGCCCCCGAGACGCCCATGAGGACGAGCGAGAGGGTGCCGCTCAGAGCGCACCCCGGCGAGCATCGCCGACGGGCAGGGGAGCGAGGCGCGTGACCTCGACCGGCTCCGCCAGATGACCGTCGAGTGCGGCGACGAGGGCCGCGACCGGGGCGCCCGCGCCGTGCGCGTCGAGCTCGGCCGCGCTCGACCACTTCTCGAGCATGACGATGCTGCCATCGGGAGCATCGTGGATCGCGTAGAGCTCGCACCCCGGCTCGTCGTGCACGAGCGGGATCGCCTCGCGCAGAGCGTCGAGCACGGCACCGCGGCTCTCGGGCAGCGGGCGGAAGTACGCGGTCACAACGACGGGCTCGGCGGAGGTCATGGGGTCAGGGTACCCGTCGCACCGCAGAATCCTGGGCGCCCGCTCACGGCGCGAGGGACTCGCGAGAGAGGAGGCTCTAGGCTGGGAAGAGCCGTGCGACCGCGTCCCGCACCCCCGTGCATCTCATCCGCCCCACACCCGCAGGAGTTCCCCGTGACCCAGCCCACCGCCAACATCGGAGTCGTCGGACTCGCCGTCATGGGGTCGAACCTGGCCCGCAACCTCGCCAGCCGCGACGGCAACACGGTCGCCGTGTACAACCGCTCCTACGAGAAGACGGAGACTCTCCTCTCCGAGCACCCCGAAGCCGGTTTCGTCGCCACGCAGGACTACGCCGAGTTCGCCGCCGCCCTGCAGAAGCCCCGCACCGCCATCATCATGGTGCAGGCCGGCCGCGGCACAGACGCCGTCATCGACGCGCTCACCGAGGTGTTCGAGCCGGGCGACATCATCGTCGACGGCGGCAACGCTCTCTTCACCGACACGATCCGCCGTGAGAAGGCCGTGCGCGAGACGGGCATCAACTTCGTGGGCGCCGGCATCTCCGGCGGCGAGGAAGGCGCCCTGCTGGGGCCCTCGATCATGCCGGGCGGCTCCGCCGAGGCATGGGTCACGCTCAAGCCCATCCTCGAATCGATCGCGGCCGTGGCCGAGGGCGAGCCCTGCGTCACCCACGTCGGCACCGACGGCGCCGGCCACTTCGTCAAGATGATCCACAACGGCATCGAGTATGCCGACATGCAGCTCATCGCCGAAGGCTACGACCTGCTGCGCCGCGTCGGCGAGCTCGACCCCGCCGAAATCGCCGACATCTTCGCCGAGTGGAACACCGGCGAGCTCGAGAGCTACCTCATCGAGATCACCGCCGAGGTGCTGCGCCAGGTGGATGCCGAGACCGGCAAGCCCCTCGTCGACGTCATCCTCGATCAGGCCGGCGCGAAGGGCACCGGTGCGTGGACCGTCAAGAGCGCCCTCGACCTCGGCGTGCCCGTGAGCGGCATCGCCGAAGCCGTCTTCGCCCGCTCACTCTCCTCCAAGCCCGCGCAGCGCGCCGCCGCCGCCGGCATGCCCTCCGGCGCCGAGGAGTGGCGGGTCACCGACCGGGACGCCTTCATCGAGGACGTTCGGCGCGCGCTCTTCGCCTCCAAGATCGTCGCGTACAGCCAGGGGTTCGACGCCATCGTCGCGGGCGCCGAAGAGTACGGCTGGAGCATCGAGAAGGGCGACATCGCCAAGATCTGGCGGGCCGGCTGCATCATCCGCGCGCGCTTCCTCAACCGCATCACCGACGCCTACGCCGAGCAGCCCGACCTCGTGGCCCTCGTCACGGCACCGTACTTCGCCGACGCCGTCTCGGGTGCGCTTCCGTCGTGGCGACGCGTCGTCGCGGGCGCCGCGCTCGCCGGCATCCCCACCCCCGCCTTCGCCTCCTCGCTCTCCTACTACGACGGCCTGCGCGCCGACCGCCTGCCCGCCGCCCTCGTGCAAGGGCAGCGCGACTTCTTCGGAGCGCACACGTACCAGCGCGTCGACAAGGACGGCACCTTCCACACGCTGTGGAGCGGCGACCGCGCCGAGATCAGCGCCGCCGACACGCACTGAGGACCTTCAGCTGCGGGAGTACTTCGCTCGGGCGAGGGACTGATCTCCGCTCACGCGACCCACGAACCAGCGGGTGAAGAGGAGCAGGCCGGGCACGAGAAACGCGATGAGAGCGGCGCCCGTCGAGAGCGACACGACGAGCACCGTCGCGAAAGACTCCCCCGCGATCGGCTCTCCCACGCGCAGCGCCCCAGCGGCACCCGTCACGAGAACGCTCGCGGCATAGCCCGCGAGCGTCGTGATCGCCACCGCGGGCGCCACGGTCACGACGCGCGAGGCGGCGTACCAGGCGCCGGCGAGACCCGCGGCCTGCGCGGCGGCGCCCGCGAGCCACTCCAGCTGCGTCCAGAAGTACAGCTGGGGCGCGCCGCCCAGGGCCAGGGAGCCGAGCAGCCCGACGGCTCCCTGCAGGCCCCACACGAGCGCCGCGCTCAGGAACGCCCACACGAGCGTGCGACCAGCGCCCAGCGCCGCCACGGCCCGCCCCGGCGAACCAGCCGCGGGGCCCGTGGGGCCCGTGCGGCGCGCGGGCGGGGCCTCGTCGAGGTCGGACTGCCACTCTGGCTCGTCCGACCCGAGCGGTCGGGGCGCCACGAAAGTCTCGATGCGCACGCCCGCGACGCTCAGCGGCGGGTCCAGCACGAGAGCCTCGCCCCAGAACGTCTCGATCGTGCGACCCGGCAGCGTCGGCGGCGCGGGCGACGTCGCAAAGGCGGTTGCATCGGTCGAGGGGCCCTGCGAGGTGAGCATGGCATCGCGCAGCGACTCCAGCTCGAGCGCGGTGCGCGCCAGCGACAGGCGACTCAGCGACCCCGCACCGGTGTGGCGGGCACGCGCGACAGCGCGCAGAGCGGCCGCCGCCGCGAACCAGCCCGTGGCGTGATCGAGCGCCTGCACAGGAAGGGGCAACGGTGTCTCGGCGGCAGCCTGCAGCATCCCCCGGTGCGCGATGCCCGAGGACATCTGCACGAGGCTGTCGAAGCCGCGCCGCCCTGCCCACGGGCCCGAATACCCGTACGCGTCGATCTGCACCTCCACGAGTCCGGGTCGCACGCGCCGCAGCGTCGCGGCATCGAGCCCCATCGAGTCGAGGGCCCCCGGGCGATAGCCGTGCACGAGAACGTCGGCCTCCGCGAGCAGGGCCAGCAGCTCCGCGCGATCCTCCACGTCGTCGGTGTCGAGGCGCGTGCACCGCTTGCCGAGCGTCATGTCCGGCGCCACCGACGGCTCATTCCAGCTCGGCGGATCCACGCGCAGAACATCGGCCCCCAACAAGGCGAGCACGCGCGTCGCCACAGGCCCGGCGAGCACACGCGTCAAGTCGAGCACCCGCACGCCGGCGAGGGGCCGCTCCGCCACCCCCGCGGGGAGCGGTCGACCCGCCTCGCGCACGTCCACCGCGACGAGAGGCTCCGCGGCCACCGCGATGCCCTGAGGATGCCGCGACCACTGCTCGACGGACCGCATGACCGCGGCGCATCCGCCGGCGATCACGACCTCCGTCTCGAGCACGTCGCCGGTCCACCGCTCGACCGCCGCGGCGACCGCCGCGCGGTCGGCCGGCTCCGGCACTCCGAGCACGCGCAGGGCGACCGCCCGATGGTGGGGAGCGTTCGTGTGCAGTCGGATCCAGCCGTCGGCCGTGCGGTAGTCGCCCGCGATCGCGTCCCACGGCGAGGCAAGCGGCTGAACCGGTCGCACCGCCGCGGAGAACCAGGCGTCAGCGAGAGGTCCGTGGACCACGACCGAGCCGCTCGCCCCCTCCGCATGCGCGGACTCCTCGACGGCAGGATGGCCCGACCCTTCGGCGAGCCTCGCGAGCGCGAGGCCGACCGCGCCGACGGCTTGCGCTGCGAACACGCTGACCGGGTACGCGCCGCCCAGGGTCGGCGTGCCCGTCACGGCGACGGCGGGTGTCTCGGTCATGTGTCCTCCGGGGTTCGACGCGACGGTGCTGCGCCGCCGCGGACGGCGAGCACCCGCACGAGTAGCCCTGCCGCCAGCAGCACGGCCGTGCCGAGCAGCGAGCCCCACGGCAGCGCGGCGACGAGCAGCACGCAGCCGAGCAGGCCCGCCACCGCGACGGCGCGCGGCTGCCAGCGGTACTGCGCCTCCTGACGCAGAGCCGCGAGGTGCGCGATCGCGTAGTAGAGCAGCACCGCCGCACTCGAGGCCGCCACGAGCTGCGCCGGCTCGAGCAGCAGCACGATCACGATCGCGACCGCAGCGATCACCCCCTCCGCGACGACCGGAGCGTGGGTGCGCGGCGACACGTGGGCGAGCACGCCGGGCAGGTCGCGCTCGCGCGCCATCGCGAGCGACGTGCGGCTGAGCCCCGCGAGGATCGCCATGAGGGAGCCCAGGCACGCGACACCCGCGAGCACCGCGACGAGCGGGCGCCACGCGGGGTCGAGAAGCTCCGCCAGCGGGGAGGCGCTCGCGGCGAGAGCACCAGACGACAGTCGACTCGTGAGCGTGATCGCGATGATCGCGTAGAGGGCGAGGACGACGGCGAGGGCGAGAAGAATCGCGCGCGGCAGCGTGCGCCGAGGATCGCGCACCTCCTCCCCCAGTGTCGCCATGCGCGCGTAGCCCGCGAAGGCGAAGAACAGGAGCGCGGCGGCCTGCACGACGTCGTACGGAGTGGCGAGCGTGAGGTCGAGCTCGGGGCCGCCCGGCTGGGGGGCGGCGAAGGCCGCGACGAGCATCCCGATCAGACCCGTGAGCACGACCGAGACGATGACCAACGACACACGGGCCGTCGTGCGCACTCCCGTCATGTTGAGCGCGGCGAACACGACGATGAGGCCGACGGCGAGCGGCGTACGGGCCTCCGGCCACACGTACGCGGCGGCGACCGACGCGATCGCGGCGGCCGACGCCGTCTTGCCGGTCACGAACAGCCACCCCGCGGTGAAGCCCCACCACGGGCCCACCCAGCGGCGCCCGAACGCGTACGCCCCGCCCGACACCGGGTGCGCCATAGCGAGCTGCGTCGTGCTGAACGCGTTGAGCGTCGCGACGACCGCGGCGACGAGCAGCGCCACGAGCAGACCGCCCGCGCCGGCAGCCGCCGACGCCGGCGCCCACACGAAGAACGCCCCAGCACCGATCATCGACGCGAGCCCGATGCCCACCGCCCCGACGACGCCGAGGCTGCGAACGAGCCCCCCGGGCGACGACGTGGGCACGCTCGGGCTCATGGACGCCAGACTATCGGCGCGCACAGGGTCCGGAGCGGCGGGTGCGAGACTGGAGGAGATGGCCGATGACGAGAACCCCCGCGAGCTCGACGACTGGGAGCCCTACGACGCCTCCGACGACGAGGCGACCACCCCGTGGGAGCGCCGCCGCCGGATCATGCGCATCGTCGCCCTCATCACCATGATCGCCATGGTCGTACCCGGCGCGCTCACATCATGGGCGATCGCGCAGTCCACTGCCGAGAGGTCGTGCCGCATCGCGGTCGACTACTACGCCAACGAGCGCACGCCCTCGCGCGTCGCCTTCGAGCTCGGCTCTCCCGACACGCTCGGCTGGAACTGCTACGCCGTCGCCCCCACCGGGGAGGTGCGCGTCGCGCTGCTCGGGCTCATCCCGGGCCCGCCCCGCCTCGTGCCCACGACACGCGTCTGACGCTCGCGCTCGGCACAGGCCGAGCCGAGTCTGGGCGGTTCAGACCGGCTGACTCACGATGTGGTCTTGCGCTTGAGCCAGCCGAAGATGCCGGTGGCGAGGAAGAGCACGATGCCGACGACGGCGAGCCAGAAGAGGCCCTCGATGACGAAGCCGAGAATCGACAGCACCAGCCAAATGACGAGAAGGATGACGATGAACTGGATCATCTCCGCCACGCTACTCGGCTCTCGGTAACGCGCCCAGGAGGGCGCCCAGGAGATGCACAGGCTCTCGGCGCCGCCGCACGAGTGCGCACTGCGCACTCGCCGCCAGTCCGGGACAGAATGAGCGCATGACCGTCATCGATCGCACCCGACTCACCGAACTCGCCGAGCGCGAGCAGGCCGCCTTCGCCGCGGCACGGCCCCGCTCGCGCGCCGCCTACGAGGGCGCCGAGCACCTCTTCGGACGGGTGCCCATGACCTGGATGAACAAGAAGTCGGGCGCCTTCCCGATCTACCTCGATCGCGCCCAGGGCAATCGCGTGTGGGACATCGACGGGCACGAGTACATCGACTTCGCCCTCGGCGACACCGGCTCGATGGCCGGGCACTCGAACCCCGCCGTCGTCGAGGCCGTCACCCGCCGCATCGACGAGCTCGGCGGCCTCGTGACGATGCTGCCGACGGAGGACGCCGAGTGGGTCGGCGCCGAGCTGTCCCGCCGATTCCGCATGGACCGCTGGTCGTTCTCGCTGACGGCGACGGATGCGAATCGCTGGGCGATTCGACTCGTGCGCGCGATCACCGGAAAGCCGAAGATCCTCTTCCACTCGTACTGCTACCACGGATCGGTCGACGAGTCGCTCGTCGTCGTCGGGCCCGACGGCGAGAGCATGGCGCGCCCCGGCAACGTGGGCGCCCCGGTCGACGTCACGGAGACGTCGCGCGCCGCCGAGTACAACGACCTGCCGGGCCTCGAGCGCGCCCTCGCGCACGGCGACGTCGCCGCGGTGCTCATCGAGCCTGCCCTGACCAACATCGGCATCGTCCTGCCCGAGCCGGGCTACCTCGAAGGCGTGCGCGAGCTGACCCGCCAGTACGACGCGCTGCTCATCATCGATGAGACCCACACGTTCTCGGCCGGGCCCGGTGGCATGACGACGGCGTACAACCTCGAGCCCGACCTGGTCGTCATCGGCAAGTCGATCGGCGGGGGCATCCCGACCGGGGCCTACGGCCTCTCAGCCGAGTTCGCCGAGCGCGCGCTCGCGCGCGACGACCTCGACCTCGTCGACATGGGAGGCGTCGGCGGCACCCTCGCGGGCAACCCGGTCTCGGTCGCGGCGATGCGCGCGACGCTCGAGCACGTGCTGACCGACGAGGCCTTCGCGCACATGATCGACACGGCGACGTACTTCACCGACGGGGTCAACGAGCTGTTCGACCGGTACGAGCTGCCGTGGGCGATCAACCAGCTCGGGGCGCGCGCCGAGTACCGCTTCGCCAGGCCGTACCCGATCAACGGCACGCTCGCGGCCGAGGCCGCCGACGGCGAGCTCGAAGACGTCATCCACCTCTACCTCGCCAACCGCGGCATCATGCTGACGCCGTTCCACAACATGGCGCTCATGGCGCCCATGACGACGCGGGCCGACGTGGATGCTCACCACGAGGTCTTCGAGGCGTGCATCCGAGAGCTGCTCGCGCTCTAGCTGTCTCCGGCGCACGAGTGTGCCACGTAGTGGCAACTGTGCTCGCTGTAGGCGGCACAGTTGCCACCCACGGGCACAGTTGTACCAAGCTGAGGTGCCGCAGCAGGTTAGGCGGCGCCGTCGAACATCGAGGTGACCGACCCGTCGTCGAACACCTCGTGGATGGCGCGCGCGAGCAGAGGCGCGATGGGCAGCACCGTGAGGCGATCCCAGCGCTTGTCGGCCGGCACGGGCAGCGTGTCGGTCACGACGACCTGGTCGATCGACTCATCCTGGAGGATCTCGAAGGCCGGGTCGCTGAAGATCGCGTGAGTCGCGGCGACGACGACGCCCGTGGCGCCCGACTTCTTGAGCGCCTCCGCGGCCTTGACGATCGTGCGACCGGTGTCGATCATGTCGTCGACGAGCAGGCACACGCGGCCCTCCACCTCGCCGACGATCTCGTGCACGGTCACCTGGTTGTGCACCATCGGGTCGCGCCGCTTGTGGATGATCGCGAGTGGAGCATCCAGCTTCTGGCTCCAGATGTCGGCGACGCGCACGCGCCCCATGTCGGGCGAGACGACGGTGAGCGTCGCCGGGTCGAGCTGGGCGCGGAAGTGCTCGAGCAGCACGGGCATCGCGAAGAGGTGGTCGACGGGGCCATCGAAGAAGCCTTGAATCTGAGCGGCGTGGAGGTCGACGCTCATGATGCGGTCGGCGCCGGCGGCCTTGAACAGGTCAGCAACCAGTCGCGCGCTGATGGGCTCGCGACCTCTGCCCTTCTTGTCTTGACGCGAGTAGGGGTAGAAGGGCGCGACGACCGTGATGCGCTTGGCGCTGGCCCGCTTGAGGGCGTCGACCATGACGAGCTGCTCCATGAGCGCCTCGTTGATGGGCTTCGCGTGCGACTGCAGCACGAAGGCGTCGCAGCCGCGCACGCTCTCGTCGTAGCGGGCGTAGATCTCACCGTTGGCGAAGGTGCGGGCGTCGGTGTGCACGACGTCGGTCTGCAGGTATTCGGCAACCTGCGCGGCGAGCTCGGGGTGGGATCGCCCCGACACGATGACGAGTCTCTTCTGGCCGGTGATCTTGATGCTGGCCACTACTGCCCGCCTTCCGCCGCGTTGTGCGACTTGTCGTGTTCTGGTCGCCTACTCGGTGCTCCGGTCCCCATCGGTCTCGGATGCGGCCGCTGCCGCCTCCGCCGCAGCCGTCCCCGGGCGATTCGCCGCCACCCATCGTGGAACAGTGCGCTGAGGTGCGTGGTTCACCGCGAGGGCGCCGGCCGGAACATCCTTGCGGACCACCGTTCCTGCTCCCGTGTACGCTCCGTCCCCAATCCTAACGGGGGCGACGAACACGTTGTGCGAGCCGCTGCGCACGTGCGAGCCGACCTCGGTGCGGTGCTTCTTCACACCGTCGTAGTTGGCCGTGATGGTGCCGGCCCCGATGTTGGAGCCCTCTCCCACCGTCGTGTCGCCGATGTAGCTCAAGTGCGGCACCTTGCTGCCGAGCCCGATGACGGCGTTCTTCGTCTCGACGAAGGTGCCGATCTTGCCGTCCGCGGCGAGCCGAGTGCCGGGTCGCAGGTAGGCGAAGGGCCCGACGGATGCGCCCGCTCCGATGACGGCGAGGGTGCCGTCGGTGCGGCTCACGCGCGCACCCTCCCCCACCTCGCAGTCGGTGAGGGTCGTGTCGGGGCCGACGACGGCGCCGCGCGCGATCGTCGTCGCGCCCTTCAGCTGCGTGCCCGGGAGGATCTCGGAGTCCTCCTCGAGGGTCACGGTGCGGTCGATCCACACGCTCGCGGGGTCGCTGATGGTGACGCCGGCGAGCTGCCAGCCGCGCACGATCATCTGGTTGAGGCGCAGACCCGCGTCGGCGAGCTGCACGCGGTCGTTGACGCCCGCGACGATCCAGCTCTGGCCAGCGGGCAAGGCGGCGACGGGGTGCTCGTCCCCGCGCAGCAGGCCGATGACGTCGGTGAGGTATTTCTCCTGCGCCGCGTTGTCGGTCGAGACGAGGGCGAGTTTCTCGCGCAGCGGCGCCGAGCGGAACACATAGGTGCCCGAGTTGATCTCGGTGAGCGCCCGCTCCGCCTCGGTCGCGTCCTTCTGCTCGACGATGCGGTCGAGCGTGCCCGCCACATCGCGCACGATGCGGCCGTACCCGGTGGCGTCGTCGAGCACCGCGCTCAGGACGGTCGCCGCGGCCTCGGCTCCCCGGTGCCGCGCGAGCAGGGAGGCGAGCGTCTCGGCGTCGAGCAGCGGCACATCGCCCGAGACCACGAGCACGTCGCCCTCGAAGTCGGCGGGCAGCGCGGCGAGGCCCGCCTCGACTGCTCGGCCGGTGCCGGGGATCTCGTCCTGATCGGCGATGATCGCGTGGGCATCCAGGTCGGCGATCGCCGCGGCGACCACGTCGCGCTCGTGACGCACTACCGCGACGACGTGCTCGGGGTCGAGCGCGCGGGCCGTCGCGAGAACGTGGCCGATGAGCGGCACGCCGGCGAGCCGGTGCAGCACCTTCGGGGTGCGCGACTTCATGCGCGTGCCCTGCCCGGCGGCGAGGACGATGACGGCGAGGCGCGAATCGGTCATGGCCCCATTGTGTCAGCGGTCGTCATTGTGTCAGCGGTCGTCGCCCACGGGAGCGGACCTCGAGTACTGTGCCGATTTGTTTCCCCTTCCAGCTTCTTGGAAGTTATTTCGAGAAAACTGAGTTGTTTCTTGATACAGTGAAAACTGTGAAATCTGGAAACAACCCCGGCATCGCTGTTCTCATGAACGTCGTGCCGCCCGCCATGATGCCAGTCGACGGCATCAACCATGTCGAGCTCCGCTACAACGGCACAACGATCCGACTCGATCCAGAATGGATCGGTGAAGGGTTCCCTGCCGACGTTCGAATACTGCTCAATAAGGCGCGCAATCCGGAGCAGCGCGGAACAATGGTCGTCACCGCGCGCCGCATGAGCCCCGGTGCAGTCGAGTTGCTCACTGAACACCGGCTCTCGTGGGCGGATGCCGCTGGTCACGCAGAGATCACCCCAGATAGCGGCATATACATATCCCGACAGAAGCCGAAACCGATCCCGCGCCGCATGCTGACCGGAATGAACTGGTCACCCAGCGCGAAGCGGGTCGTCGAGTACATCCTCAGTCGTCAGATATCCGCGGTGAGTCCAGCACCCACACCGTGGAGCAGTATTGACCGCATCTCGTTGATCGCTGAAGCAACAGGGATCTCGCCAAGTTCGGTTGCCAAGGTCCTGCTCATGCTCGATAACGAGGGCTACACCTCCAAGTTCGGCCCAGAAAGAGGGCCGACATCGTGGCGAGAGCTTCCGCAGCGGGGGAGGCTGTTGAGCGATTGGGCGGCCTGGTACAAGCGATCCACCCACAGCGAGGAGAGTGCAGAACTTCACGTGCTCTCGCGCGAACCTCGCGATTGGCAACGCTACATTTCCCAAGGTCTCACAACTACACCGTGGGCAGTCTCCGGCTGGCTTGGTGCCTCTGCGCTTGCCCCGTTCACAACATCTGTGCCGGACATGATTGTCTACGTTCCCGACAAGGACTTCGAAAGCTCAATCGAGCGACTAACGCGCCACGACGACATGACGGTCGTCGATCGGGGTGGACGCGTGCATCTTCGCAGCGCACCGCGCTTCACCTTCGAATTCGATCGACACATCGATGGGCTGCCCGTCGCGTCTCCGGTACGGGTCTATGCGGACCTGGTGCGTTCTGGCGGGCGGGCGCTAGAGGCTGCGGAACACCTTCGGGAGATCGCGATTGGCTTCTGACGAGCGAAGTAGAGCCACCCGTCACCGGGCGGAAGAAGTGCTCGTGCGGTTGGCCCTGCTTGCAGGACCTCACGTTTCCGACTTCGTCGTCATCGGCGGGTTGAACCCCGACTTCTTGGCGCCCGACTCGCCATACCCGCACCTGGGAACGACCGACGTGGATTTACTCTTCGAGTTGGGTCTCAGTTTTGAGCGCGATGATCAGGACTTCGAGTGGCTGGATCAGGCTCTCGAGGCTGCGCAGTTCCATCCCAGGTCAGGCGACCACGGGTGGCAATGGAACGGAGTGCTCGGTGACTCCGTAGTAAGGCTCGATCTGCTCAGCGATGTCTACGACCACCCCGGTCAACCGATGGCGCTCCCGGGGGCGACCAGGGCGAGGGTCCAAAATTTTCGCGGGCCGGCGGCTGCGTTGCACGATCCTATCGAGCGCAACCTCCGGGTTCCGACCGCGATACTTGCAGAGTTGCCGGGAGCGCCGGATGCCGTGCGCTTGAAGTTCGCCAGCTTGGGGGGTTACCTGGCCGCGAAGTCTGCAGCGATGATGTCGCGCGGCGAAGACAAGGACGCGTACGATCTCGCTTTCGTGATCATGTACGCGCCGCGCGGGCCTCGTGCCGCTGCGGCCGCCGTTGCGGAGGTTCGGCTACCTCCGCACGTGGAGCCGGTCAGGGAGATAGTTGTAGAAGCCGTGAGCAAGCTCGCAGACCCGGCGTCCGGCATTGTGGGCGCAGTTGTGCTCCAACTCAACCAGGCCGGTGACGATTCGCCGACGGAGCAACTGCGGGTAGACGTGAGCCAGTCGGCTCAAGCGTTTCTTCGCGGACTAGAGAGTGCCTAGCCAGCCAAAGTTCTCGAGCGTGTCGGCGCCCATTCACGACGTGACTCGACTGACCGTCACTCCGGAGCGATCCTTCGGATCGCTCCGCCCCCAGGACTCGAACCTGGACCTAACAGCTCCAAAGGCTGTCGTGCTGCCATTACACCAAGGCGGAAAGCGCCCCCAGAGAGGGACGGCTCCAGTCTGCCAGAGCGCGCGCGAGCACTCGAAAGGGCGACGCCGAGGCGCGCACCTCGATAATGGGGGGATGACGCAGCCGGACGAGGTCGACCGCATCGTCGACGCGTGGCGCCGCGAGCGCCCCGACCTCGACGTCGAACCGCTGCAGGTGCTCTCGCGCGTGAGCCGCCTCGCGCGGCACCTCGACCGCGCCCGCAGGGCCGCCTTCGCGGCCTCCGAGCTCGAATCGTGGGAGTTCGACGTGCTCTCCGCCCTGCGCCGCGCCGGTGAACCCTACGAGCTCAGCCCCAAGGCTCTGCTGCAGCAGACGCTCGTCTCGAGCGGCACCATGACCAATCGGGTCGACCGGCTCACCGTGCGCGGGCTCGTCGAGCGTCGCACCGACCCCAACGATGGGCGGAGCATCCGGGTCAGGATGTCGGCGGAGGGGCGCAGCCGCGTCGACCGCGCGATCGGCGTGCTACTGCAGAGCGAAACCGAGCTGCTCGAGAGGCTGCCGCGCGCCGATCAGACGCAGCTCGCCGACCTGCTGCGCACGCTCGGTGCAGGCTTCGACGAGATGCCTGCCTGAGCTGTGCCTACGCGCTCGCCATGAGGGGCAGCAGGAACGCGACGATCGTCGCGATCGCCCCAACGGTGGTGAGGATGCCGCCGAGAGTCAGAAGCACTCGCCCGTCGTGCGAGGGGTCGTCGAGGCGCGGCGTGTCCGGGCGCGAGGGGTGCACCCACACGGTGCGGGCATCCCCGACAGCAGGAATCTGACCCGTGAGCGGCGACGTGCTCTCGCGCACCTCGCCCTCCTCCCCGAACCAGCGGATCTTCGCATCGCGGTCGCGCACCGTCGCGACGACAGCTTTCGCCGTCGTGTAGCGGCTCGACCACGCGCGACGGCCGATGCCGATCACGAGAAGCACGAGACCCACGGGGAGGGCGAGCCACGCGAAGACCTCGGCGGCGATCGCGATGGCATCGAGGGGCTCGGTCACCCTCACATCGTAGGGCCAGTCGGGCTCAGGCGGTGGGGACGAGCTCCGCGAGGAGCGCCTGGATGCGGCCCTTGATGTCGTCGCGGATCACGCGCACCGACTCGATGCCCTGCCCGGCAGGGTCCTCGAGCTCCCAATCTTCGTAGCGCTTGCCGGGGAAGATCGGGCACGCGTCGCCGCAGCCCATCGTGATGACGACGTCCGAGTCGCGCACGGCCTCCGTCGTGAGCACCTTGGGCGTGTTGTTCGCGATGTCGATGCCCTCCTCCGCCATCGCCTCGACCGCGGTCGGGTTGATCTGATCCTTGGGCTCCGAACCGGCCGAGAGCACCTCGACGCGGTCGCCGGCGAAGTGGCGCAAGTAGCCGGCGGCCATCTGCGAGCGGCCGGCGTTGTGGACGCAGACGAACAGGACGGTGGGGGTGTCGGACACGGGTGCTCCCTCGTGAGTGAGTAGGTGCGCGGGCGGGCCGACCCCGGAGGGGCAGCACCTGATGTATTGATGAATGTCGATGACCAGGATACGCTCATCGCATCGACCACTGTCAATGGAACAGCCCGACGGTGAACGCACGATGAACGAGGGGATGCCCGCATGACCACACGAGAACTGCTGCCCGTCATCGACGCCACGGCGTGCTGCTCGCCCCTCACGCGCGAGACGATCAGCGCCGACCACGCCGACGACCTCGCCCGTTCGCTCAAGGCCCTCGCCGACCCGGCGCGATTGAGGCTCATCTCGATCGTCGCCGCGAGCGAGGGCGCCGAGGCATGCGTGTGCGACCTCACCGAGCCGCTCGGTCTCAGCCAGCCGACCGTCTCGCACCACCTCAAGGTGCTCGTCGACTCCGGATACCTCGAGCGCGAGAAGCGCGGCACGTGGGCGTACTTCCGGCTCGTGCCCGGCTCGCTCGACTCCGTCGCCCACCTCCTCGCGACGGTCTAAGCCCGTGACCACTCCCCCGCTGCCCCGCCGCCTGCTCGCCGAATACCTCGGCAGCGCTCTGCTCGCCGCGATCGTCATCGGCTCCGGCATCATGGCGACGACCCTCACGCCCGACGTCGGCGTACAGCTGCTCATCAACGCACTCGCGACAGCGATGGGCCTCACGGTGCTCATCCTCGTCTTCGGCCCCGTCGGCGGGGCGCACTTCAACCCCGCCGTGACCCTCGCCATCGCGACCCTGGGCGACATGAGGTGGCGGGACGCCCCCGCGTACGTCGTCGCGCAGATCGCAGGGTGCGCATCCGGCGCGATTCTCGGCAACGCCATGTTCGCCCTGCCCGCGGTGACGATCAGCACGACCGCGCGCGCGACGGGAGCGAATCTTCTCGCGGAGGTCGTCGCCGCGGCGGGACTCGTGCTCGTGATCCTCGCCCTCGTGCGCTCGAACCGTCTCGACTGGGTGGCGCCCGCGGTCGGCGCCTACATCGGCTCGGCGTACTTCTTCACGGCATCCACGAGCTTCGCGAACCCCGCCATCACGATCGGGCGGATGCTGTCAGACACCTTCGCAGGGATCGCCCCGGCGAGCGCCCCGCCCTTCATCGCCGCGCAACTGCTCGGCGCAGCCATCGCCGTCGGGCTCGCCGTGCTGCTCTACCCGCGCACCGTCATCGTCGTCGCCGAGACGCCGGGCGACCCCGGCGAGCCCGGCACGCTCACGGACGCCGCCGCGCACGTCGAGCCCGAGACGCAGCGCAGCGGCGCCCACTAGCATCGGCGCATGCCCTTCTGGCGACGCACCTCCAGCGCCGACGCGCATCTGCCCAAGAGCGACCGCGGCAGCGGCTCGCTCGACGACTACGACTACGACCTCGTGCCGAACAAGAAGTCGACGACGATGCGGCTCGCCGGTAGCGACGCCCACCAGGACGAGCTCACCGCCCTGAGCGGCGAAGACCCCGAGACGCTCACCACCGCGACACCGGCCCGCTCGCTGGAGCAGGAGAAGGTGGATGCTCCGCTCGAGATCCGCGTCTTCGCCGGGCGCCGCGTGAGCGGCGTCGTCGGCACGGTGCCACGCGGGCTCGAGGGTGTGGTCGACGAGGCGATCCGCCGGCTGGAGGGTCGCGGCGACAAGCCGCGCATCCCGATCGTGATCGCCGCCACGAAGCACGGCTACCGCGTCGACCTGCAGATGGGCCTCACCCGCTGATCAGCCGCGTCGAGTTGTGCGCTTCTGTCGAACAGGAGTGTCGCGAACCGTCAACTCGACAGAAGCACTCGACTCGACACCTCTCGGCGCGCTAGTGCCCGGCGCCGAGGTGGCCGGCGAGGCGCCCGTGCAGCGCTGACGACTCGTCATTCATGTCGATGATCTCGACGCTCTTGCCGTAGCGCTCGTACTTCGTCGTGATGGCGTCGAGCGAGGCGACCGTCGAGGCGTCCCAGATGTGCGAGCGCGAGAGGTCGATGACGACGTACTCGGGGTCGTCGCGGTAGTGGAACTGCGTCGTGAGGTCGTTGCTCGAGGCGAAGAACAGCTCCCCGTCGACCGTGTACAGCGCCGACTGCGTTCCGTCGAGCGCGTCGACGATGCGCCGCTCCACGGTCGCGAAGTGGGCGACCCGGCGGGCGAAGAGCGCCATGGCGACGACCACACCGAGACCGACCCCGATGGCGAGGTTGTGCGTGACGACGACCGCGACGACCGTCGTGACCATGACGGAGGTCTCGCTCTTCGGCATGCGCCGCAGCGTGCCCAGCTGCACGCTGTGCCAGTCGAACGTCGCGAAGGCCACCATGACCATGACGGCGACGAGCGCAGCCATGGGGATCGCCGCGACGACATCGCCGAGGGCGAGTACCAGGACGAGGAGGAACACGCCGGCGAAGAACGTCGAGAGGCGTGTGCGCGCTCGCGAGACCTTCACGTTGATCATCGTCTGGCCGATCATGGCGCACCCGCCCATGCCGCCGAAGAAGCCGCTGAGCACGTTGGCGATGCCCTGGCCGTACGCCTCACGGGTCTTGCCCGACGGGGTGTCGGTGATGTCGTCGACGAGCTTCGCCGTCAGCAGCGACTCGAGAAGCCCGACGACCGCGAGGGCGATCGCGTATGGCCCGATGATGCCGAGCGTCTCGAGGTTCAGCGGCACGTCCGGCCAGAGCAGCTCGGGCAGGCTCTCGGGCAGGTCGCCCTGGTCGCCCACAGTCGGAACCGTGATCGACATCCACGCGACGAGAACCGTCACGACGACGACCGCGACGAGCGGTGCCGGCACGACAGTCGTGAGGCGGGGCATCCCGATCATGATGAGGAGGCCGACCGCGACGAGCGGGTAGACCTGCCACGGCACATCGAACAGGTAGGGCAGCTGCGCGGTGAAGATGAGGATCGCGAGCGCGTTGACGAAGCCGACCATCACCGAGCGCGGGATGAAGCGCATGATCTTGGCGAAGCCGGTCGCCGCCATGACCACCTGGATGAGCCCGCCGAGAATCACCGTGGCGATGAAGTAGTCGGTGCCGTACTCGCGCGCGACCGGCGCGATCACGAGCGCGATCGCTCCCGTCGCGGCGGTGATCATGGCGGGGCGACCGCCGAGGAAGGCGATCGCGACGGCCATGACGAACGAGGAGAACAGCCCGACGCGCGGGTCGACGCCCGCGATGATCGAGAAGGCGATCGCCTCGGGGATGAGCGCGATCGCGACGACGAGGCCCGCGAGCACCTCGCGCGTGAGGATGCGCGGGCTGCGCAGCGCGCCGAGCGTCTGGGACTGGCGGAACGGAATCTTGGACAGCAGGGACACGGAGGTCACCCTTCGATCGGGCGCGGATCGCGCGCACAGGACATGACAGGAGCGCGTCATCGCGCGGCAGGCAGTCCTGCGGATTCAGCGGCGGCCGCGGCGCACAGGCACAAGCGGCGTCCAGATCGAACCGGGGGTGTGGGAAGGTGACGCAGACTGCGGCGTCGCTCCCAGCCTACACGGAGCGTCGCCAGGCACTCCGGGCAGTGTTCTCTAGGCGAGCAGCTCGCCGAGCTCGAGCCAGCGCGTCTCGACGGTGGCGAGCTGCGACTCGAGCCCGCGCACTTGCTCGTGCAGAGCGCCCATGCCGGCGTAGTCGGCGGGGTCGTGCTCGGCGAGCTGGACGTGCAGCGCGTCGATCTGGCCCTGCAGCTTGGCGATCTTGCGCTCGGCGGCGGCGAGCTCCTTCTCGGCGTTGCGCTTCTCCGCCCCCGACAGGCGAGAGACGGGGGCCGCGGTCGCGGATGCTCCTCCCGCCTCCGTGACGGAGGCCACGGTCGCGCGCCCCGCATCCTGCGAGCCCGTGGGCGCCGCGGCGGACGCCGCGATGCGCAGATACTCGTCGACCCCACCCGGCAGGTGCCGCAGCCGACCGTTCAGGATCGCGTACTGGTTGTCGGTGACGCGCTCGAGCAGGTACCGGTCGTGGCTCACGACGACGAGCGTGCCGGGCCACGAGTCGAGCAGGTCCTCGATCGCCGCGAGCATGTCGGTGTCCATGTCGTTGGTGGGCTCGTCCATGATGAGCACGTTGGGCTCGTCGAGCAGGATCAGCAGCAGCTGGAGGCGGCGCTTCTGGCCACCGGAGAGGTCTTTCACGGGTGTGGAGAGCTGGGCCGAGGTGAAGCCCATGCGCTCGAGCAACTGGCCCGGCGTGAGCTCTTTGCCGCCCGTGACGTATGTCGTGCGCTTCTCGGCGATGACGGCGCTCACACGCTGGTGGGCGACGGCGCTCAGGTCGCCGAGCTGCTGGTCGAGTGTCGCGACGACGACGGTCTTTCCCCGCTTGACGCGACCGGTGGTGGGCTCGAGCGAGCCGTCGATGAGCTTGAGCAGTGTGGACTTGCCGGCGCCGTTGATGCCGAGGATGCCCGTGCGCTCGCCGGGCGCGATGCGCCACTCGACATCGTGCAGGATCTCGGTGTCGCCGTAGCTCACGCCGACGTCGAGCAGGTCGATGACGTCTTTGCCGAGGCGCGAAGTGGCCATCTGCGCGAGCTCGACGGTGTTGCGCAGCGGCGGCACGTCGGCGATGAGCGCGTTCGCGGCCTCGATGCGGAACTTCGGCTTGGCCGTGCGGGCGGGCGCCCCGCGCCGCAGCCAGGCGAGCTCCTTCTTCATGAGGTTCTGGCGCTTCGACTCCATGGTCGCCGCTTGACGGTCGCGCTCCATGCGCTGCAGCACATATGCCGCATAGCCGCCCTCGAAAGGCTCCACGATGCGGTCGTGCACCTCCCACGTGTTCTCGCTGATCTCGTCGAGGAACCACCGGTCGTGCGTCACGACGAGCAGGGCGCCCTGCCCCCGCGGCCACCGGCGCTTGAGGTGCTCGGCGAGCCACGCGACGCCGCCGATGTCGAGGTGGTTGGTGGGCTCGTCGAGCACGACGATGTCCCATTCCCGACTGAGAAGGGCGGCGAGGGCGACGCGGCGGCGCTGGCCACCGCTCAGGTCGTCGACCAGGGTGCTGCCGGGGATGTCGGCGATGAGCCCCGCGAGCACGTCGCGCACGTTGGCGTCTCCCGCCCACTCGTGCTCGTCGCGGTCGCCCACGACGGTGTCGATGACCGTGCGACCCGTTCCCAGGTCATCGGTCTGGTCGAGCATCCCGAGGGTCACGCCGCGGCGGCGCGTGACGCGACCGTCGTCGGGCTCCTGGAGGCCGGCGAGGATGCGCAGCAGGGTGGACTTGCCGTCGCCGTTGCGCCCGACCACGCCGATGCGGTCGCCGTCGCCGATGCCCACCGTGACCCCCTCGAGGACGACGCGGGTGGGATATTCGACGCGGAGCTGCTCGGCTCCCAGCAGGTGGGCCATTCGCATCAGCCTAGAGGCAGGCCGCTGGGCGGTCGCGGGGTGCCAGACGGGCGCGCGCCGAGGCGCGGCCGCGGAGGCTCAGCGGCCGGGCGCCCGGGAGAGCTGCTGCGTGAGCGCGTGCGCGTGCTGCAGGAGCGCGCGACCGAGCTCGCGGCGGCGGTCGTCGCGAAACCCCGACTCGATGCCCGTGAGCGAGAGGGCCCACGCGGGGCGGCCGCGCTCGTCGAACACCGCCGCGCCCATGCCCCAGCTTCCCTCGACCAGG
The DNA here is from genome assembly GCF_013414345.1 of Microcella indica. NCBI lineage: Bacteria > Bacillati > Actinomycetota > Actinomycetes > Micrococcales > Microbacteriaceae > Microcella > Microcella indica. Next base: position 505,123 of record NZ_CP058670.1, on the reverse strand, counting down.
AGGCCGGGATTCACCGAGTACCCGGTCGCGCGCGTGCGCTCCAGACGCTCGAGGAGCTGCGCGGTGGCGTGCGAGACTCCCCACTCTCCCTCGAGGCGAGCGCGGTCGAGGTACTCATCGCGCTCCTCCTGGGGCAGGAAGGCGAGGATCGCGAGGCCCGCCGATGCGACGCCGAGGGGGAAGCGGATGCCCTCGTGCAGCACGAACGAGCGGATCGGGAAGCTGCCCTCCTCCCGCAGGAGGCACACCGTCTCGTCACCGCGGCGCGCGGAGAGGAACGCGCTCTCCCCCGTGAGGCGCGCGAGCTCGCGCACGTGCTCGCGCGCGAGCTCGGCGATGTCGTAGCGCTCGGCGGCGATCGAGCCCATGAGGTAGAGCTCGGGGCCCGTGACCCAACCGGCACCATCTCGATCGAGGAAGCCCTCGGTGGCGAGCGCGCTCAGCAGGCGGTGGGCTGTCGGGCGCGTGAGGCGGGTCGCGGCCGCGACGTCGCTCGTCGAGATCGGCGCGGGGGCGTGGGCGCTCACCGCCCGCAGCACCGCACCCACGCGCGCGACGACCTGCGTACCGGTGCGCGGCTCGAGCGGAGCATCCATGTCCACATAATGGACCATCTCCGCCTCGGATTCCACAATGAGTGCAGACGTTGACCGTCCAGCGGGGGCTGGATAGCGTCAGCACTCATCAGAATGTGGTCACCGGTGACCCGCTGAGGAGGAGTCGAGATGGGCAGCAGCAAGGTCAGGAGCTCGGCGGCGGAGGCTCTCGAACCCGTCGTCACCGACGGGCAGACGATCGCGGTCGGAGGATTCGGGCTCAGCGGCAACCCCACCGACCTCATCGAAGCGCTGCGCGACCTGGGCGTGAAAGACCTCACGATCGTGAGCAACAACATGGGTGTCGACGGCGTCGCACTCGGTCTGCTCATCGAGAACCGACAGGTGCGCCGCGTCATCTCCTCCTACGTGGGCGAGAACAGACTCTTCGCCGAGCAGTACCTCTCGGGAGAGCTCGAGGTGGAGTTCGCACCTCAGGGGACGCTCGCCGAGCGCATGCGCGCGGGAGGCGCCGGCATCGGCGGCTTCTACACGCGCACGGGGGTCGGCACGCCCGTCGCCGAGGGCAAGCCGACGCGCGAGCTCGACGGCGTCGAGTACGTGCTCGAGCGCGGCATCGTCGCCGACGTCGCCCTCGTGCGGGGGCACCGCGCCGACCGCGAGGGCAATCTCATCTACCGGAAGACTGCGCGCAACTTCAACCCCCTCGCCGCCATGTGCGGCCGCGTCACCTTCGCCGAGGCGGAGATCATCGAGGAGAACTACCTCGACCCCGACGAGATTCACACCCCCGGCGTCTTCGTGCAGCACGTCGTGCCGGCGAGCGACCGCGAGAAGCCCATCGAGAAGCGCACGACGCGCCCGCGAACGGCGAGCGCCGAGACAGACGGAGGTCGCTGACATGAGCTGGACGCGTGAAGAGATGGCCGCGATCGCGGCACTCGAGCTCGCCGACGGGCAGTACGTGAACCTCGGCATCGGCATCCCGACCCTCGTCGCCAACTTCCTGCCCCCCGGGGTCTCGGTGTCGCTGCAGAGCGAGAACGGGATGCTCGGTATGGGCCCCTTCCCCGTCGAGGGCGAGGAGGACGCCGACCTCATCAACGCCGGCAAGCAGACCGTGACGATTCTGCCCGGCGGATCGTACTTCGACTCGGCGACCTCGTTCGCCATGATTCGCGGCGGGCACGTCGACATCGCCATCCTCGGCGCCCTGCAGGTCTCTGCCCGCGGCGACCTCGCCAACTGGATGATTCCCGGCAAGCTCGTCAAGGGCATGGGCGGCGCGATGGACCTCGTCGCGGGCGTGCCCCGCGTCGTCGTCATCACCGAGCACTGCGCGAAGGACGGCAGCCCGAAGATCGTCGCCGAGTGCGATCTGCCCCTCACGGGCGTCGGCGTCGTGCACCGCATCGTGAGCGATCGCGCGGTGTTCGACGTTACCGACAACGGACTCGTGCTGCGCCGCCTCGCGCCGGGCGAAGAACTCGATGCGCTACGGTCCGACACGGGCGCACCGTTCGCCGTCGAGCTGGAGGAGGCCGCATGAGCACCGTCATCGCGGGGTACGCCCGCACACCCTTCGTGAAGTTCTGCGGGGTCTTCTCCGCCCTCTCCGCGACAGAGCTCGGCGCGCACGCGACGACGGCCGCTCTCGGTCGCGCAGGAGTCTCCCCCGATCAGGTGGACCTCGTGATCGCCGGGCAGGTGCTCCAGGGCGGCGCGGGCCAGAACCCTGCGCGGCAGACAGCCGTCGCGGCGGGCATCCCGCTCACGACCCCCGCCGCCACCCTCAACGTCGTGTGCCTCTCGGGTAGCGAGGCCGTCGCCGCCGGCGCCCGCGCGATCGCCGCCGGCGAGGCGCGCATCGTCGTCGCGGTCGGCCAGGAGTCCATGACGCTCGCGCCGCACGTGCTGCGCGATGCCCGCATGGGGCGCCGCTATGGCGCGATGGAGGTCGTCGACACGCTCGAGCACGACGGTCTGAGCGATGCCTTCGAGCGCACCTCCATGGGCTCGCTCACGGAAGGCCACACGGCCTCCGCGCGCATTTCTCGCGATCGGCAGGACGCCTGGGCGGCGCGCTCCCACGAGCGCCTCGCGACGTCGGTCGGGATGCTCGCCGACGAGATCACGCCCGTGACGCCCTCCGCCAAGGTCGGTGCGATCACCGCAGACGACGGCCTGCGCGCCGACACGACGCCCGAGTCGCTCGCGCGTCTGCGCCCCGCGTTCGCGAGCGAGGGCACCGTCACCGCGGGCAACGCCTCGCAGATCTCCGACGGTGCGGCGGCGCTCGTGCTCGTCGAGGAGTCCTACGCCGCCGAGCTCGGCCTCACCCCGCTCGCGCGCATCGAGGCCGGCGCGCTCGTCGCCGGGCCCGACCTCTCCCTGCTCGAGCAGCCGGCCCGCGCGATCGAGGCGGCTCTCGACCGCGCCGGTCTGCGTGTCGACGAGCTCGCGGGCGTCGAGATCAACGAGGCCTTCGCCTCCGTGGCCGTGCGATCCGCCGACGTGCTCGGGGTCGATGACGAGCTCATCAACCCGCACGGCGGCGCGATCGCGCTCGGCCACCCGATCGGGGCCTCCGGTGCTCGCCTCGTGGGGCACCTCGCCCGCCGACTCCAGGCGCTCGGCGCGGGCTCGCTCGGCGCAGCTGCCCTGTGCGGCGGCGGCGGTCAGGGCTCGGCGATCGTGCTGCGCGCTCTCTGACTCCGCGCCCCTCCCCCACAGGGCAGAATAGGGGGATGCCCGCCGACGAGTCGCACGCCCAGCCCGCCAGCTCCACACCCGCCGACGGGCCGTCGCCTACCGCGAGCTCTGTGCCGGCGGAGGAGCCGATCGAGACCCGACCGATCCGCCGCGTGCTGCCGTGGACTCTCGTGTGGGCGGCGAGCATCATCCTGTTCGACCAGGGCACCAAGTACTGGGCCGAGGCGACGCTCGAGCGCGGCGTCGGTGTTCCCGTCATCGGCGACTGGATCGAGTGGCGGCTCGTCTACAACCCGGGGGCGGCCTTCGGCATCGGCGGCGACTACACCTGGATTCTGGCAATCGTGGCGGCGGTCGCCGTGGTCGGCATCGCCATCTTCGTCGCCCGCATCTCCAGTGTGCCGTGGGCTCTCGCCGGCGGAGCGCTCCTCGGCGGTGCGATCAGCCACCTCGGCGATCGGCTCTTCCGCGAGCCTGGCTTCGCGCGCGGGGAGATCGTCGACTTCATCGACTACTTCGGTTTCTTCGTCGGCAACGTCGCCGACATCGCCCTCGTCGGCGGTGCGATCGCGATCGTGCTGCTGAGCCTGCTCGGCGTCAGCCCGCGACGACCCGTGCCCCGTGAACAGGACCCGTCGCGCGCAGCACCGTCAACCGGGACGCACTGAGCGCAACCTGCAGCTCGAGCGCGGCATCCGCGTCGGCCGCGAGGAAGGCGACTGTCGGGCCGGAGCCCGAGACGATGCCCGCGAGGGCGCCCTGCAGCTCCCCCTGCTCGAGGGTCTGCGCGAGCTCGGGCTGCAGGTGCAGCGCCGGTGCCTGCAGGTCGTTGTAGAGGTACTCGGCGAGCTGGTGCGCGTCGCCCGCGCGCAGTGCCTGCAGCACCTCGACCTCGACGGCGGGCTGCTCGGGAGCAGGAGCGATGTCGCTCGCGTGACGCTCTCGATGCCGGTCGAGCTCTGCGTAGACCTCGGGCGTCGACAGCCCGGAGTCGGCGAGGGCGAGCACCCAGTGGAAGGTGCCCTGTGCGAGCGCGGGCGAGAGGCGGTCGCCCCGGCCCGTGCCGACGGCCGTGCCGCCCATGAGGGCGAAGGGAACGTCGGCGCCGAGCTCGGCGGCGAGAGACTGCAGCTCATCCCGACCGAGCCGGGTGCCCCACAGGTGGTCGCACGCGACGAGGGTCGCCGCCGCGTCGGCAGAGCCGCCCCCCATGCCGCCGGCGATCGGCACGTGCTTCTCGATGTCGAGAGCCACGCCACCGCGGTAGTCCGTCGTGCGGGCGAGCAGGCGCGCCGCGCGGATTGCGAGATTGCTGCCGTCGGTCGGCAGCCCGGCCGTGTCGATGGGGCCGCGGAAGCGCACCGAGAAGTCGTCGGCGTCGCGCGCGAAGACCTCCTCGTAGAGGGAGATCGCCTGATAGGCGGTCGCGACGTCGTGGTAGCCGTCGTCGAGGAGCGAACCGACCTTCATGAAGACATTGATCTTGCCCGGCGCCCGCGCGTGCACGACAGGAGGGGTCGCCGCAGCCGTCATGCCACCACCCTATGCGAGCGGCGTGGGCTCCCGATCCTTTGCGCCCTGGTCCTGCCCGCTGGCGCCCTCTCCACGGATCGTCGTCGCAAGAGGAGCTTCGATGAGGAAGACGAGCACGGCGGCCGCCGCGAGGGCGAGCGGCACGACGGCCAGGAAGATGGGCATGAGCGCATCGTTGTAGGAGGCGACGATCGGCAGGCGCAGCGCCTCCGGCAGTCCCGCCACGAGCTCGGGCGTGAGGGAGCTCACGCCCGGTGCTGCGGCTGCCTCTGCGGGCACTCGGTCTGCGAGTAGCCCCGTGAGTCGCGCCGCGAACACGGCACCCACCACCGCGGTGCCGAGCGTGCCCCCGACCTGCCTGAAGTAGTTCTGCGCGGCCGTGGCCGTGCCCACCTCGCGATGGGCGAAGGTGTTCTGCACGATGAGGGTCATGACCTGCATGCTCGTGCCGAGCCCGACCCCGATGAGCGCCATCCAGGTGCACACGAGCGCGATCGGGGTCTCGAGCCCGACGGTGGAGAGCAGGCCGAGACCGATCGCGAGCACCACCGAGCCGATGATCGGCAGCACCTTGTAGCGCCCCGTGCGCGAGATGGCGATTCCGACCACGATCGAGGTCGTGAGGAAGGTCGCCATCATGGGGATCATCAGCAGCCCGGCCTCGGTCGCGCTCGCACCCGCCGCCATCTGGAAGTACGTGGGCATGTAGCTCATGGCTCCGAACATGGCGACGCTCACGAGCATGCCCGCTGTCGTCGCGAGCACGAAGTTGCGGGACCGGAACAGACGCAGCGGGATGACCGGCTCGGGCGAGCGCCGCTCGACGACGACGAACAGCCCTGCGGCGAGGACGCTGCCCGCTATGAGCGCGACCATCGTCGCCGAGCCCCAGGCGAACTGCGTACCGCCCCACGTGGCGATGAGCACGATGCCCGTCGTCGCGAGCGTGAGCAGAACCATGCCGGGGTAGTCGATGCGGGCGCGAGCTCCCCGCGCAGGCGGCGGCACGGGCAGCAGGATCGCGATCGCGACGACCGCGACGACGCCGAGCGGCACGTTCATCCAGAAGGTCCAGCGCCATCCCGGCCCCTCGGTGAACCAGCCGCCGAGAAGGGGGCCGGCGACCGAGGAGAAGGCGAACACTCCGCCGAGGATTCCCATGTAGCGCCCGCGCTCGCGCGCCGGGACGACGTCGGCGATCGCGGCCTGCGAGAGCACCATGAGCCCTCCACCGCCGAGACCCTGGACGGCCCGAGCGATGATGAGCATCGTCATGTCGTGAGCCAGCCCGCCGAGCACGGAGCCCATGATGAAGAGGATGACAGCCGCGAGCAGGAGGGGTTTGCGCCCGAGGAGGTCACTCACCTTGCCGTAGATGGGCATCGTCACCGTGGCAGCGAGGAGGTACGCCGTGATCACCCAGGAGAGGTGCTCCACGCCATTGAGCTCGCCCACCAGGGTGGGGAGCGCGCTCGAGAGCACCATCTGACTGAGGCTCGCGAGCAGCATGACGACCATGAGGGCGAGGAAGAGGAGTGTGAGGGTGCGGCGGTCGACGCGCTCGTCGACCGGGGCTGCTGGCACGCCCGCGGGGGCCGTCACCGGGCGATCCCGAGGTCGCGGAAGGTCGAGAGTCCTTCGCGGATCTCCTCCGCAAGGAGAGGTGCCACGAGCGCCTCGACAGCGGCGACGTGCGCGTCGAAGGTCGCCCGCAACTCCGGGTGGCGCTGCACGAGGGCCAATCGGCGACCGCCGACGTGCTCGGGCAGAGTCACGGAGGAGAACGCCGCGAAGATGAGTCTCACCGTGCGCTCGAGCAGATCCGCGGGACCGATGCGGAAGGCGTCGACCGCTTCGGCGCTCAGGCTCGGCGTGCGGAACCCGATGATGGCGTCTTCCTTCGTGGCGAAGTAGTTGAAGAACGTGCGGGTGGAGACGCCGGCGCGTGCGGCGACGGCGTCCACCGTCACGGCCGCGGGACCGCCGTCGAGCGCGAGGTCGGCGGCGGCGCGATGCAGGGCATCCCACGTCTCGCGACGATTCTGCTCACGCCTGCTCATTTCTTGCATTCATGCAGTATATGCACAACTGCAAGAATTTCGCTGGCGGCTCCTAGTCCTGCGCGAGCGGGCCGCGCGACTGCTGCGTCACGCTCGGCACCAGGAGTCGGTACACGAAGAGGCCCACGACCTCGATGCCGATGCCGAGCGCGACGACGACGGGTATGAGCTCGAAGCCCTCCTCGAACGCCATCGCGATGGGCAGCACGAGGAGCCCGTTGCGCGCGGCACCGCTGAATGTCAGAGCGCGCACCTGCGAGAGGGTGAGGCCCGCGGCCGTGCCGACGAGGATGCCGACCGGCGTCATGAGGATGAGGTAGACGCCGAACAGCGGCGCGACGGCGACCAGCAGCTCGCTGCGCTCCGCCGTGCGCGGCAGCCAGACCGCTACGACGAGCCCCGCCGCGATGGCGGTTGCCGGCACTGCGAGCGCCGCCCCCTGCCGGCTCGCGCGCTGCAGTCGCGGCGCGCGAGCCGCGAGAAGCTGCAGCAGCGTGACGACCGCCGCAGGAGCGACGATGCCCAGCAGCACAGCGAGAGGGAGACGGGAGAGGTCGAGGCTCAAGAAGCCGTCGCCCGCCGTGAAGAGCACCATGAGAGCCGGGAGGCTCACCGCCTGGATGACGAGCATGAGCGGCGCCGTGGCCAGCAGCGACTCGACCGCCCCGCCCGCGCGACGCACGAAGATGGCGACGATGCCCACGCCGGGTGCGAGCAGCACGAGCAGCAGCCCCAGTTGCAGGTCGGGGTCGCGGAACACGATGCGGCTGAGGATGAGCGCGAGCACAGGCGAGACGACGACGTTGAGCCCGATCACGGCGAGCAGGAAGCGACGGTCCACGACAGCGCGGCCGAGCGAGGCGAGCGGCACCGGCAGCAGCGTGATCGCGATCGCGACGGCGACGACGGTGGCGACCACGGCATCCGGAACCTCCGCGAGGCCGGGCACGAGCACGCCGGCGAGGAAGCCGGCGCCGACACCGGCGAGGATGACCGGCACGGGGTACTCGCCCGGCCAACCCAGGACGGGGCCGACCCCCTCCGGCCGCGCGGTCGTCACGACGGCGACGCCTGCGCGAGCCGCAGGTAGTCGTCGAAGCCGAGCTGCTCACCGCGCGCCGTCGGGTCCAGCCCCGCCGCCTCCAGTGCAGAGGTCGCTGCGGCCGACGAACCGTAGAGCTCGGCGAGCGCCTGCCGCAGCATCTTGCGGCGCTGCCCGAACGCGGCGTCCACGATCTTCCCCAGACGAATGCGGTCGGCCTCCGATCCGGGCGGCGGCGTGCGCGTCATGCCGACGAGCACGCTGTCGACGTTCGGCACCGGCCAGAACACCTGCCGGCTGATGGTGCCCTCGACGCGCCACGGCCCGTACCAGCGCGCCTTGACGCTCGGGCTGCCGTACACCTTCGACCCGGGGGGCGCCGCGATGCGGTGGCCGACCTCGGCCTGCACCATGACGAGAGTGCGGTCGAGGGTCGGCACGGTAGCGAGCAGATGCAGCAGCACGGGTACCGAGATGTTGTACGGCAGGTTCGCGACCAGAGCCGTCGGCGGCGCCAGCGAGCCGGCCAGCTCGGTCACGCGCAAGGCCGCCGAGTCGACTCGCATGGCGTCGGCGGTGACGACCGTGAGCGGAGCATCCGGCTGCATCTGCTCCACCGTGCGCGGCAGCTGGGCGGCGAGGCGCGCGTCGATCTCGACGGCGATGACCGGATGCCCGGCCTCGAGCAGCCCGAGGGTCAGCGAGCCGAGCCCGGGGCCCACCTCGAGCACCGTCGCGCCCGCGGGCAGCCCGGCGGCGGCGACGATGCGCCGCACGGTATTGGCGTCGTGCACGAAGTTCTGGCCGAGCCGCTTGGTGGGCTGCACGCCGAGCTGGTCGGCGAGGTCGCGCACCTCCGCAGGGCCGAGCAGTGCGCTCACGGGTGGGTCGTCATGAGCTCGAGGTCACGAGCCCGAGGAGTCGGAGCCCGACGTGCTGGAACCCGAGTGATCGGGCCCGTCCGTCAGATCGGCCGGGTGGCCGGGGATCTCGTCGATGCGGTCCGCCCACGGATCGCCGGGAGAGGTCACCGGCTCGGCGTCCCAGTGGCCGTAGACGAGCTCGGTGTTCGAGCTCAGCTGAGCCGCGAGCATCGAAGGGTCGGTGCCGAGGTGGTCGGCGATCGCGCGCACCGTCCACGGCAGCAGGTACGGACCGTTCGGCCGGCCGCGGTGCGGGTGCGGCGTGAGGAACGGCGCGTCCGTCTCCACGAGCAGCAGCGCTCGAGGCAGAATCTCGAGCGAGTCGCGCAGGTTGCGGGCGTTCTTGAACGTCACCGTGCCGGCGAACGACGCGTACCACCCGCGCTCGGCGAGGATGCTTGCCAACTCGATGTCGCCGCTGAAGCAGTGGAACACCACGCGCTCGGGGGCACCGACGCGCAGAAGCGTCCGCACGACATCGTCGTGCGCGTCGCGGTCGTGGATCTGCAGCGCCAGGTCGTGCTTCTTGGCGAGCTCGATGTGCGCTTCGAAGGAGCGGATCTGGGCGGCGCGTCCACTCTCGGAGTCGGTGCGGAAGTAGTCGAGACCCGTCTCACCGATCGCGACGACGCGGGGCTGCGCGGCCAGCTGGTCGATCTGCGCGAGTGCGGCATCCAGCTCGCCCGCGTCGACGAGAGCAGGTGCCTCGTTGGGGTGCAGCGCGACGGCAGCGAGAACGCGCGGCTCGCGCGCGGCGACCGCGGCAGACCAGCGGCTCGTGACGACGTCGGTGCCCACCTGCACGACGCCGCGCACGCCAACGGCGGATGCTCGATCGAGGTGCTCGCGGTAGTGCAACGGGTTCTCGCCGTCGGCGATCTCCAGGTGCGTGTGGTTGTCGTAGACGGGCACGACGAGCGCCTCGGGGCTCGGCGGGTAGCTCAGGTCGCGGCTGGAATCCTCCATCGCGGCGCGCGTGCGCACGTGCGAGTCGACTGGATCGGTCATGCCTTGCTCCTTCTCTCCCCGTCGCCGGTGCGGCGTCGCTAGACGGCCGCCTCCTGCTCGATGCGGGGGAACAGTCCCTCCATGGGCGACACCACCGCGCCGGCGGGCAGCTGGCCCCACACTCCGACGTCGGGGATGCGCTGGTCGGTGAGCGAGCCGAGGGCGCTCTCGGCGCCCAGTGCCCGCCACAGCTTCTGCGTGGCCTGCGGCGTCACGGGCGACAGCAGCACGGCGAGCGCGCGCAGGCCCTCCGCCGCCGTGTAGAGGATCGTGTGGAGGCGCGCCGTGCGCTCCTCGTCCTTCGCGACCTTCCACGGCTCCTGCTCGGTGAGGTAGCCGTTGAGCTCGTCGACGACCGTCCAGATCGCCGCGAGCGCCTCGTGGATCGCGAAGCGCTCCATGGCACCCTCGGCGCGGGTCACGGCGCTCGCGAGAACCCCGTGGATGCGCTCCTCCGCCTCCGTCACCTCGGTCGCGGCGGGCAGGATGCCATCGCAGTAGCGGCCCACCATCGAGACGACGCGCGAGGCGAGGTTGCCGAAGCCGTTCGCGAGCTCGGCCTGGTAGCGGGCGCTCAGGTCCTCCCAGCTGAACGAGCCGTCCTGACCGAAGTTGATGGCGCGCAGGAAGTAGTAGCGGAAGGCGTCCGACCCGAAGACCTCGGTGATCTGGCTCGGCGCGATGCCCGTGAGCTTCGACTTCGACATCTTCTCGCCGCCCACGAGCAGCCAGCCGTGCGCGAAGACGCGACGCGGCACGGGCAGGTCGGCGGCCATGAGCATGGCCGGCCAGATGACCGAGTGGAACCGGGCGATGTCCTTGCCCACGATGTGGTTGCTCGGCCAGAACCGCTCGAAGGCGGGCGCATCGGCGGTCGGCTCCCAGCCGAGCGCCGAGATGTAGTTCAGCAGCGCGTCGAACCACACGTAGACGACGTGAGTGTCGTCCCACGGCACGCGCACGCCCCAGTCGAAGCTCTGGCGCGAGATCGACAGGTCGTCGAGGCCGCGGCGGACGAACGACACGATCTCGTTGCGCACGCTGTCGGGCTGCAGGAAGTCGGGCTGCGACTCGTACAGGTCGAGCAGACGCTGCTGGAAGTCGCTCATGCGGAAGAAGTAGTTCTTCTCCTTGAGCACCTCGACGGGGCGGCCGTGGATGGGGCACACGAGCTGCCCGTCGAACTCGCCGGCGCCCTCGACGAGGTCGCCCTGCTGCTTGAACTCCTCGCAGCCGACGCAGTAGAAGCCCTCGTACTCGCCGTCGTAGATGAACCCGGTGTCGTAGAGCTTCTGCAGGAATGCCTGCACGACGCTCTCGTGGCGCTCCTCCGTCGTGCGGATGAAGTCGTCGTTCTGGATGTCGATCGTCTTGAGCAGCGGCACCCAGGCCTCGTCGACGAGCTTGTCCGCCCACTCCTTGGGGCTCACCCCGTTCGCGACGGCCGTGCGCAGGATCTTCTGGCCGTGCTCGTCGGTGCCCGTGAGCGACCAGGTGTCGCGGCCGCTCTGCCGGTTCCACCGCGCGAGCACGTCGGCGGCGACTTCCGTGTACGCGTGCCCGATGTGGGGCGCGTCATTGACGTAGAAGATCGGCGTCGAGATGGAGAAGGTGTCAGCGGCGGCCATGATGCCCCCAGTCTATGGGCGGGCTCCTGACTGTGACGGCGGGGCTGGACAGCGCCTGGGCGACGGCCGAGCGGCGGGAGGGACCGCGTCAGGTGCGGCGAGCGGCGAGCGCCGCCTCGTAGAGCTCGCGCTTGCCGAGCCCCGTGGCGTCGGAGACCGCGGCGGCGGCGTCCTTGAGCCGCTCCCCCGCGACGGCGCGCGCGAGCACCTCCTCGACCGCGGTGGGCAGATCGGCATCGCTCTCGCGCGCTCCCTCGACGACGAGCACGATCTCGCCGCGGGCGCCCTCGGCGAACCGCTCGGCGAGCTCGGCCAGCGACCCGCGGGCGACCTCCTCGTAGCGCTTCGTGAGCTCGCGGCAGACGGCGCCGCGGCGCTCGGCGCCGAAGGCGTCCCGAGCGTCGGCGAGCGCCGCGGCGATGCGGTGGGGGGCCTCGAAGAACACGAGGGTGCGCGGCTCCGCGGCGAGGGCGCGCAGCGCGCCGGCGCGGCCCTTGCGCGGCAGGAACCCCTCGAAGGCGAAGCGGTCGGTCGGCAGGCCGCTCAGCACGAGGGCCGTGAGCATCGCGCTCGGGCCGGGCAGCGCCGTGACGCGCACGTCGGCCGCGATGGCCGCCTCGACGAGGATGTAGCCGGGGTCGCTGATGCCGGGCATCCCCGCGTCGGTCAGCACGAGGATGTCGCTCTCGCGCGCCCGCTCCACCAGGTTGGCCGACCGCTCCCGCTCGTTGTGCTCGTGCAGGGCCTCCAGCCGCGGCCGGTTGTCGATGCCGAGCGCGCGCAGCAGGTGCGCGGCCGTGCGGGTGTCCTCCGCGACGACGAGCTCGGCCGACTCGAGCGCCTCGACGAGGCGTCGGCTCGCGTCGCCGAGGTTGCCGATGGGCGTCGCCGCGAGCACGATCATCCGGCCATCCTCCCACCCCGCCCGTAGCATGGGCGCGTGGTCACCCGAGAGCGCCTCCTGCGATTCGGGATGCCCGCCGCGGTGCTCGGCGCCGCCGCCGCCACCCGGCTCATCGCGCTCGACCAGCCCGGCGTGCTCGTCTTCGACGAGACGTACTACGTGAAAGACGCAGCGTCGCTGCTCGAGCTCGGCTACGAGGGCCGCTGGCCGGAGGGCGCCAACGAGCTCTTCGCCGCAGGCACCCCGCCGACGGTGGGCGAGAACGCGGCGTTCGTCGCGCATCCGCCGCTCGGCAAGTGGGTCATCGCGCTCGGGATGCTCGCCCTCGGCCCCGCATCCCCCTACGGCTGGCGGCTCGGCGTCGCGGTCTCGGGCGTGCTCCTCGTCGCCGCCCTCATGCTGCTCGCCCACCTGCTGTGGCGCCAGGTCGCGCTCACGACCCTCGCCGGCGGGCTGCTCGCGATCGACGGCAACGCGATCGTCATGAGCCGGGTCGCCCTGCTCGACGGCGTGCTCGCGCTCGTCGTCGTGCTCGCCGTCATCGCGGTCGTGCTCGATCGGCGGTCGTCGCGCGCAAAGCTAGCCCGGTGGTTGGCCGCGCGTCGTGCCGGGGGCCGGTCGACCGACTGGGGCCCGGCGATGCTCGCACGCCCGTGGCTGCTCGCGGCGGGAGTGCTCTTCGGCCTCGCGGTGTCGGTGAAGTGGAGCGCGCTCTACCTCTTCGCGGCGTTCGCCGTGCTCACCGTCGTCGCGGATGCTCTCGACCGGCGCCGCGCAGGTGTCGCGCTGTGGGCGAGCGGCACGCTGCTGCGTCAGGCACCGCTGAGCGTGCTGCTCACGATCCCCGCCGCCGCGGCCGCGCATCTCGTCACGTGGTGGGGCTGGTTCGCGACGAGCGGCGGCTACGGGCGGTCGCGCACGATCGACGCGGCCGAGCGATGGCCGGGCATCCTGGGCGCTGCTCCGGATGCTCTGCAGAACTGGTGGGCGTACCAGCAGAGTGTCTACGGCTACCACGTCGGGGAGTCGTCGCCGCACCCCTACGAGGCGCCGGCGGCCGGTTGGCCGCTGCTGCTGCGCCCCACGTACATGCACTACCTCGACCGGGGCGACGGCACGGCCGAGGCGCTCACGGGCATTCCGAACCCGCTGCTGTGGTGGGGGTCGGTCGCCGCGGTGGTCGTGATCCTCGTGGGGTGCGGTATCGCGGCGTGGCGCCGTCGGCCCGCGCAGTGGAGAGCGGCCGTGGAGCCCGAGGCACCGCACCCCGGTGCGACCCCGACCGGTGCTGCCGACGCACCTCTGCCGTTCGTCGGCTCGCCCTGGGCGATCGCGGTCGTTCTCACGGGCGTCGCTGCCGGCTACCTGCCGTGGATGCTCTACCCCGAGCGCACGACGTTCTTCTTCTACACGATCGTGATCACGCCGTTCCTCGTGCTCGCGCTCGTGAGCGTGCTCGGCGCTGTGCGCGGCCGGCCCTCCGATACTCCGGAGCGCCGCCGCCTCGGGACGGCCCTCGTCGTGACCATCGTGACCGTGCTCGTGCTCCTGAGCATGTTCTTCCTGCCCCTGTGGACGGGCACGCCGATTCCGATCGAGTTCCTGCGCATGCACTACTGGCTGCCCAGCTGGATCTAGCGCGGTCGCCGCGTCACGCCCGGCTTCGCCGAGACCCACACCGCACGAATCGCCCCGACTGTGCTCCTCAGTGGCGTGTGGGTGCGCTCGCGCGGGCACGGATGCCACCGACGGGCACAGTCGTGCAGCGCTGTGGAGCGCCGAGGCCCGGGCGCGGGTTCGACTCGAGGTGCGGGCGCCGCTCGAGGCACGGTTGCGGAGCTCGTGCTCTTCCACCACTTCGGAGTGGACTGACACCCGCTCACTTTTTTCCGAAGTTCTGGAAGGGGATGGAGCAGCTGTTCGCCACTGGCGGGTGACGCCGGTCAGGGCCTCGAGCCAGGCGCCTCGGGCGCCCCGGGTGCCGCAGGCGCAGTAGCGGGAGCGGGGAGCGCGGGCCGACGTCGGTAGACGATGCGGCGGTAGAGCCACTCGGTCGGCCCGGGCTTGTCGACCGCGCCTAGAACCCCCGCGATGATGAGCGTGCCGAGCCACGTGAGCACGGCGATCTGTGTCGCCTCGGCCACCGAGACGACGCCGCCGAGGCCGAGCGTGTACGGCGCGAACAGGATGAGGAACACCACCGACTGGGTCAGGTAGCCGCTGAGCGAGCGCTGTCCGAGCGCCGCGAAGAGGCGCGAGATCGGGCCGCCCGTGCCGGCGCCCCCGACGATGAGGGCGATGAGGGCGACGTATCCGGCACCGCCGATCGCGCCCGTCACCACGTGCAGCATGCTCACGAAGGGCTCCCCCAAGATGCCCGGTTCCCAGACACCCAGCAGCGCGAGCGACATCGGCAGAGCGCCCAGCAGCGACACCGGCACTCCGATGCCGGCCATGAGACCGAGCGCGCGCCGGTGACGCGCCGGCTCCTCGAGCATGCGCCGCCGCGCCGCCCACATACCCAGGATCATCGGCGCCAGTAGGCCGAAACCGCCGAACGGGATCGCGAGAAGGCCCAGGGACCACTCGAGAGCGCGCTGCAGCGTCGCGAGGAGGTAGGAATCCGCACCGGGAGAGGTGAAGACTGTGAGGCCCGCCTCGGCGCCGCCGAACTTGTTCAGCACGCCGGTGAGACCCTCGGCGAAGCCCGTGATCGCGAGCACGCCGAACGAGATCCACCCCACGATCGCGAGCACCTTGCCCGACACCCGGATGAGCAGCACGAGGGCGAGGCCGAGCAGACCGTATGCGCCGAGGATGTCGCCGAAGAAGAGCAGCACTCCGTGCGCGGCGCCGAAGGCGATGAGCCACAGGTTGCGGCTGACCAGGAGGCGCCGCACTCCCCGCCACTCGGTGCCGCGCGCGTGCTCGCGCAAGAGGATCTGCGTGAGGCCGTAGCCGAAGAGCAGCGCGAAGAGCGGGTAGCTGCGGTTGTCGGCGAGCAGTGCGACCGCGGCGTTGACCCAGGGGTCGGCGGGAGCATCCGTCACCGGCTTGAACATGAGGCCGACCTCGCGACCCCACAGCAGGAACGGAACGTTCGCCACGGCGATGCCGAGCAGCACGAGGCCGCGCGCGACGTCGGGGGCGAGGGCACGGTCGCGACGAGAGGTCGGGCGCGTCGCGGGGGCAGGGGTCGGGGGCGCTGTCGACTCGCTCATGCCTTCGACACTAGGAGAGCACCGCGCGATGCCGCCTCCCCCGGATGGTGGATAGTGCGCCCGCCTCCCGCGGGACGCTGTGCTCACGGGGCGAGAAATCCCCCTGGCGCACGGTCGCCTGCACGGAATATGCTCACGACACCTGCACTCCATGGCCTCGCCTACCCGAAAGTCGCGACCTTGAGCATGGAACCCCGCACCCTGCCGCGCCCGCGCGCTCGTCGGCGCGTGCTCCCGCTGCGCGCGATCGTGAGCCTCGGGCTCGCTGGCGCACTCTCGCTCGGCGGGGCAGGCGCCGCGATCGCCACGAGCATGAGCCTCTCGCTCACCTCCACCCAGGTGCTGCAGAACACCGCTGTCAGCATCAGCGGCACGAAGAGCGCGGAGAGCACGGTCGTCGTCGAGCTGCGGCCGCCGCGCGGCGGCGGGTGGCAGAGCGTCACGGCGGCGTGCACGGGCGTGCAGGAAGGCTCCACGTCGTGGAGCTGCCGACTCAGCAGCGGAAGCGTCCTCGGCGACCACCACCTGCGCGCGACCGAGACCAGCGACTCCGCCCGCACGGTCGTCGGCAATCACTTCGTCGTGGTGCCCCCGGCCGTCCAGCACGCAGCAGCCGCGCCCGAGCCGGAGCCCGAACCCGAACCCGACCCAGAACCCGAGCCCGAGCCCGAGCCCGAGCCCGAGCCCGACCCAGAACCCGAGCCCGAGCCCGAGCCCGAGCCCGAGCCCGAGCCTGGACCGAACCCCCCGCCCGCGGACAAGCCGACTTCGCCCAGCACCGAGACGGAGCGCGCGCCCGAGACCGAGCGATCCGACGAGCGGACACCGCGCGAGCCGTCACCAAACCCGGCCGACGGCGCCCGCCTCGATCTTCCGACCGAGTCGCTCGCCGAGCGCGCGACCCCCGAGCGCACGGTCGACCCGACGCTCGCGCCCATCGACCGCAACGACCCCGCCGCCCCGAGCGCACTCAGCTCGGGGATGATCACCCTCGCGACCGTGTGGCGCGACCCCTTCATCCTCGCGGTCGCCGGAGGCATCGGCGCCCTCTTCCTCCTCCTCGTCGCCATTCCCGCCGAGATCCTCAACTCGACTCTGGAGCGCAACGCCCACCGGTGGCGCTGGGTGTATGCGTGGTCGCTGCCCCTTCTGGCTCGACTGCGGCGAGCTCTGCGCGTCATGCCGGCGTGGACCTCATCACCCGCCGTCGTCATCATCCTCACGAGCATCGCCTTCGGCTTCGCCGACCCCCAGTTCGGCTTCGACCTGACCTCGCTGCGCCTCGTTGCGTCGCTGGCGATCGGCCTCATCCTCGTCGTCCACCTGCCGCAACGCATCACGGCGGTGCTCCTCGGCCGCCGTTGGCGCGTTCCGAGCGCGATCATCACTCAGCCGGGAGCCATCGTGATCGCGGTGCTCGGCGTGCTCGCCTCACGCATGCTCGACTTCAGCCCCGGACTGCTCATTGGCCTCGTGCTCGGGCTCGAGCTCGCGTCCACCGCGCGTCGGGAGGACCACCAGAGAGCGATCGTGACGCGCATGCTCGTCACACTCGCCATCGCCCTTCTCGCCTGGCTCGGCTACTCATGGCTCGACGGCGCGATACCCGCTGCCGAGACGAATGTCGCCTCCGTCTTCCTCATCGAGACCCTCATCGCCACGGTGCACGAAGGGCTCACGGGTCTCCTCGTGGCGCTCCTGCCCCTCGCTTTCCTCGACGGGAAGGACCTGTTCGACGCCGACAAGCGAGTATGGGTGGCCCTCGCAGGGCCGACCGCGGTCGCGTTCGCGCTCCTCGTGCTGCCCACCTCCGAGACGCTCGACGACGGAGCTCCCCTCCTGCTGTGGATAGGGGTGTTCGTGGCATTCTGCCTCGTGGTTGCCGCCGTCTGGCTCAGTTTCCGCATCCTCGAATCCCGAGATGCCCAGGATGGCGGCGCGGCCGACCGCAACCCGGCGCACGACGCGGTGCCGACCGGCCCCCATCCCTGAGAGGCGAAGGTTACGTTGCGTAACGCGGCGGCTCGGCCCTGAGCATCCGCTCGCCTAGCCTGAAGGGATGGCCGACCGCGAATACGGATTCAGGACCCGCGCGATCCACGCGGGCAACGTGCCCGACTCGGCAACAGGCGCCCGCGCCATGCCGATCTACCAGTCGAGCGCGTTCGTCTTCGACTCGACCGAGGACGCCGCCGCGCGCTTCGCCCTGCAGAAGTACGGCAACATCTACTCCCGCCTCGCGAACCCGACCGTCGCGAGCTTCGAAGAGCGCATCGCGAGCCTCGAGGGCGGCCTCGGCGCCGTCGCGACCGCGAGCGGGCTGAGCGCGCAATTCGTCACGTTCGCCTCCCTCGCCGGCGCGGGCGACCACATCGTCGCGTCGTCGACCCTCTACGGTGGCTCGATCACCCAGCTCGACGTCACCCTGCGCCGCTTCGGAATCGACACGACCTTCGTCGCGAGCGACGACCCGGCCGACTATGCGGCCGCCATCATCCCCGGCCGCACCAAGCTCCTCTTCGCCGAGACCGTCGCCAACCCGAGCGGCGACATCGCCGACATCGCCGGACTCGCCGACGTCGCCCACGCGGCCGACATCCCCCTCGTGATCGACTCGACCATCGCCACGCCCTACCTGTGCCGGCCCATCGACTGGGGCGCCGACATCGTCGTGCACTCGGCCACCAAGTTTCTCGGCGGCCACGGGACGACCCTCGGCGGCGTCGTCGTCGAGTCGGGTCGCTTCGACTGGTCGAACCACACCTTCCCCCTCTTCGAGGAGACCGTGCCGCACTACGGCGGCCTCACCTGGCACGGCAACTTCGGCGAGTACGCGTTCCTCACCCGACTCCGAGCCGAGCAGCTGCGCGACATCGGGCCGGCCCTCGCGCCGCACTCGGCCTTCCTGCTCGCGCAGGGCGTCGAGACGCTGCCGTACCGCATGCAGGCGCACGTCGACAACGCGCGCGCCGTCGCCGAGTGGCTCGACGCCGACGACCGTGTCGAGGCCGTGCACTGGGCAGGTCTACCCTCGCACCGCCATCACGAGCGCGCCGAGCAGTACCTGCCGATCGGGCCTGGCGCCGTCTTCAGCTTCGACGTCGCAGGGGGCCGCGCGGCCGGCCAGAAGGTCATCGAGAACGTGCAGCTCGCGAGCCACCTCGCCAACATCGGCGACGCGAAGACGCTCATCATCCACCCCGGCTCGACGACGCACGCGCAGCTCACCGAGCAGCAGCTCGTCGAGGCGGGAATCGGGCCGGGCCTCGTGCGGTTGAGTGTGGGTATCGAGGATGTCGCCGACATCATCGACGACCTCGACCAGGCGCTCGACGCGGCGAAAGGAGCATGAGGATGTCTGACACCGCTGCCTCTGAAACGTCCGGCACCGAGACGGTCACGCTCGCCAACGGGCTCACCTGCGCGATTCCCGCGAGCTCGCCGCTCGCGAAGCTGCTCAAGTCTCAGCGCACCTGGGTGGGGCCCGGCGCGAAGGAGCGGCTGGGCATCCTGCGGAAAGCGAAGAGCATCGCGATCGTCGGCGCCTCGCCCAACCCCGCGCGCTCCTCGTACTTCGTGGGCACCTACCTGCAGCAGTCGAGCGACTACCGCGTGTACTTCGTCAACCCCAACGCGAGCGAGATCTTGGGCCAGCCCGCCTACCCTGACCTGGCCTCGCTGCCCGAGGTGCCCGACATCGTCGACGTCTTCCGCAAGGCCAGCGACATTCCCGCCGTCATCGACGACGTGCTCGCCGTCGGCGCCTCCACCGTCTGGGTGCAACTCGGCATCTGGAACGAGGAAGCCGCCGTCTACGGAGAAGAACAGGGCCTCACGGTCGTCATGGACCGCTGCATCAAGGTCGAGCACGCGCGCTTCCACGGCGGCCTGCACCTCATGGGCTTCGACACCGGGGTGATCAGCTCGCGCCGCCAGGTGCGCTGACCCCTCCTTCCCACTCACCCAGCCGCCCAGGGGTCAGACTGGTCGCATGACCGAGCGCACTCGCCGAACTCGACTGCGGCGCTCGATCGCGCTCTCGACCGTCGGCGTGCTCGTTCTCGGCGTCGCGGCGGTCGGCACTCTTGCACTCGCGGCCGGCTGGTTCGACAAGCCTGAGCGGCAGGCCGGCCACGCCCTCGCGAGCGCGACACCCGCGGCACCCGTGGTCGCGGTGCGCGGCGCCGAGCTCATCGACCGCCGCACCGGTGACACCCTCGCGCTCCTGGGTGCGAACTGGCCGGGCTTCGAGTACGCGTGCATCCAGGGTCGAGGCCACAACGACGGCGGAGACGTCGATGCGGCCGTCGCCGCCATGACCGAGTGGGGCATGACCGCGGTGCGCATCCCGCTCAATCAGGACTGCTGGTTCGACGACCGTCCAGCGATCGCCTACGCCTCGGGCGTCGAGTACCGGGCGAGCGTGCGCGAGTGGGTGGGGCGCCTCACGCAGGCGGGCCTCGTGGTCGTGCTCGACCTGCACTGGAGCGCCCCAGACGGCGTGCCCGCCGACGGCCTGCGGCCGATGCCCGATGCGCGCTCGGTCGAATTCTGGGGCTCGGTCGCGAGCGAGTACCGCAAGCACCGCGGTGTGATCTTCGATGTCTTCAACGAGCCGCACTCCCGCTTCGACGCCACGGCGGGCGCGTGGGCGTTCGAGCTCGACTGGAGGTGCTGGGCCCACGGCGGGTGCGCCGTGCCCGTCGAGAACGACCGCGCTCAGACCCGCAGCGGCGAGACCTACACCGCGGTCGGCATGATCGCTCTCGTCGACGCCGTGCGCTCCGCCGGTGCGACTCAGCCGCTCGTGCTGAGCGGAGTCGACTACGCGAACGACCTGCGCGGCTGGGCCGCGGCGGCGCCCGACGACAACCAGCTCATCGCGAGCGTGCACCTCTACCCCGATCAGCGCTGCGCCGACCGCGCCTGCTGGGCGCGCGAGCTCGAACCGCTCGCCGACCGCGTGCCCGTGCTCGTCGCCGAGTTCGGGCAGAGCGACGGCGGCGACGCGTTCCTGCGCGACGCATACGCGTGGGCGGAGGACCACGCGGTCGGCGCGCTCGCGTGGGCCTGGTGGGACATCACCGACGAGACGTCGCCGGATGCCCGCTTCGCGCTCGTCGACGGCCCCGACTTCGCCCCGCGAGCGCCCTCGGGCACGGCGCTGCGCGAGCTGCTCGGCGGTTGAAGGGCGCACTCACTCCTGAGCCGTCAGCTCGGCGAGCGACGTCACCGGCACGCGGCACACGAAGTCGGTGCACAGGTACGCGGTCGTCCGAGCGCCGAGCGTCGTGCGGTCGTCGAGGAGGGCGAATCCCGCGCTCGCCCACTCGGTCGCCTGCGTGGCCCTGACAGCGAGCGCGAGCGTGCCCGACGTGTCGAGGCCCCTCGCGTGCGCGACGAGCTCATGGGCGTCGTCCCCGGGACTGCTCACGACGACGAGTTGACGGGAGGGCTGGGCGAGCGCGGCGGCGACGCCCAGTGTCGCGCCGAAACCGATCGGACGGGACACCGCGAGCGTCGCGAGGGGTGCCACGAGACTCTCGGCGAGCGAGCGGTAGCGCGGCTCGGCGGTGAGCTGGTGCATCACGAGAGCCGCGCGCGCGAGCGCCGCCGTGCCGCTCGGCGCTGCGCCCTCCTGAGGGTCGTCGACCGAGGCGAGGCCGTGGGCGACGAGCGTCGCGTCGTCGCCTCCGGGCGGGCGCACGAGCGACCCCTGCCCGTCCTGCGGAGTGACGACACACGCGTCGACGAGGTCCCGCGCGACGGATGCCCAGCGGGCTTCCCCCGTCGTGATCGCGAGCTCGAGCAGGCCGACCGCGAGGTCGCCGTAGTCCTCGAGCGTTGCCGCGGCGTCCGAGAGTCGACCGTCGCGGCTCGCACGTGCCAACCGGGCACGCCCGTGCTCGTCATCGGGCAGCCGGTGGGCGGCGAGCAGCCCGCCGGCGAGCTCGACGGCGAGGGCACGGGCCCGCGCGGCCGAACGGGCATCCGCGAGACGTCGCCCGGCGACGGAGAGGCCGCCGATCGCGAGCCCGGTCCAGGCCGTGAGCACCTTGTCGTCGAGCGCAGGAGGGTCGACCCCCGCGCGCTGGGCCGCCGTCAGAGCGTAGTAGCCGCCCTCGCTGCGCTCCCCGCCGAGCACGCTCTCGCTGTCCTGGCCCGAGGCGAGCCCGCCGGGCACGCGCAGCACCGAACCGAAGAAGTCGATGATGCCGGCTGCGGGCTCCTCCAGCCCCGCGCGAGCATACGCCTCGAGCAGCAGAGCGTTGTCGTAGAGCATGCGCTCGTAGTGCGGCTCGCTCCAGTCGCGCCGGGTCGCGTAGCGGAAGAACCCGCCCTCCACGGGATCCCGCAGGGGGCTCACCTCGAGTCGCTCGAGGGTGCGCTTTGCCAGCCCTGCCGCGTCGCGGTCGCCGGTGGAGCCCTGCGCCTGCAGGAAGAGCAGGACGGGAGCGACCGGGAACTTGGGTGCTCCCCCGAACCCGCCGAACTCTCGGTCCTCGTACCCGATGAGTTCGGTCACGGCGTCGCCGAGCTGCTCCACCGTCGGCAGGCTTCCTGCGTCGCGGCGGGTGGCCTCGCGCAGAGCATCCTGCAGCCCTTCCGCGCTCTGCAGCACCTCGTCGCGACGCTCCGTCCACGCCTCGAGGACCGCTTCTGCCACCTGACGGAACGAGGGGATGCCCTGCACGGGCTCGGGAGGCAGATAGGTCGCCGCATAGAACGTGCGGCCCTCGGGCGTCGCGAAGACGGTGAGCGGCCAGCCGAGCTGCTCGCTGAACGCGCCCGCGGCCGCGAGGTAGGCGGCATCGACCTGGGGATGCTCCTCCCGATCGACCTTGATGCTGACGACTCGATCGTTGAGCCACTCGGCGACGGTCGGGTCGCTGAACGTCTCGCGGGCCATCACGTGGCACCAGTGGCACGTGGCGTAGCCGATCGAGATCATGACGGGCACGCCGCGGCGGCGGGCTTCCGCGAAGGCGCCGGCGCCCCACGGCCACCAGTCGACGGGGTTGTCGGCGTGCGACCGCAGGTACGGGCTGACAGCGTTCTCGAGTCGGCGAGCCATGCCCGCCACCCTACGAGCGCCGCCTCCGCGCCCCCTAGAAGTCGGTGTTGTCGGGGTGGGCTCCGACGCGCTGGCCCTTGTCCGCCGCGGCGATCGTCGTCATCTCGTCGGAGCTCAGCTCGAAGTCGAACACGTCGGCGTTCTCGATCATGCGCTCGCGCTTCGTCGTCTTGGGGAAGACGATGAGGCCCTCCTGCAGGTGCCAGCGGATCGCGACCTGCTGCACGCTCTTGCCGTGGGCCGCCGCGATGTCGGCGAGACCGGGCAGTTCGGCGAGCTCGTACTTGCCCTGCCCGAGAGGGCCCCACGACTCGGTGTGGATGCCCCACTGGGCCTGGTGCGCCCGCAGAGCGCGCTGCTGGAACGCGGGGTGCAGCTCGATCTGGTTGACGACGGGCGACACGTCGGAGACGGCGGCAATGTCGTCGAGGTGCTCCTCGAGGAAGTTCGAGACGCCGACCGAGCGGGCCTTGCCCGTCTCGCGCAGCTCCACCATGGACTGCCACGTCTCCACGTGCTTGCCGTACTTCGGCGCCGGCCAGTGGATCAGGTACAGGTCGACGTAGTCGAGGCCGAGCCGCTCGAGGCTCGCGTCGAGCGCGGCGGGCGTCGTGTCGGTGCCCTGGTCGCTGTTCCACAGCTTCGTCGTGATGAACAGCTCCTCGCGCGGGATGCCGCTCTTCGCGATCGCCCGACCCACGCCCTCCTCGTTCTTGTAGACGCGAGCGGTGTCGATGTGGCGGTAGCCGACCTCGAGAGCCTCGCTCACCACGCGCTCAGCCTCGTCGGGATCGACGAGGAACACGCCGAACCCGAGCTGCGGGATCGTCGTGCCGTCGGAGAGGGTCACGTTCGGGGTGGGGATGGCGTCAGTCATCCCCCCATCCTCTCGCACCGCCCGTGGCCGGCACTCAGGATGCGGGAACGTGCCGCTCGTCGGGCCCGGTGTACAGGCTCAGCGGGCGGATGAGCGCGTTCGCGGCGAGCTGCTCGCGCACGTGCGCCGTCCACCCGGTGACGCGCGCGGCGATGAACAAGGGCGTGAAGAGCGCCGTGTCGAAGCCCATGAGGTTGTATGCGGGGCCCGAGGGGTAGTCGAGGTTCGGCTTGATGTTCTTCGCCTCCCCCATCGCGGTCTCGAGCGCGTCGTACAGGTCGAGCACCTCGGGCCGCTCGTAGTGCTCGACGAGCGTCGCGAGGGCCGCACGCATCGTCGGCACGCGCGAGTCGCCGTTCTTGTAGACGCGGTGGCCGAAGCCCATGATCTTGCGCTTCTCGGCGAGCGCGGCATCCAGCCATGCTTGCGCGCCGTCGGCCGACCCGATCTCCTCGAAGACGTTCTGCACGGCCTCGTTCGCGCCGCCGTGCAGGGGGCCCTTGAGGGCGCCAATCGCTCCCGTGACCGCCGAGTACACGTCGCTGAGAGTCGACGTGATGACGCGCGCCGTGAAGGTGGAGGCGTTGAAGGAGTGCTCCGCGTACAGGATCATCGACACGTCGAAGGCCTCGACCACGACGAGCTCGGGCACCTCGCCGAAGGTCATGTGCAGGAAGTTCGCCGAGTAGCCGAGGTCGTCGCGCGGCTCGACGAGGTCCTCATCTCGCAGGCGGCGCTGGGCGTAGGCGACGATCGCGGGCAGCTGCGCCCACATCCGGATGCTCCGCTCGAGCGTGAGGTCAACATCGATCCACGTGGCGTCGGTCGTCAAGGTCTCATCGAGCGCGCCGAGCACGCTCACGGCCGTGCGCACGACATCCATGGGGTGGGCGCTGAGCGGCAGCGCGTCGATCGCGTCCTTCACGGTCGGGTCGAGGTGCCGCATCGAGCGCTCGAGCGTCTCGAACTCGGCGAGCTGCCGCTCGTCGGGCAGTTCGCCGTGCCACAGCAGGTAGGCGACCTCCTCGGCCGTGCAGCGCTCGGCGAGCTCGTGCACGGGGTACCCGCGGTACAGCAGGGAGTTGGTCTCGGGGTTCACCTTGGAGACGGCGGTCTCGTCGACGACGACGCCCGCGAGCCCCTTCTTGATCTCGGTCTCAGTCATGGGGTCTCCTTGGGTCTAGCGGCCGTTGTAGGTGTAGATGCTCGCGTCGAAGGCGTTGTACGCCTCGTAGTCGAGCAGCTCGTAGAGCCTCCCCCGAGTCTGCATGCTCGGCACCTCCGCGTCGAGGGTGCCGTCGGCGAGCAGGGTGTCGAGCCCGCGCTCGATCGCCCCGAAGGCGATGCGCAGGAGGGAGACGGGGTGGATGACGAGGTTCACGCCGACGTCGTGCAGCTGCTGGTGCGTGAAGAGCTCGCTCTTGCCGAACTCGGTCATGTTGGCCAAGATCGGCACGTCGACGGCGGCGCGCATGGCGGCGAACTCGTCGAGGCTCGCCATCGCCTCGGGGAAGATCGCGTCGGCCCCGGCATCCTGGAGGGCCTTGGCGCGGTCGATCGCGGCGTTGAGACCCTCCACTCCGCGAAGGTCGGTGCGGGCCATGATGACGAGGTCTCCGTCGCGGCGCGCGTCGACGGCGGCGCGGATGCGCTTGATGGCAGTGTCGGCGTCGACGACGGCCTTGCCGTCGAGGTGCCCGCAGCGCTTGGGGTTGACCTGGTCCTCGAGGTGGAGGCCCGCGATGCCTGCGTCCTCCAACTCGTGGACCGTGCGGGCCACGTTCATGGGCTCGCCGAAGCCCGTGTCGGCGTCGACGAGCGTCGGCAGGTCGCTCATGCGGCTGATCTGGTGCGCGCGCTGGGCGACCTCGGTGAGCGTCGTGAGGCCGATGTCGGGCAGGCCGAGCTCGGCGGCCATGACGGCGCCGGAGATGTAGGCGCCGTGGAAGCCCTTCTCCTGGATGAGGCGCACGCTCAGCGGCGTGAACGCGCCAGGCATGACCTGCAGCTCGCCGCTCGCGAGCCCTGCGCGAAAGGCACGGCGGCGCGCGTTCGGCGTCGTGGTGGTGGAGAGCATCAGAAGAGTCCCTTCGGCGCGGCGGGCACGGGGACTCTGGGCGTCACGGTGAGGCCGGTGAGCTCGTCGGCGGTCAGCTGCGGCAGCCGTTCGGCGACATCGAGGAAGCGGTCGATCTCGGTCTCGTCGAGGATGCCCTGCGCGAGCATCCGGAACTTGGCCACGTACTCGGCGCGGCCGAAGGGCCGCGCGCCCTGCGGGTGCGCGTCGGCGACGGCGATCTCGTCGACCACCCGCTCGCCGTTCGTCAGCTCGATCTCGATGCGGCCGCCGAAGGCCTTCTCGCTCAGGTCGAGCGAATGGTAGCGGCGCGTCCACTCCTTGTCTTCGACCGTAGTGATCTTCTGCCACAGGTCGACGGTGTCGGCGCGGGCGGCACGCTCGGGCGCGTAGGAGTCGACGTGGTGCCAGCCGCCGTCCTGCAGGGCGACCGCGACGATGTAGGGGATCGAGTGGTCGAGCGTCTCGCGGCTCGCCGTCGGGTCGTACTTCTGCGGGTCGTTGGCTCCCGAGCCGATGACGTAGTGGGTGTGGTGGCTCGTATGGAGGACGATCCGCGTCACGTTCGCGGGGCCACGCAGCTCGGGCCGCTCGGCGCCGAGACGGCGCGCGAGGTCGATCCAGGCCTGCGCCTGGTACTCGGCGGAGTGCTCTTTCGTGTAGCTGTCGAGGATGCTCATGAGCGGTTCGCCCTTCTCGGGCAGGGGCACGTCGTAGCGAGCATCCGGCCCGCCCAGGAGCCACGCGATGACGCCGTCCTCGCCCTCGTAGATGGGGCTCGGGCTTGTCTGGCCGCGCAGTGCCCGATCGACGGCCTCGACGGCCATCTTGCCGGCGAAGGCGGGGGCATGCGCCTTCCATGTGGAGATCTCGCCCTTGCGCGACTGGCGCGTCGCCGTGGTCGTGTGGAGCGCCTGGCCGATGGCCTGGAAGATCGTCGCGCTGTCGAGGCCGAGGAGCGTGCCGATGCCGGCGGCAGCGCTCGGGCCGAGGTGGGCGACGTGGTCGATCTTGTGCTCGTGCAGGCAGATGGCGCGCACGAGGTCGATCTGGATCTCGTAGCCGGTGAGGATGCCGCGCAGGAGCGCGGCGCCGTCGGCACCCGTGTGCTGGGCGACGGCGAGGATCGGGGGGATGTTGTCGCCGGGGTGCGAGTAGTCGGCGGCGAGGAAGGTGTCGTGGTAGTCGAGCTCGCGCACCGCGACGCCGTTGGCCCACGCGGCCCACTCGGGGCTGACCTTCCTGTCGGCCGGCAGACCGAAGACGGTGGCGCCGAGGCCGTAGGGGTGGGCTTCTGCCTGACCACGCGCGGCGACGACGGGCGCGCGGCCGAGGCTCGCGACAGCGACGGCGGCGTTGTCGATGACGCGGTTGATGACCATGTCGACGGCCGCCTCGTCGAGGGGTCGCGTCGTCTCGGCGGCGAGGTCGGCGAGCCGGCCGGCGAGCTGCTCGCTCGGCGGCAGGTGCTCGCTGCTCTTGCGGGTGCGGATCTCGTAGGTCTTCACGGGGTCTCCTGACGGTCGTGGGAGGTGAGGTGGCTCTGGATGCTCGTGAGCGCGTTATGCAGGTGCAGCCGGGTGGCGGCGACCGCGCGTTCGGGGTCGCCGTCGGCGATCGCGTCGGCGATCGCGCGATGCTCGGCGGCGGCGGCGAGCAGTCGCCCGTCGTCGTCGCGCGCGAGGCGGCGCACGCGCGCGAGGTGCAGGCGCACGCTCGCGATCGCGGTGGCGAGGTAGGTGCTGCGGCCGCCGAGCGCGGCGTCGATGGCGGCGTCGAAGGCGGCGACGAGAGCGTAGTAGCCGTGGCGGCTGGCGTCGTCGTCGCGAAGGGATTCGACGGTGACGGTCCCGAAGCGCTCGGCGAGCGTGCGGAATTCGGCGCGGTCGTCGTGGGTCGCACGGCGCGCGGCCAGGCGCGCCGCCTGCTCGTCGAGCGTCGTGCGCAGCTCGAAGAGCGCGACGACGTCGTCGGGGTCGATGCTGCTGACGAGGAGAGTGCGGGGACCGCGCTCCTCCACGAGTCCATCGGCGACGAGGCGTGCAAGAGCTTCGCGCACGGGCGTGCGACTGACGCCGAGGCGCTCGGCCTGCTGCGCCTCCGTGAGGGGCGTGCCGGGCGTCAGGGTGCCGTCGACGATCTCGGCGCGCAATGTCGCGAGGACCCGATCGGCCGCGGAGCGGCTGGCGCGTGCACGCGGGCCCGCGCCCGGCGTTGCGCGCTGCAATCGCTCGCTCGTGTCGACCATCCCCTCACTGTATACATTGCTGACTCTCAAGTCGAGCCAACGCAGATTCAGGGTCTATTTCGTATACATTGCCGGCCGCGGAGCGCGGTGAGACCGCTCGAGAGCGTCCGACCTCCTGATGCACCAGCACAACTCGGGGTCGTCGTCCTTCCAGCTCGGTGCCGGCTCGTGGCCGATGTCGTACTCGTGGCCGTCGAGGTCGAGATCGTCGTACTGGGCGCCTTCGCGCAGCTCGAGGATGCGCTCGATGAGGGCGGAGAGGGCGCCGATGACACGCGGGCTCAGCCGATAGACACGCACGTTCTCCGCGGGTCGGCTAATGACGAGCCCTGCCCGAGCGAGCAGCGACAGGTGCTTCGAGATCGCTTCACGCCCGACTCCGCGCTCAGTCTGCACAGCGTTGGCGATCTCGCCCGACGCGTGCTCGCCACTCGCGAGAATCTCGATAATGCGCCATCGCACGGGCTGAGCCAGGAGGAAGAGTGTGTGCATTCGGCGAGTGTGCCTGCTGAGGCATGTGCCGTGAGAGGCACACTCGCGAAACGGGGATACCGCGCGGCAAGCGCCGACTTAGGAGGAGGAGGCGGAGGCGGAGGAGCACTCGCGTCCGCCAGGTGGGCGCCCGGCCGCGGGCGCCCACCCACCCGCGGCGTCAGCGGTAGCGGCGCCCCTCGTCGCGGCGGTAGAGCCACAGCACGAGGGCGGCGGCGGCGAGGGTCCACGCGAGCGCGCCCGCGAGCATCCAGAGATCCGGCGCCGTGCCGTCGACCGCGCTGATGACGAGCTCGCGCGCGTGGCGGGCCGGAATGAACCGCGAGAGCGCGTCGAGCCAGTCGGGGAAGAACTGGGGAGGGAAGAACAGCCCGCCCGCGAACGCGAAGCCGAACATGCCCACTTGGATCACGGCGATCGCCGCCTTCGACGGGAATGCGTACCCGATCGCCGCCCCCAGGAGCAGGAACGGGATGCTCGTGAGCGCGAGCACCACGAGCCCCAGCAGCAGGCCGCTCACCGACACCGTCGCCGCCGTCGCGAGCGCCCCCACCAGCAGTACGGGGATCATCGACGCGAAGCTCAGCGCGCTCGTCGCCGTGAGCTGCGCACTGATGCGCACGGCCGGCGGCAGCGGGAGGCTGCGCAGGTACGGATCCCACGGCTTCTCGCGATTCTCCGCGATCGTCAGGCCCAGGTTGAACAGCGCGCTCACCATGACCGCGAACACCGACAGGGAAATGACCGCCTGCGTCGCCAGCACGGGGTCGTCCGCCACCGCCCGGTTCGGCACGACGAAGAACAGGAGCGACATCGCGGGGAACACCATCGAGCCGATGATCGCGATCGGCACTCGCAGGGTCTCCAGCAGGAGGGCGCGCACGTGCATGCCGTAGAGGCGGAGCATCGAGACGCGGCCCGCAGCGCGGGGCTCGGAAGCGACGGTGGTCATGCGGGGATCCTCTCGGATGGAGCGGTGTCAGACATGGTCAAGGTGAGGAACGCCTCCTCGAGGCTCGCGCCGCGCACCGTCAGCCGTTCGAACGGCAGTGCGCTCGCCACGAGAGTGCGCACGAAGGCATCGGAATCCGACACCGTGAGGTCGAGGCGATCAGCATGATCGCCGTCACCACGCTCGGCGCGCACGACGCCCGCGAGCTCAGCGATGCGCTCCGCGCTCGGCGAGCGCAGCGACACGATGGACGACTCCACCCGCGCACGCACAGTGTCGAGCGAGTCATCGGCGAGCACCCGGCCCTGGTCGATCACGACGACGCGCTCCGCGAGCGCCTCGATCTCCTCCAGGTAGTGGCTCGTGACGACGACCGTGGCGCCATCGGCACGGTGGCGTCGGATGGCCGCCCACAGCCCGTGGCGGGCATCCACGTCGAGGCCCGTCGTCGGCTCGTCCAGCAGCACCAGGCGGGGGCGGCCCGCGAAGGCGAGCGCCACCGCGATGCGGCGCTTCTGGCCGCCCGACAGGGCGCCGCACTGGCGGCGCAGCAGGTCGGCGAAGCCGAACTCCTCGGCCAGTTGAGCTGTCGGCACGCGGTCGGGGAAGTGCGCGGCGACGAGGTCGATGACCTCGCTCACGCGCAAGGTGTCGGGCAACGCCGTCTCCTGCGGTGTGCTGCCCAGCTCGGACCGGAAGCGTGCAAGGCTCGGGTCTCCGCCGAACAGTTCGACGGTGCCCGATGTGGGGCGACGGCGGCCCTGCAGGAGCGTGAGCATCGTCGACTTGCCGGCGCCGTTCGGGCCGAGCAGGCCGAGGATCTCGCCGGAGCGGATCTCGAGACTCACCGCGTCGAGCGCGGTCGTCGACCCGAACCGTCGCGTGACGGAGTCGAGGCGGGCGAGGGCGGTCATTCTTCTCCTCCCAGCACTGCGCGCAGTGCATCGGTGTAGTCCTCGAAGGCGCGACGGCCGCGCCGGGTGAGGGTGACAAACGTGACCGGCGTGCGGCCCTGATGGCTCTTCTCGACGGCCACGTACTCGGCCTCCTCGAGCTTGCGCAGGTGCGTCGACAGGTTTCCGGCGGTCATGTCGAGCAGCTCCTGCAGCCGCGGGAACGTGATGCGGTCCCCCGGCTCGAGCGAGGCGAGCGTCGCCGTGATGCGCAATCGCGCAGCAGCATGGATGACCGGGTCGAGATCGGTCATCGTGCTCGCCTGCTCAGCGACGCGCGCATGACGATCGCCGCGACAAGGAACGCGCCGCCGCCGAGCACCGCCATGACGAGGTTGTTGGTCGGCGCGCCGAAGAACGGTGCGACTGTGCCGGCGACGATGATGACCGCACCGAGAACGAGCTGGTCGATCGAGCGCCAGAGCGCAGCGCCCATGAGGTACATCGCGCCCGCCACGAGAGCGTAGATCGCCGGAAAGTAGAGGCTCTGCAGCGTCGAATCCATGCCGCCCAGCGCCAACGCGACACCGATGAGGTACGCGCCGAGCGAGACGACCGGCCACGCGATGCCGTACACCGCTCCCGAGAAGTTCGAGGGGCCGCGCACCCCGCGATTGAGGCGCATGCCGATCACTGCGGAAATGGCGATCGAGCCGATCAGCAGCGCGCCGAAGATGACCGCGGCGACAGCGAGCGGGATCTGGAACCAAGGGTTGCCGCCCTCGTACCCCGACCACAGGGCGAGGAACCCGACACCCCATGCGACGCCCCAGACCGCGAGGATCCAGGGGATGCCGCTCAACTGGTCGCGCTCGAGAGCGGACTGCTGCACGCGCAGCAGGGCGAGCGCCTCATCGGGGCTCTGCAGGGGCTCGTCGTCGACAGGAGGGGTGGAGTTCGTCGTCATGACTACTTTGTACTGCAAACTACTTTGCCCGTCAACTACCGGGCGGGTGGGGTGGAGCGGCGCAACCGTAGACTGAAGGGCTCATGACTGCGCCCGCGAGCGGCCCCGTGCCGCGCATCCACTACCCGGCTGACCTGCCGGTGTCGCAGCGGCGCGACGACATCGCCACCGCCATTCGCGACCACCAGGTCGTCATCGTCGCGGGCGAGACCGGCTCGGGCAAGACGACGCAGCTGCCCAAGATCCTGCTCGAGCTGGGCCGAGAGCGCATCGCCCACACCCAGCCGCGCCGCATCGCCGCGCGCACCGTCGCCGAGCGCATCGCCGAAGAGCTCGGTACCGAGCTCGGCGGCCTCGTCGGCTACAAGGTGCGCTTCACCGACCAGGTGGGCCGCGATACACGGGTCACCCTCATGACCGACGGCATCCTGCTCGCCGCCCTCCGCGGCGACCGCGAGCTGAAGAACTACGACGCGATCATCATCGACGAGGCGCACGAGCGCAGCCTCACGATCGACTTCCTGCTCGGCTACCTCAAGCAGCTCCTCCCCCGCCGCCCCGAGCTCAAGGTCATCATCACCTCCGCGACGATCGACCCCGAGAGCTTCGCCGCGCACTTCGCCGACGCGCAGGGCCAGCCCGCCCCGATCATCGAGGTGAGCGGGCGCACCTTTCCCGTCGAGGTGCGCTACCGGCCGCTCGTCCCCGACGGCGCCGACGTCGAGAACCTCACCGATCCCGACGACGACGAGAGCGACGGCCCCAGCACCCCCGGTGAGGCCATCGACATGCTCGACGGCCTCATCGCCGCGGTCGACGAGCTCGGCCGCGAGGGCGACGGCGACGTGCTGTGCTTCTTCAGCGGCGAGAACGAGATTCGCGACGCCGCGGATGCCCTGCGCGGGCACCTCGCGAACGCCGGCCCGCGCGGCGCCGCCACCGAGGTGCTGCCGCTGTACGGCCGCCTGAGCGCGGCCGAGCAGCATCGGGTGTTCGAGCGGCCCGCGCCGGGCATCCGGCGCCGCATCATCCTCGCCACCAACGTCGCGGAGACGAGCCTCACGGTGCCGGGCATCCGTTACGTCGTCGACACCGGGACGGCGCGCATCAGCCGCTACTCGGTGCGCGCGAAGGTGCAGCGGCTGCCCATCGAGCCGATCTCGCAGGCGAGCGCCAATCAGCGCTCCGGCCGCTCGGGGCGCACGAGCCCGGGCATCGCGATCCGCCTCTACTCGGAGGCCGACTACGAGCGGCGGCCCGAGTACACCGACCCCGAGATTCTGCGCACCAACCTCGCCGCCGTCATCCTGCAGATGATCTCCCTCGACCTCGGCGACATCGCGCAATTCCCCTTCCTGCAGCCACCAGACAAGCGCGGCATCAAGGACGGCCTCGACCTGCTCACCGAGTTGCAGGCCATCACCACCAAGGACGGCGAGCCGCGCGTCACGAAGGTCGGCCGCGAGATCGCCCAGCTGCCGCTCGACCCGCGCTACGCGCGCATGGTCGTCGAGGCCTCCAGGCTCGGGGTTGCGCGGGAGGTCATCGCGATCGTCGCGGGGCTGAGCATCCAGGACCCGCGTGAGCGGCCGGTCGAGAAGCGGGAGCGCGCCGACCAGCTGCACAACCGGTTCCGCGACCCGACGAGCGACTTCATCAGCCTCTTGAACCTCTGGAACCACCTGCAGAAGCGGCAGCGGGAGCTCAGCGGCAACCAGTTCCGCAAGGAGGTGCGCAGCGAATTTCTCAACTACCTGCGCATTCGCGAGTGGGCTGATGTCGAGCGTCAGGTTCGCCGTCAGGTAAAGGCAGCCGGGAAGAAGCCCGCCGATGGCGAGACGGGAGCCGATGCCACCGCCATCCACAAGGCCATCCTCTCCGGTCTCCTGTCGCACATCGGCCTCAAGGACCCCGCGAAGCGCGACTACCTGGGCGCGCGCCAGCGCCGCTTCATGCTCTTCCCCGGATCCGGGCTCGCGAAGAAGCAGCCCGACGCCGTGATGGCCGCCGAACTCGTGGAGACGAGCAGACTCTTCGCCCGCACCGTCGCCGTCATCGATCCCGCGTGGGCCGAGCCGCTCGCGGGCGACCTCGCCAAGAAGCAGTACAGCGAGCCGCGGTGGGAGAAGCGCCAAGGCTCCGCGGTCGTCACGGAGAAGATCACGCTCTTCGGCGTGCCGATCGTGCCGCGGCGCCGCGCCCAGCTCGCGCGCTTCGATGTGCCGCTCGCGCGCGAGCTCTTCATCCGCCACGCGCTCGTCGAGGGCGACTGGGATACCTCCCGGCTCGACAAGCGCGTCGCCGCTTTCCTGCGCGACAACGCCGCCCTGCGCCGCGAGCTCGAGCAGCTCGAGGAGCGCAGCCGGCGCCGCGACATCCTGCTCGACGACGAGCGCATCGTCGAGTTCTTCGAGGAGCGCATTCCGGCGGACGTCACCGACGTGCGCCGCTTCGAGCGGTGGTGGCGGGATGCTCGCGCCGAGCATCCCGATCTGCTCACGCTGCGCCGCGCCGACCTCGTGGAGGTCGAGGAGGAGCCGGAGCACGACGCCGACGCCTACCCGACCCGGCTCACGCTCGGCGACCAGACGCTCAGTGTGGGCTATCGCTTCGAGCCCGGTGCCGCCGACGACGGCGTCACCGTCACCGTGCCGCTGCCGCTGCTGCCCCGGCTCGACGAGAGCGGCTTCGACTGGCTCGTGCCGGGCCTGCGGCACGAGCTCGTGACGGCGCTGCTCAAGACGCTGCCGAAGGCGATCCGCCGCAACGTCGTGCCCGCCGCGGACTGGGCCCGCAAGCTGCTCGACGCGGTGCCGCAGGGTGCCGACCTGCGCGAGCTGCCGCTCACCGAGTTTCTCGCGCAGGAGATCCGGCGGCAGACCTACACGCCCGTCGACCCCGACGACTTCGAGCTAGACCGCCTGCCCGCCCACCTGCGCATGGGGTATGCGGTCGTCGACGACCGCGGGCGGCGGCTCGCGCGCGGCACCGACCTGCGGGCCCTGCAGGCGAAGCTGCGCGAGCGCACGCGCGACTCGGTGGCCCGCGTCGCGACCGCGGCGGCCCCGAACCCGATCGAGCGCGGCGGCATCACGACGTGGGATGCCTCTATCGGCGACGGCGGGCGGCTGCCTCAGCAGCTCGATACGCGCCGCGGTGAGACGACGATCCGCGCTTACCCCGCCCTCGTCGACGAGGGGGCGAGCGTCGCCGTGCGCGTGCTCGCGACGCCCGAGGAGCAGGAGCGCGCCCACCGCGCCGGCGTGCGCCGCCTCGTGCAGCTCGGCGTGCACTCGCCCCTCTCCTACATCCAGGAGCACCTCACGAGCGCCGAGAAGCTGAGCCTCGGCGCCTCGCCGTACCGCTCGACGGCCGCGCTGATCGACGACGCGCTGCGCGCCGTCATCGATGCCGAGCTGGATGCCGCTGCCGACATCCCTCGTGACGCCGCAGCGTTCGAGTCCGTGCGCGATCGCGTCAATGCGGGCCTGCCCGACCGTCTCTTCGGCGTCGTCTCAACGGTGGCCGGAGTGCTCGCGGCGGCCCGCGAGGCCGACGGGGCGATCAGTCGCGCCTCCTCGCTCGCGCTCATGGCGCCGCTCGCCGACGCGCGCGAGCAGCTCAACGCGCTTGTCTTCGACGGCTTCGTCGGGCGCACCGGGCTCGAGCGCCTCCCGCGCCTCGCCGTCTACGTGCGGGGCATCAGCTACCGTGTCGAGCGCCTCGCCGAGAACCTCGGCCGCGATCGCGCGTGGATGCTCGAGGTCGCCGAGGCTGCCGAGCTCTACCTCCGCGCGGGCGGGACTCTGCCCCTCGCCTCCGACTCGCCGGCTCAGATCGTGGAAGCTCGGTGGATGCTCGAGGAGCTGCGGCTGTCACTCTTCGCGCAGCAGCTCGGAGCCCGCGGACCAATCTCGGCGCAGCGCATCCGGAAGGCGCTTGTCGCTTCCGGATGATTAGCACTGGAGATCACGCGAGACCCGCGCCATCCCGTCATATCTCAATCAACCTTCCGTCGAGGTCAATCGCTCGTGTGCATCGAATCAACCATGCTCGCTGCGTCGCGTCGTTGGGCCGGTGTGAGCCCACTTGACGCGAATTCGAGCACGATGAAGTCGGACACATGCGCGTCGTCCGCTTCAGTGGCATACGTCGCGGCGTCTTCTCGGGTGGCGAAGCGCCAGACAGTGAGCTGGTCGGTACGAACGACCTGAACACAGGGAGCCGGATTGGCGCATAGTGACGCGGAATCGTCGCGGATTCCAGATACTGGGATGTTCGCTTGCGCGTAGGTGTCGATGACATGCCCCGCGTCGATGGTGGAGCGCGGATCACTGCAACCCGACAAGACCACCGCAGCGACGACAACGGGCACGAGGAGACGGGCATGGGTTCGCACCAGAGTTCCTCTCGTTCGCTTGCACGGGTTCCCACGGCCGAAAATTGCTCGACCGCGGGAACCTCGGTCGGTTACCAGTTGCACTGATGGCTCAGGGAGGTCGGGAGCCAATTGGAGAAGTTTGCGCGGAACCGTTCGAGGTTCCACTGGCCCTCAAAGTAGCCTCCGACCACGTGGCAGTCGTACTGCTGCCGGAGGGTTGCCTTGTTGGTAATCGCCGGCCAGGGAGTCCTGAGTTCATCCCACCCGGCACTCTGCATAATCGCGATGCCCGCGGCCAGCCCACCAGCACCGCCACCCTGAGCGAGTCCGGTGTGCATGGACACACCCCATGATGTGCGCGAGAAGTTGTACCTGATGTCCCCGCTCTGAGTGGAAGTCGAAAGGCCCTGGAACAGGTTGATGCCGAGCCACGGATCCGCGACGACCGGGTAAGCCGACGCCTTCCCGTGATCGACGTGCTGCACCAGCGTGTTGCCCTCAACGCGGAACGAAGTCGGCACGACCTCGCCCTTGGCGTCCAATGCCCAAGCTGGCGCGACACCCCCGAGGAAGGTGCCCGCAGCGTTCCAGAACGTTACGAGGCCATCGATATCGCGCACTTCCGCCCCGGCAGGAAGGCTGAGTGAGTAGCGGTACTCGGTTGGCGCGGCTGCACTCTCGATCACGGCCGCGATCTGCACCGAACCGTCCGGCTGGGCGATCGGGACACTCCAGGAGCCGTTCCCGTGGTCGAAACCCGCAAGGCCGTCTCTAAGTTCGGCCCGCGTGCCGGTTTCGAATGGCAGTCCGATGGAAAGGGTGCCGTTGGGCCCGTAGATCACCGCATCGTCGTCCGCGGATACGGGTAGACGAACGGTGAGAGCGTCCTCGTTCGGACGAATGGCCAAATCTGGAATCGTCAAGAACTCGTCGGGTACAGCGTCGAGCGCGATCAGTAGCTCCCGCTCGCCGAGTGACGAATCATCAACGGTCGCGTTCGCCGCCTGGACACTACCGATCGCAAGGGCTGCCGCGGACACTACCGCGGCGACTACTCGCTTCTGCATGTGGACCTCCCGTCTCGTTGAGGTCGTGACCTAGCGAGTCGCGTAAGCAGGAGCCCTACGCGCGAGAATGGCCTCCGCTACGAGGGCAACTCAGATCACTCGCTTTCTGAGCAATAGAGTATGCACTTTACATACTCCGCACAAGGGAATATTTCGCTTCCCTTCATATAGCGGCATGTGGCGTATCATGGAGTCATGACTCACGTGTCACTAGGCGAGTCCGCCTTCTGGATTCTGGCCACCCTCGCCGACAAGCGTCGGCATGGCTATGCAATCATTCGAGAAGTCGAGCGAACCTCCGGAGGTGAGGTGGTGCTCAAAGTGGCGACCCTCTATGCTGCCCTGGAGCGCCTGGAGCGGGTCGGTTGCCTCGTCGCCGACGGCGAGGAGGTAGTCGACGGGCGGGTGAGGCGCTACTACCGTCTGACCGAGGCGGGCCTCGACCGGCTGACTGCTGAGATTCGGCGCCTGGAAGATCGGGCGAGCGCTGCACGCGTACGACTCCAGTCCCGAACAGCGCTGGCTGGGGGACCATCGTGACCGCTGCGCTCGAAGACCAGTACCGTCGACTTCTCGGATGGTATCCGTCGCGATGGCGCGAGCAACACGCCGATGTCATCCTAGGAACATTGATGGAGGCCGCTGAGTCTGAGGGTCGGCAAAGACCGACGATGCGCGAGACGCTCTCGCTGGTCGGCCACGGTCTTGGCGGACGACTCAACGTGCGAAGCGGCATCTTCCTGTCTGCCCTGGGCCTAGCCGCTGCAATCCTGGCCGGGCTCTTGCAGCTCCTTGTGATTCCGTACTTCGGGGCGCCGTGGCTGGGTACCAGCATGCTGGTGCTGCAGGTGTTCCTCGCCCCAGCTCTCATCGCTACCGCGCTGGCCGCGCTGCTTCGAGAGAGCGGCACCCTTGGAGCGCTTGCGTCGCTAGCCGTTGCCGTGCTGGCATTGGCTGGGTTCGCGTCCGCACTTGCCGTGGCCGCGCTGTGGGAGTCGGCGTTCGCTGCTGCAGAAGCGGGAACCGCCGCGACGGCCGACTACAAGGCCGGACTGCTGATCTCCATTGCCGTCGGCTGGGCGACGGGGGCCGCGGCCATCGCCACCGGACTGCAGTCTGCGCTGGTATGCCTTGGCTTCAGCCGCGTCGACCGCTGGGCGTGGGCTGGCCTCGTCGCCGTCTTGGCCGCACCCGTACTCGCGTTGTCTCTACTGTCACCGACCCTGGGCGTACTGAGCGGGATCGTGATCCTGAGTCTATTGCTGAACCACCGTGGCCACCGTGAGCAGCGAGGCGCGCGATCGCTACCGCCGATCGTCGCGGCGGAGCCGGTGTCCGGTTTGGGCCGCGCTGCCGCAGCGTCTCTCGCCTGGCTAGGCTTTGCCATCGGGACCATGTCGGTCGCGTTCGCGCTGACGGGCTCCCATTGGCCCGGGGTCGCCTTGGATGGGACGCAGTCGATGCAATGGGGCATCGCCGGCGGATTCCTCAGTGCACTCATGGTTGTCCTAGCCCTCGCGGGCCTGGCCGTGGTGCGCTATCGCGAGCTCCGTGCGCGCATTTCCCTCTTGGTGGGTATCAGCCTCCTCGGTCTCGTGATCGCAGCCGTGACATCCTTGCCGCTGTTCGACGCGGCATCCCCGATTCGATGGGCCGGCGTGCTCGCCACGGTCCTCTGCGGCGCAGTCTTCTTGGCCACAGTCGCCTACTGGCGCATTCGCGGCTCACGCGGCATGCGCTCGGGGGTGGCGGTAGCAATCGGTGCAGGGTACTCAGTCACCGTGGGCTTCATTGTCACTTTCGCCGTAGCCTTCCTCGCACCCATCACTGGGCTACTGCTCGCGCTGTGGATGTCGCGTGGGTCTCGCCTGGACACAGCAGGAGCACTCAACTAGAAGGAACTCGCGATGCGCTCGAGCGGGCGGAACGTTGCGTCTAGTCTCCGACTCACCGAGGTTGGTAGTGAAGGCCCGCTGGATGCGCTAGGAGTTGCTGATCTCCCGCTCAGTGCAGCAGCTCGGAGCCCGCGGCCCGATCTCGGTGCAGCGCATCCAGAAGCACCTCGCCGGCTAGCCGAATCGAGGGCCCGGCCCCCGCGCTCTCAGCGATGCTGGTCGATGAGGATCGCATTGCCGTCAGGGTCGCGCAGGGTGATGTGGGCGGGGCCCTCGCCGTCGGCGGCAACCTTCTCGTCGAGCTCGATGCCCCGATCGAGCAGCGACGTCTCGATTTGCCGCACGTCGGTGAAGGGGTCGACGTTCTGCGCCTCGGCGGACCACCCCGGATTGAAGGTGAGGATGTTGCCCTCGAACATCCCCTGGAACAGGCCCAGGTTCGTCGTCCCGTTGCGCAGGATCAGCCACCCCTCCTCGGCCTGCCCGCCGACGACCTCGAAGCCCAGGGCGGAGTAGAACTCGCGTGACGCCGCCAGATCCTTCACGGCCAGACTCACAGAAAATGCACCCAGATCCATCGCTGTCTCCTCGTCTACTCGTGTGCGGCCGACTCTAACCCTCGTCACGCCCCTGCGCGAGGGCCACGGGGAGGCGGCGGTTATGCTCGCCGCATGGTCGCCGTCCACTCCGATCCGATCGGGCGCTTCACGATGCTGTCCACCGCGCTCCTTGAGGAAGTCGGCGTGCGTCGCGCCGACGACGCCGTGCACTCTGCCCTGTGGCCGACGGTCGGCGCGGTCGCCGGCCACGTGACTGCCGTCTACCGCTGGGTCACGACGATCCTGCGCACCGGCTCGCCCGCCGATCGCGCAGAGTCGCCTCTCGACGACGACACCAAGACGACGGTGCTGCGGGATGCTCGCACCGAGCTGCTCGCCGAGCTCGAGCGCGACGATCGCGAGTGCTGGGTGATCGGCGGCGCCACCGGCACGACCGCCTTCTGGCGGCGGCGCATGGTGCTCGAGTCGCTCAAGCACCTGCTCGACGTGCGCACTGCGCCCGGCTCCCGATTCGCCGTGCCCTCCGAGCTCGACGCCGAGCTCGCCGCCGACGGCGTCGACGAGTTCCTCGGGGTGTTCCTCGCTCGCAGCCGCGCGTCGCTCGAGCCCCTGCCGGGAGCCGTACGCCTGACCGCGACCGACGCCGACCGTACGTGGACCCTCACGCCCGACTGGTCGCTCGACGACGAGACCGACCCGACGGCGACGATCGAGGGGTCCGCGGCTGCGCTCCTGCTCCTCCTGTGGGAGCGGGCGAGCGCGCTCGACGAGCCCGACCGCTTCCGCGTCACCGGCGATGCCGCGCTGGTGCGCGCGTTCGAAGGCGCGCCGATCCACCGCTGACGTCCTGGGCCTCGCGGTGCCCTGCTACGTTCGGCTCATGAACGCGGTAGCCGATGGGTACCGACGCTGGGCAGCGTTGGAGGCTCACGGTTCGAGCGCTCAGTACGAGGCATGGGCCCTCGCCGTAGCAGCAGACGGAGAG
Organism: Microcella indica; assembly: GCF_013414345.1. NCBI lineage: Bacteria > Bacillati > Actinomycetota > Actinomycetes > Micrococcales > Microbacteriaceae > Microcella > Microcella indica. The sequence continues at coordinate 465,066 of NZ_CP058670.1, read as the reverse complement.
CTGTGTGAGCGAATCAGTGCCCTACCTCGCGAGAAACGGCAGCCCAATCTCCTCTTCGCTGCCGCTCGAGTTCATGGCGCGTCCGCTGACACCGCGGACTTCCCGCACTGGTTGGGACAGAACTGGGATGCGGTCTGCACCACGGTCCTGACTCGCATCAACCAGACGAACGAACCAGCTCGATGCGCTTCTCTCCTGATGGCTCTGAGCCAGATTCCCGGCCCCATCGCTTTGCTGGAGCTGGGTGCATCTGCAGGGTTGTGTCTCATCCCCGATCGATATAGATACCGATTCTTGTCCGACGCCGGCGTTCACGAGCTTCGCCCCCGGAACGAGTCCCGCGGGGTCACGCTCGAGTGCTCACTGATGGCGGTTTCGTCGCCGACTTCGCTCCCCCACATCGTCTGGCGTGCGGGAATCGATAGGTCGTCGGTCGATCTGCAGGACGCCGAGGAGCTGCTCTGGTTCGAGTCCCTAGTCTGGCCAGAGCACGACGAGCGCCGGGTCCGCCTGCGAGACTCCCTCCGTCTTCTCGCTGAAAGCCCTCCTCGGGTGGTCCAGGGCGACCTCCTCGAGTACCTGCCGAGCATCGCTGCCGAAGCTCCGAGCGAAGCGACTCTGGTGATCATGCACAGTGCCGTGTTCGCCTACCTGGACGAGCAGCAACGACAGCTGGCTCAGACCCTGATCGACCGCACCGGCGCGCGCCACGTGAGTCTCGAAGGGGCTTCCGTCATGACAAGCGTTCTCCCGCGGTTGCCGAGCGGGGTGCTCGACGACCCGCGCTTCGTACTCGCGCTCGACGGAGTTCCGATGGGCATGGCCGCGCCGCACGGCGGAAGCTACGAAGCGCTCCCTCTCTCGTAGACGCGGCGGCCGGCGACCCAGGTGCCGACGCAGCGCGTCTCGTGGATGCCCTCGACGGGTCCCGCGAAGGGGTCGCGGTCGGTCGCGGCCAGGTCGGCCACAGCACCCACCTCGATAACTCCGGTGACCTCGGCGTCGCCCCGCCCGCGCCCGTTGATCCACGATGACCCGGCCGTGTAGGCGTCGAGCGCCTCGGCCAGGGTCAGCACTTCGTGCGGGAGCAGCGGCTCGGGGTCGAACTCGGGGTCGTCGACGGGCAGGCGCCGGTTGACGGCGACGTGGATCGCCTGCCACGGGTCGGGCGTCGAGACGGGCCAGTCGCTGCCCGCGCACAGCACCGGCCGAGCATCCCGCCGCTCCGTTACGCCACCCGCATGAAGGATGCTCGCGAACGGGTACTGCTGCGCGCCGCGCTCGGCGCCTACGACGGGCAGGGTGAGCTCGCGCATCTGCGGCTCGTGGCAGGCCCACACGGCCTGCGCGTTCGCAGTCACGCCGAGCTCGGCGAACCGTGCCGCATCGTCGGGATGCACGAACTGCAGGTGCGCGAGGTGGTGGCGCCGCGCATCCGTCGCCTCGCGGTCTGCCCATCCGTTGGCCGCGCGCGCCGCCGCGAAGCCGTCCAGCGCCTCGCGCACCGCCCGGTCGCCGATCGTGTGCACGTGCACGAAGAGCCCCGCCGCGTCGAGGGCGACGATCGCGTCGGTGAGCGCCTGCCCGCCGACGAAGGCGAGCCCGCGCGGGTTCTCGCCCTCGCCGAAGGGGCCGAGGTAGGGCTCGAGCAGGGAGGCCGTGCCGTTCTCGATGACGCCGTCGGCCATGATCTTCACGGCGGTCAGACGGAAGCGCGCAGCGGGCCCGAGGCGGGCAGCGAGAGCGTCGCGGCGGGCGACGAGCTCGCGCACCTGCTCGATGCCGCGATCGCGATCCCACCACATGGCCCCGACGACGTCGGCGGTGAGCTCGCCGCTCTCGAGCGCGGCTGCGTACACGAGCGCCGTGTCGGAGGCGCCGAAGTAGGAGCCGACGATGGCGTCCTGCCAGCCGGTCACGCCGACCGAGTGCAGGTAGCGCTGCGCCTCGAGCAGCGCCGCATGCTCGTCCTCGGCCGTCGTCGGCGGGGCGAAGGCGGAGACGAGTCGCGTGGCGCCCTCGTGCAGCGTGCCGGTCGGACGGCCGTCGGCGTCGCGCTCGATGCGGCCGTCGGGCGGGTCGGGCGTCGACGCGTCGACTCCCGCCACGCGCAGCGCCGCCGTGTTCGCCCACGCACCGTGGTGGTCGCGGTTGAACAGCAGCACGGGCCGGTCGGGCACGACGGCGTCGAGCGCCTCCGCGGTGGGCGTGCCGCCGGGGAATGAGCTCATGCTCCAGCCGCCGCCCGTGATCCACTCGCTGCCCGACACGTCACTGCGGGCCGGATGCTCCCGCGCATGCCGCGCGACGACCTCGAGGTACTCGGCTGCGGTCGACGCCGAGGTGAGGTCGCAGCCGAGTCGCTCCAACCCGCCCTGGATGGGGTGGATGTGGGCGTCGACGAACCCGGCGTGCAGCATCCCGCCCGCGAGATCGACGACCTCGGTGCCGGGCCCGCGCCACGCGCTCAGGTCGGCGTCGATCGCGGCGATGCGCCCGTCGACGACGGCGACCTGCAGCGGCTCGGGGCGTGCGGAACCGCCACGGCCCGCGCCTCGAGGGACGACCCCTCCCAGGAAGAGGAGGTCAGCGTGAGGCACGGGCCGTGGGGGGTTGTCGGCGAAGGGCTCGGCTATGCCGAGGTCTTCGCGTTGACTTCGTACGACGTGTTCGTCGACTCGAAGAAGTTGACGAGCTGCAGCGTGTCGTTCGCCGTCGCCATCCACTTCGCCGGGTTGGTGACGTTGTACTCGGTCTCGAAGCCGAGCTCCTCGAGGCGACGGTCGGCCAAGTACTTCACGTACTGGTTGATGTAGTTCGCGTTGAGGCCGAGGATGCCGCCCGGGAGGAGGTCGTGGTTGTACTGCTCCTCCATCTCGACAGCGTCGAGGATCATCTGACGGATCTCGTTCGCGAACTCCTCCGTCTGCAGGTCTTCATTCTCTTCGAGCACGGTGAGGATGAGGTTGATGCCGAACTTGAGGTGCAGGCTCTCGTCGCGCACGATCCAGTCGACGAGCGACCCGAAGTTGCGCAGCAGATTGCGCTGGCGGAACGACAGGGCGACCATGAAGCCGCTGTAGAACCAGATGCCCTCGAGGATCACGTTGTAGGCGACCAGGTTGCGGATGAAGTCCTGCTTGCCCTCGGTCGTCGTGATGTCGAGCGTGTCTTCCGTCATGCGGCGGATGAACTTGACCTCGAACTCTTCCTTGCGCGCCATCGACGGCACGCTCACGTGCGAGTCGTAGGCGGCCGCGCGGTCGATCGGGAAGGTCTCGAGCACGTACTCGAAGCTCATGCAGTGGTTCGCTTCTTCCCACATCTGCTTCGCGAGGTAGAGGTGCGCCTCGGGAGCGTTGATGTAGGGGTAGACGCCGAACGCGAGCGCCTTGTTGACGAGCAGCTCGTTCGGGTTGAAGTAGCTCATGAGGAACGTGATCGCGTGGCGCTCCTCATCGGTCATCTTCTTGAAGTCGGCGATGTCTTCGCCGAGCTGAACCTCGTTGGGGAACCACGTGTTGGCGACCGCCTGGTCGTACAGCTCCATCGCCCACTTGTAGGTGACGGGCTTGAGCAGCAAGCCCTCCTGAATGCCGGTGCCGAGAATGCCCATGGTCGGTGACTCGTCTTTCTGGTCGTCAGTGCACCGGTGGCCGGTGCGGGTGAATAGGGAGCAAACAGGGGTGGATGCTCGTGCCGAGCGCTGCGCCTACTGGCAGCTCTCGCAGTGCAACTCGTCCATCGGGTCGACCGGCACGAGGTAGTCCACCTCGCCCGTCGTCCCTCCGGAAGCCTGGGGGTCGCGGCGCATCACTCTGCCGCCTTGCTGGCGCCGCCGAAGCCGAAGCCCCGCTTCGGTGCGGACGCACCGACGGTCTCCGCCTCGGTGCTCGCCGGGGCGGCGGAGCCGGAGGACGCCGCGCCGAAGCCCTTGCGCCGCGTGCTCGAGCCGTCGCCGCCGACGGTCTCAGACTTGTTGACCTTGACGGTCGACTGCTCGGCCGTGTGGCGCGGCTTCATGTGCAGGTAGTAGGTCGTCTTGACGCCCCTCTTCCAGGCGGCCGTGTAGATGTCGACCATCTCGTCGACGTCGCGCGTCTCGAGGTACATGTTGCGGCTGATGGCCTGGTCGATCCACTTCTGGGCGCGCGCCGCGACCTCGAGGAAGGCGTACGGCGAGAGCTGGAAGCTCGTCTTGTAGGTGGCCTTGACGTCGTCGGGGATCGCGCTGATGCCCTGGATGTCGCCCTGGCTGCGCAGGATCGACTCGCGCACCGACTCCCACAGCCCGCGCTCGCGCAGCGCCTCGACGAGGTTGCGGTTGACCTCGAGGAACTTGCCCGAGCTCGTGGAGCGGCTGAAGATCTGCGAGAACTGCGGGTCGAGTCCCGGCGTCGTGCCGGCGACGAGGCCGATGGATGCGGTCGGGGCGATGGCCATGAGGGTCGCATTGCGCATGCCGCCCTTGACCTTCTCGCGCAGCGCGTCCCAGTCGAGTCGCGTCGTGCGGTTGACCTGCATCTCGAGGCCGCGATCGGCCTCGGTGAGGTCGATCGTGTCGATCGGCACGATGCCCTGCGACCAGCGCGAGCCGGCGAAGTTGTCGTAGGAGCCGCGCTCCTTCGCGAGCTCGGCCGACTCGTCGATCGCCGCGTAAGAGACGTGCTCCATGATCTCGTCGATGAGGTCGAAGGACTCCTCCGAGTCGTAGGAGTAGCCGAGCTTCTCGACGACATCGGTGAAGCCCATGACGCCCAGACCGATCGCGCGGTTGGTCGTGTTGGCGTGGTCGGCCTCGTCGACGCTCGACACGGTGATGTCGATGAGGTTGTCGAGCTGGCGCACCGCGAGCCGCGCGCTCTCGGCGATCTTCGCGAAGTCGAGCCGGCCATCCACGAGGTGGCGGCTGAGGTTGATCGAGGCGAGGTTGCAGACCGAGATGTTGTCGCGGTCCTGCGGCAGGCAGATCTCGGTGCACAGGTTCGAGAGGTGGATCGTGCCCGTGTTGTTGTTGATCGCGCGGTTGTTGATCGTGTCCTTCCACGTGAGCCACGGGTGGCTGGAGGACTGCAGCGAGATGAGGATCTGCTTGAACTGCTCGCGCGCGCCGATCTTCTTGAACATGTTCAGCTCGCCACGCTCGGCCATCGCCACGTACTCGGCGTAGCGGGCGGAGAAGGCCTTGCCGTAGAGCTCGTTGAGGTCGCTCACCTCGAGCGGGTCGAAGAGGTACCAGTCCTCGTCGTTCTGCACGCGCTTCATGAACTCGTCGCTGATCCAGACGGCCGTGTTGGCGGTGCGGGTGCGGCGGTAGGGGTCGCCGGAGTTCTGGCGCAGGTCGAGGAACTCCGGGAAGTCCATGTGCCAGTTCTCCATGTAGAAGCAGAGGGCGCCGAACTTCTTGCCGCCGCGGCTGACCGCGCGCAGCACCGAGTCGATCGTGTGCATGAACGGGATCGGCCCGGTGGAGGTCGTGTTGTTGGAGCGGATGGGCGAGCCCTGCGCACGAAGCTTGGTCACGGAGAGGCCGATGCCGCCGGTGCCCTTCGTGAGCCACATGACGTCGCGCACGCTCTTGGCGATGTGCTCGATGTCGTCCTGCATCTCCATGACGAAGCAGTTCGAGAGCTGCGGGTAGCTCGTGCCGGCGTTGACGAGCGTGGAGCCCGCGGCGAGGTACTCGAGCGCCGACATCTTCTTGTAGAAGGCGATGGCGTGGCTCGTGGGGTCGGCCTCGTTGAGCGAGAGGCCCATGGCCACGCGCATCCAGAAGTACTGCGGGGTCTCGAGGGGCTGACCGTTGCGCGCCTTGATGCCGTAGCGGTTGTTGAGGGTCACGACGCCGATGTACTTGAGCAGGTCGTCGTGCGAAGGGTCGAGCGCAGCAGCGAGCGCCTCGAGGTCGAAGGCGTCGGGGAAGCGGGAGTCGAGCAGGTTCTCGCTCACGCCGCGCTGAATGTACGCGGCGAAGTGCTCGCGGTGCAGGTCGCGCAGCTCGGCCGCATTCTCGTAGTCGCCGAGCACGCGCTTGTAGATCGTCTTGAGCAGGAGGCGCGCGGCGACGGTGTCGAACGCCGGGTCGTCCTTCACGTTCTGCAGAGCGACCTGGATGACGGCCTCGTCGAGCTGCTGCGTCGTGATGCCGTCGAAGAGGGTGAGCTCGAGCTCGCTCGCGATCTGCGTCACCCACGTGATGTTGTCGTCGAGGCCCTGGGCGGCGTGCTCGATGGCGAGGTTGATCTTGTTGGCGTCGTACGCCTCTCGGCTTCCATCGCGCTTGACAACGGTGATGCTCACGTCTGCTCCCTCAGTGTTTCGCCGGTGCCGCCGCCTCGCTGTCGTGCGAAACGGCGTCCACGGTCGGAAAAAGCCCCGAAATCCGGGCTCTGCACGCCTTCCCCCGGCGCACGGTGTGATCACTATATATCGGGTGCCGCGTCGGATCGGCACCCAACATCTTGTGGGCGTGTCGTCCACACCTGTGCATAAGTTCGCCTGGTTATGCACATGTTTCCACCGACCTCCGACACGGCGCGGAAGGCCTCCGAACGCCCGGAAATCCGAGAATGTGTCCACCTGGCCAACAGGCTCTAGGCTGGTGCCCTTGTGAGTGGATATGGCGACCTGTTGAGAACTCCCGGCGTGGCGCGCATCATCTCTGCGCAGCTCACCGCCCGGCTGCCCTCCGGCATGCTCTCGCTCGCCTTCCTCATCCACATCGAGGGCATCTTCGACTCCTACGCGGCCGCGGGCCTCGTGCTCGCGGCGACGAGCGTGGGCCAGGCGGTCGCCGGCCCCCTCACGAGCCGATGGATGGGAGCCCTCGGGATGCGCCCCGTGCTCGTCGTCACGCTCATCGTGTGCGCCACGGGCATCCTGCTCATCGCCTTCGCACCCATGCCCATCTGGCTCTACATGATCGTCGGTCTCGTCACCGGGCTGTCGACCCCGCCGATTCAGCCCGCCGTGCGCACGATCTACCCCAAGATGGTGACATCGCGCCAGCTGACGCCGCTGTTCTCGCTCGACGCCTCGGCGCAGGAGATCATCTGGATCATGGGGCCGGTCATGACGGTCTTCCTCGCCACGCAGGTCTCGAGCGTCATCGCCATAGCCGTCGCCGCCGTGTTCCTCATCGGCGGCGGCACGTGGTTCATCGCGTGCCCCGAGGTCGGCAAAGTGCGCATCCCGCGCAGTCGGCGCCGCATGGGCGTCGTCCTGCGCAACCGCGCCATGCTGCTGTCGACCATCACGGGCTTCCTGCTCATCGGCTCGGCCGCGTCGATCGAGGTCGGCGTCGTCGCGGTGTTCGGTGAGGAGGGCGCCGAGGCGGGCATCCTCTTCGGCATCTGGGCGATCGCCTCGCTCGTCGGAGGCCTGTCGATGGGCCACCTGCCGATCGGGCCGTGGGCGCTCGCGCGCCGCATGGGCATCCTGTTCGTCGGCATGGCGGCCGCGCCGTTCGCCCTGGAATTCTGGTGGCTCGCCTTCGCTCTCGTCATCGCCGGCATCGGCATCGCACCCGCCCTCGCCGTCATGTTCGCGATCGTCTCGGCGAGCGTGAAGTTCAGCGAGACAGCGGAGGCCTACGGGTGGCTCGGCACCGGCCAGCTCATCGGCGCGGCCTTCGGTTCCGCCGTCGCGGGCTTCCTCATCGACGAGATCGGGCCGCTCGGAGGGTTCTACACGGCGATCGGCTTCGCCCTCCTCGGCGTCATCGTCGCGAGCGCCTTCCATGGCTGGCACCCCGACCTGCGTGGCCGCGATGCGAGCCCCCTGGCCGACACGGAGCCCGTGCAGCAGATCAGCTGAGCGTGCCCGCGCCCCGCGCTATGTGCGCAGCGCGGCGAGCGGTGCGGCGAGCGACGCGAGCTCGTCGATGACGGCCTCCATCGCACGCTCGCGCGAGTCGTCGTGCGCGAGCGTGCCTTCCTCGATCTGGCGGCTCGCACCGGGAATGATGACGTCGGCCGTCGAGCGCACCATGCCGAGCGCGAGCAGCACGGGTTCGAGCGCCGTGACGCCCCGCAGGCCGCCGGAGACTCCGCCGTAGCTCACGAACGCGACGGGCTTGCGGCTCCACTCGCGGAAGAGGAAGTCGAGCGCGTTCTTGAGCGCCGGGCTGTAGCTGTGGTTGTACTCGGGCGTCACGAGAATGACCGCCTCCGCGGCGTCGACGCGCTCGCTCCACGCGACCGTGTGCGGCTGCGTGTACTGCTTCTTCGCGGGATGCGCAGGCTCGTCGAGGAATGGTAGCGCGATCTCGGCGAGGTCGGCGAAGTCGACCTCGTGACCGGCCGCCTCCACGCGCTCACGCACCCACTGCGCGATGGGGAGGCCGATGCGGCCGGGGCGAACGCTACCGACGATGATCATGATTCGAGTCATGATGCGCACAACGGCGCCCTGCTCGACGACATTCCCCCACTCAGGGGAATCCCCGGCACCCGGGAGGGTCACCGCTTCCAGTAGCCCTTCACGACGGCGCGCTCGACGTCGATGCCCCACGCGGCGAGCACCTGGCGCACGGGCGCGACGATCGACTGCTCGCCGCACGCGAAGACGAAGCGCTCGGCAGCGTCGGCGGGCGCCGGCAGCGCCTGCAGAGCGCTCACGAGGGCGGCGCTGGGGCGCGCGGCATCGGGGTTCAGGATGCTCAACTGCAGCCCCGCGGGCGGCTCGATGCCGAGCGACGCGAGGTCGAACCGGGTCTCGAGCAGCAGGTGCCCGGTGATGCTCGAGCCGAGCATCCCGAGGTAGCGGCGCACGGCCGGGAGGGCGCTGTCGTCGCCGGCGATGACGACCTCACCGGGGCTGCCGTCGAGCACCACTGACCCTTTGGGCCCCATCATGACGGCGGGCGAGCCGAGTGACGCGCGCGCCGCCCACGCGCCGATCACGCCGGCCTCGGCGCCCGCCTCGCCGTGCACGAGCACGTCCACGTCGATCCAGCCCTCGTCGGCATCGTGCGCGACGATCGTCTCGGTACGGGACTCGCCGCGAGGGTGCTCTTCGTCGTCGAGCTCGACCGGGCCGCCCTCGGGGCTCCCCACGACGATGCGCACGTGGTCACCGCCCCCGGGCGCGATGAAGCCCGAGAGTTCGCCGGGTCGCGACGCGACGAGTCGCAGCCGCACGTAGTGCTCTACCCCCTCACGCGCGAGGACCGTGCGCGCGCCGAGGCGCAGCTCACGCACGGCGGGCGGGAACGGGTGGCGCGTGAGCGTGTAGGGCATCGGTCGCCCGCCCGCTACCAGCGCTCGTGGATGGCGGCGCGGAAGTACCGGTCGTACAGCTCGACAACGCTCTCGTGGAAGGCTGGAGGCAGGTCGTCGACCTCGCCCGCGGCGGCGTTGGCGCGCGCCTGCTGAGGCGAGCGCGCGCCGGGGATCACGGTGCTCACTCCCGGCAGCTGCGCGAGCCACGCGAGTGCGGCGGTCGCCGGTGCGAGGCCGTGCTGCTCGGCGAGCGCCGAGAACTCCACGGCTGCGGCGACACCCGACTCGTAGTCGACGCCCGAGAAGGTTTCCCCCACGTCGAAGGCCGCGCCGTCGCGGTTGTAGTGGCGGTGGTCGTTCTCCGCGAAGGTCGTCTCGCGCGTGTACTTGCCGCTCAGCAAGCCCGAGGCGAGCGGCACGCGCGCGATGATGCCGATGCCGCGATCGACGGCGACGGGCAGCACGGTCTCGAGCGGCTTGAGGCGGAACGCATTGATGATGATCTGCACGGTCGCCAGATTCGGGCGCTCCATGGCGGCGAGCGCCTCGTCGACCCGCTCCACGCTCACGCCGTAGTGGCGGATACGCCCCTCGTCGACCATCTGGTCGAGGTCGTCGAACACTCGGTCGATCGAGTAGACCGCGGTCGGCGGGCAGTGCAGCTGCACGAGGTCGAGAGTGTCCACGCCCAGGTTGGCGCGGCTGCGGTCGTTCCAGGCACGGAAGTTCTCGGTCGAGTAGTTCTCCGGCTCCTGCGGAAGGCGGCGGCCCATCTTCGTGGCGACGAAGACATCGGCCTCCGGGCGATCGGCGAGGTAGCGGCCGATGAGCTGCTCGCTGCGCCCATCGCCGTAGACGTCTGCAGTGTCGAACAGCGTGACGCCCGACTCGAGGGCAGCGTCGAGGACGGCACGGGCATCCGATTCGGAGACGTCACCCCAGTCTGCGCCGAGCTGCCAGGTGCCGAGACCGAGGGAGGACACTGCCGCACCCGTGCGGCCGAGAATGGAGGTTCGCATCCCTCCAGCGTATGCGCCTTTCGGGACGCGACTCTCAGCCGTGCTCGCGGATGACCCGCTCGACCTCGCGCGCGAGCTTCGGGCGGATCAGGTGATCCATGCCGGTCACGCGCGTCATCGTCACCTTGCGCAGCTGAGACACGATCTTGAGCCCTCCCGGCGCGATGAAAGGGTCGAGTGTGCCGTGCACGATGTCGACCGGGGCGGTGACGTCAGCGAGGTCGGCGAGCGAGGTCTGCGACTCGATCGCGTTCTCGAGGGAGAGCACGAACGGGGTCCAGTTGCGCTCCGAGACCTCCAGAACGTCTTCGATAGGCGCGATCGATGCGAGCGCGGACGCGGCCCTCGTCGTGAAATCTCGGTTGCTGCGCAAGAACTGATACGCGGCGAAGTACAGCCCCATGCTCGCGCGGTCGGCGGGGTCGCCCATCGCGGCGGGCGGCAGGTAGACCGGCGGGCCGACCATCACGAGATGGCTGACCTCGTCTCGACGGCGTGCCGCGTACCGGGCCGAGATGAGGCTGCCCAGAGAGTGCCCGACGAGCGTGAACGGCCGGCGCAGGCGCAACGACCTGATCGTGCGGCGCAACGCCGCCGTGTGCTCGTCGAGCGTGTAGCGCGCGTGCTCGGGAATCGGGGAGTGCCCGAACCCGAGCAGGTCGATCGCGATGCAGCGGTAGTCGGGCTCGAGGAGCGGCACGAGGTTGTCGAACGTCACGGAGGAGGACGCGATGCCATGCACGAGCACGACCACGGGGCGGTCGTCGCCGGCCCCTGTGCCCGAGTCGTGGGCGACATGCAACGGGGGCGGTCGCCGCAGCAGTCGATCGAGGAATCCCATGCTTCGAGTCTCTCGCATCGTCCGCGAGGGTGCGTCGACCGTGACACCGGGGCGGAAAGAGTGAGGGGGCCGGCGATCGCCAGCCCCCTCTCCTTCGCGTCCACCCCTAGTCGCGCAGGTCCATACGATAGCCACCGTAGCCACCGGCGGGCCGTCGAGGGCCCGTTGTCATCAGTCCCTCAGGATGCTCAAGGCCGGGGGTCAGGTCACAGTTGCGTTACTGCGCAAAACGTTGGGTGGTGGCACGCCCGAAGGCAGGTCTAGCGTGAGCGCCATGACTCGACGACTGCGCCTCGCGACCGCCGCCTCGCTCACCCTGCTCGCCGCTCTCGCGCTCGGCGGATGCTCCGCCGGAGCCTTCGACTCGGCGACCGACTCGGGCGGGCCGGCCTTCGGCGGTGACTCGGGAGGCGAGCTCGGTGGCGAGTTCGGCGACGCGCCGGCCGCCGAGGAGGCGGCTCAGGATGGCGAGATCTCCGACGGGCGCTCCGTCATCACCACAGGGCACCTCTATCTCACCGTCGACGCGCCGCTCGACGCCGCGGAGGAGGCCGCGCGCATCACCGAGCGCGCGGGCGGGCGGGTCGACGGTCGCACGGAGTACTCGCCCGACCAGGGTCGCTACGCCGCCGCCGAACTGCTGCTGCGCCTCCCCTCCGCGACGCTCACGGAGACGCTCGAGGAGCTGCGGGCGCTCGGCGAGGTGGAGGAGCTCACCCTGCAGACCGACGACGTGACGCGCGAGGTGCAGGATCTCGACGCGCGCATCACGGCGCTGCGGTCCTCCGTCGAGCGACTGCTCGCCCTGCAGGACGCCGCGGCGACGGTCGACGACCTCATCGACCTCGAGACGGCGATCAGCGACCGTCAGGGTCGGCTGGAGAGCCTCGAGGCGCAGCAGCGCTACCTCGCCGACCAGGTCGACCTCTCGACTCTCCGCCTGACGCTCGGCTCGGACGCGACCGCGCCCGTCGACGAGCCCGACACGTTCCTGACCGGCCTCCTCGCCGGCTGGGAGTCGCTCGTGGCCGTCGGCTCGGGCCTGCTCGTCATCGCCGGTGTGCTGCTGCCCTGGCTCGCCGTGCTCGGGGTGCTCGCCCTCGTGACGCTGCTCGTCGTGCGCGGCGCTCGACGCCGCCGGGGTCGCGCCGCCGAGCCGACTCCCTAGATCTATCCGGCTAGGACGTTGGTGACACTCGGCTGATCGGCGGGAGCCCATCGAGGGCTGAGTGGCGTCGTTGAGTGTTGTAGTAGTTCAGCCATGGCGCAAGTGCTTGCTGACGCTCGAGATTCGAGGAGAACACCTGCCGATAGGCCCACTCGGTTTGCAGGGTGCGGTTGAAGCGTTCGACCTTCCCGTTCTGCCAGGGGCAGTGGGGGCGGATCAGAACGTGACGAGCACCGAGCTGGTCCAGCACCGCCGCGACGTCGTTGGAGAGGCGATAGCCGAACGCGTTATCGGTCATCACCCGTTCAATGCGGTCGATTCCGTGATCGGCAAAGAACTCGGCGGCCCGTTGCAGGAACGCCGCGCAGGTGCCGCCCTTCTCGTCCGTCAGGATCTCGGAATACGCCAGCCGGGAGTGATCATCGACCAGGGAATGCACGAAGTCGAAACCGATCCGGGCGCGCTTCTGCGCTGAGGTTTGCCCGTGCTCGCGACCGTTGGCTCTCCAACCGCCGCCGTCGGGGATCCGGCCGAGTTTCTTGACGTCCATGTGAACCAGTTCACCGGGTCGTTGCCGCTCATAACGATGCGCGGTGGCCTTGCTGGCTCGGATCACTTCTCCAGTCAACGGATCGCAGTCCGATAGTCGCGGCACCCCACGACGTTTCAGGATCGCGCCGACTGTTCGTGTTGGGATTCCCAACTCCGGCCCGATCCAGTCCTGCCCGCGCCGCTGCTCACGGCGCAGCTGAAGAACCCGTTCCTCAACCTCGATCGGGACCCTGGTTGGTGATCGGTGCGGCCTGCAAGAGCGATCCCGCAGGCCGACGGCACCTTCCCGGCGATAACGCGCGACCCACCGATGCGCGCACTGCCGGGACACTCCGAGCTCTTTGGCGACGTGAGCGACCGGTCGACCGTCGTGAAGCACGCGCTGAATGATCAGCATCCGCCCGAACTCGTTCAAACGCGGACGAACAGACCTACCCTGGGACACGAGAACCTCCGTGTGATCGTGAAGACGTTAGACATCTCCACTAAGCCCGGAGGTTCTCCTGTTTCACAAGACCCGAACTGTCACCAAGGTCCCTGCCGAGTACAACTAGCCTCGTGGCATGCCGCTGACCGGAGAGTACGCACCCAGCACATCCGAGTGGGCCCGCGAGCAGGCGGAGCTCTACGAGCGCACGAACGGCCAGGAGGGCAACGACCTGCGCGGGCGCAGGATCATCGTGCTCACGACCCTCGGCGCCAAGACCGACATGCTGCGCAAGACGGCGCTCATGCGCGTCGAGCACGAGGGCGACTATGCCGTGATCGCGTCCAAGGGTGGCGCTCCCGAGCACCCCGTCTGGCACCACAACCTCGCCGCGCACCCGCTATGCGAGCTGCAGGACATGGCCGAGAAGCACGACTACCGGGCGCGACTCGTCGAGGGCGACGAGCGCGCCGCGTGGTGGGAGCGCGCGTGCGCGGCCTGGCCCGACTACGCGACCTACCAGACGAAGACCGACCGGCAGATCCCCGTCTGGGTGCTCGAGCGCGCGTAGCGCACGCGCGCGCCACGCGCCGCGCGCCACGCGCCACGCCCCGCGGCCCAGATTTGCCGCATACGGGCGGTACGCCCAGACCCAAGCGCCTTTTCGCGCCAGATCTGGCGCGATGCGGCCCTCGCGCGCACCCCGCACCCACCCCGCGGCCCGCACCCCACGGCCCGCGCGGCCCAGATTCGCCGCAAACGGTGCGAACGCGCAGAGCCAAGCGCCCTTTCGCGCCAGATCTGGCGCGATGCGGCGCTACGCGGCGCGGCGCGGCGCGGGCTACGCGCGACGAGTGAGGAGGTCTTCCGCCGCCACCCAGGCGAGCATCGCGCACTTGACGCGCGCGACGTACTTCGACACTCCGCTCAGAGCGGCCGCGTCACCGAAGCGCTCCTCGTCGAGGGGGATGGCGCCACGCGAGCGCAGTGCCTCGCGGAACTCCTCGATGAGCGCGGCGAACTCCTCCGTCGTCCAGGGCGAACCCTCGTCGGCGGACTCTTCGGCGAGGGTCGCGAGCAGGGACGCGCTCGACTGCGAGATCGAGCATCCGGCACCCTCCCACGCGATCGCCTCGATGCGGTCGCCCGCCGCGTTCCAGCGCAGGGCGAGCGTGATCTCGTCGCCGCACACGGGGTTGCGCTGGTGACTGGTCTCCTCGCCGACCTCGAGGCCGACGCCGTGCGGGTGCTTCGAGTGGTCGAGGATGATCTGCTGGTAGAGCTGTTCGAGTGCGCTCACGGGGTGCTCCCTTCCGCTCCGAAGAACGACCGGATGCCCGCGACCGCGTCGAGCGCGAGCTCGACCTCCTCGGGCGTCGTGTGCACCGCCGCGCTGAGCCGCAGACTCGCGGTGGCGCCGAGCCGCCGATGCAGGGGTTGGGCGCAATGGTGGCCGACGCGGGCGGCGATGCCGCGGTCGTCGAGGAACTGCCCTGCGTCGTGCGCGTGCACTCCGTCGACGACGACGCTCGCGAGCGCGACCGTCGGTGCGGCGGGGTCGGTGCCGAGCAGTCGCACGCCGGGTATGGCGGCGAGGCCGTCGCGCAGTCGCTGCCCGAGGGCGTGCTCGCTCGCAGCGATGCGGTCGAGGCCGAGCCCGTCGACGAAGCGGACGGCTTCGGCGAGCCCGACGGCCTGAGCGATGCGCGGCGTGCCCGGTTCGAAGCGCTGCGGGCTCGGCAGGTACTCGGCCTTCTCGAGGGTCACGGTAGTGATCATCGAGCCGCCGTAGAGGAACGGCGGCAGGGCGTCGAGCACCTCGGCGCGGCCGTAGAGCACCCCGATGCCGGTGGGGCCGTAGAGCTTGTGCCCGCTGAAGACGGCGAGGTCGACGTCGAGCTCGCGAGGGTGGAGGGGCACGTGCGGCGCGGCCTGGCAGGAGTCGAGCACGACGAGGGCGCCGACCGCGCGGGCGAGGGGCACGAGCTGGGCGAGCGGGCTCACCTGTCCGGTGACGTTGGAGACGTGGCTGAGCGCGAGCACGCGCGTGCGCTCGCCGATGACGCTGCGAGCGACCTCGACGTCGAGGGCGCCGTCGTCGCGCACGGGGATGTGCCGCAGGGTCGCACCGGTGCGGGCGGCGAGCTCCTGCCACGGAATGAGGTTCGCGTGGTGCTCGAGCTCGGTCGTGACGATCTCGTCGCCGGGCGTCAGCGCGTAGGGTGCGGCGGCAGCGCCACCCATGCCGAGGCTCGCGTTGCCGAGCGCGTAGGCGATGAGGTTGAGCGCCTCGGTCGCGTGGCTCGTGAACACGACCTCGTTGTCGTCGACCTGCAGGAAGCGGGCGATGGTGAGCCGGGCATCCTCGTACAGCTCGGTCGCCTCGCCCGCGAGGGTGTGCGCGCCGCGGTGCACGGCCGCGTTCGCGATCGCGTAGAAGCTGCTCTCCGCGTCCATGACGCGCTGCGGTTTCTGCGCGGTCGCCGCCGAGTCGAGGTAGACGAGCGGGTGGCCCTGCACCTCGCGCTGCAGGATCGGGAACTGCGCGCGGATCGCCTCGAGCTCGCCGCCCGTGAACGGCTCGGCGGTCGGGGTGCTCGTGGGCGTCGCAACAGTCACGCTTCCAGGGTAGAGCGTGCGCCTACGGCGCGAGAGCCCACTCGACGGCGGCCTCGGCGTGCAGGCGCGTCGTCGGGAAGAGCGGCACGGCGACATGGTGCTGCTCGATGAGCAGCTCGATCTCGGTGCACCCGAGCACGATGCCCTGCGCGCCTTGGGCGACGAGCCGGTCGATGATGCGCAGGTACTCGGCGCGCGACTGCTCGGAGACCACGCCGCGCACGAGCTCCTCGTAGATGACGCGGTGCACGACCTCCTGGTCGTCGGGCTCGGGCACGAGCACGTCGAGCCCGTGCGAGGCGATGCGGTCTCGCAGGAACGGCTGCTGCATCGTGAAGCGCGTGCCGAGCATCCCGACCCTGTCGAGGCCGGCTGCGGAGACGGCGCGCGCGGTCACGTCCGCCAGATGCAGCAGCGGGATGCTCACCGCGGCCTCGATCGCCGGCGCGACGAGGTGCATGGTGTTGGTGCAGAGCAGGATCGCCTCGGCGCCGGCCGCCTCGAGACCCTGCGCCTCCCGCGCGAGCAGCTCGCCCGCGCGCTCCCAGTCCCCGGCCGCCTGCAGTCGCTCGACCTCGGCGAAGTCGACCGACACCATGACGAGGTCGGCCGAGTGCACGCCGCCGAGCCGCTGCGCAACCAGCTCGTTGATGAGCGAGTAGTAGAGGGCAGAGCTCTGCCAGCTCATGCCGCCGAGCAGTCCGAGTCGTCGCATGCTCCCTAGTCTTCCAGCGGGGGTTGCTGGGCCGACAGCGCCTCGCGCACGAGGGAGCGAGCGCCCTCCGGCAGCGCGTCGACCCCGCGCACCTCTCCGACCGAATCGCCACCGGGCCCGCGGGCGACGCTCACGCTCGCGGCGACCCCCGGCGCGTCGACCGCGAGGCGCACGTCCGCGCGGGCGAGCTCGTCGTCGTTCCAGTGGGCTCGCTCGATGGCCAGGCTCACGCGTGCGCCGTCGTGCTCGATGACCGTCGTCACCCGGTCGATGTAGGGGCACCACGGCGGCCCGGCTCCGTCCATGGGCGTCCACTCGCGCGTCGACTCCGTGACCGGCCGCACGTCGTCGAGACCGATCGCCGCGGCGAGCGCCGGGAGGGTCGAGCGCAGGCTCTGCGCGACGGTCTCCCACGAGGGCTCGGCAGGGTCGGCGGGCGGCGGGCTCGGCTCGGGCATCCCGCTCGCATCACCGGAGCGCGCAGCGCGCACCGCGTCAGCGAGTGTGGAGGTCGCAGACAGAGCGCGCGCCGCCGCGACGTGCACATCGCAGAACCAGCCCTGATTCTCGGGATGCCCCACCGCGCGCTCGGCCCTCGCCGCAGTCGAGCGGCCTGAGCCGCGCGCGAGCACGAACGTCACGAGCCGATCGGCCGTGTCGTCGAGGTCGACCCCGCACACCTCGCAGCTCGGCGGCCTCATGTCTCGCACCTTACCCGCGACGGCCCCCGGCGCGAGGGCAGCCCGAGCGGGCGTGGCTCTAGGCTGAGCGCATGATCCGACATATCGTGCTGTTCCGCCTCGCCGCCGAGGACGACACCCAGCGCCGCGAGGACGCGGCCGAGATCGCGAGCCGACTCGAGGCCCTGCACTCGCAGATCGCCGGCATCGAGAGCATTCGAGTCGACCGCGACCTCGGGCTCGTCGACGGGCACTGGGACCTCGCGCTCGTCTCCGAGCACGAGGACAACGCTGCCCTCGAGGCCTACCAGGTGCACCCCCTGCACAAGGAGGCTGCGGCATTCATCGCCTCCGTCGTCAGCGATCGCGCGGTGGTCGACTACGCGGTGTGAGTCGCGGTCGCCCCGGTCTTCGTGCGGGCGAGCACCATCCGGCGAGCACGGTGTCTACGTCGAAGCGCCCGTGATGTGAACCCCCGCGGAGTCGACGGTCACGTCGGTGAGCGTCACGCCAGCGTCACGCAGCACGGCATTGACTCCCGCGAGCCCGTCGTCCAAAAGACCGAGAACCTCGGACGGCACCTCCGCCTCGATGCCGTACACCACGGCGCTCGCCTCGGCGCTGAGCCCGCCGTCCTGCCCGACCGCCGGTGCGATCCGCACGTCCAGAAAGCCGAGATCGTAGGAGAAGTATCCGTCTCGAATGTCCACCCCGGGGAGGTCGAGCAGGCTTGCCGGAATCGTCGCCTCCCGGGCGCCCGACGTGATGAGCGGCTCGAGATAGTCGACGACGGGGCGGAGCGAATGCGGAACCGACGCCCGAAGCTCCTCCAACGCAGCGGTCACCTCCGCCGATGGCGCGGCACTGGGGTCAGGAGCTGGCGGCGGCGGCGGCTCCGTCGCGGCTGAGCCGGGCGGCCCAGCAGCGCCCGGGGCCGCGGGAGCACTCGCGTGAGCCTCCGTAGTCGCGCTCTCGGCCTCCGACGCGGTCGCATCCGGATCGGTCGGCGTGGTGGGCGGCGTGCCGGTCGGCGCGGGCGAATCGGCGACGTCGCCTTCGGCGGGTGCCGTCGACGAGACGGCGTCGGGAGGGTCCACCGATTCAGGACGCTCGTCGGCAGGACGTGGCTCGGGGGCGGTCGTATCGGGCCCTCGAGAGTCGACCGGTTCGGAGGGTTCTGGTGGCTCAGCCGCGTGCGCTGAAGGGTCACCCGTACTCGTGCTCGGGGTGACGTCGAGCGAGATCGTGATCTCGCCGTCGTCCCCCTCGATGACGGCGCCGACGCGCATGACGGCCCCGTGCGTTCCCACCCAGCCCTCTCGGTGGCTTCGACCCTCCGTGTCGGCCGTGAAATCCCATCGCTCACTCTCGGGTAGCTCGATGACCGCGCCCTGCCCGCTCGCGCGCATTCGTTCGAGCGCCGCGCGTGCTTCTGCGCCAGAGAGAACTACCGTGCGCGTGCCGACGCCGGGTGGCGTCGCCGGCCCGCTCGCAGCCGCACCAGCAGAAACCGTCACCGCCGTCGTGCGGCGCAGTGCGGTGTGCGCGCCTGCGCCGCTGCCGCCCGCGCCCGCGAGCAGTCCCACCAATCCGCCGGCGACGAGGGCAGCGGCTCCCGCCCCGAGTGGCGTGCTCAGGGGGTCTCCGAGAAGGTCGAAGACGACCGAGCCGGAGCACGAACTGCCGTCGGCGAAGCTCCACTCCAGCCTCCCCTCGTAGAGGCCGGTGCCGGCGTTGAGAAGCTGCCCGATGGGGAGCACTCCCGTTTCAACACCTGCACCGTCGCCGTCTGGGTCGACATCGTCGTCGCCCTGACTGAATACCGGAATGTTGGCACCCATGTAGGTGAGACCGCCCCACCCGCTCGTGATGCCCGAGGGCTTCGTGAAGCTGTAGGCGATCGTCGCGTCGCGGTCGGCGACGATCACCGGATTCGCGACGGTCAGCTCGGCGAGCGACTGCCCGTTGACGCTCATCTCGCACGACCCGCTGAGGTCGGCACGCGCGGGCGATGCGGCGCCCGCGTCGAGGCCGAGCATCCCGCTGGCGCCGACGACGATCCACGCCAGGACCGTCACTACGCTCATTCCCGCCGCCGCACGGACCGGCGACGTTCGGCGCAACCGTGCGTTGTAGCGGGCGACGGTCACGGCCCACAGCAGGGAGGGCACGATGATGCCGACGAGGAGGCCTGCCACGAGCGCCTGGATGAGCCGACCGACGTCGAAGACCGCAAGGCCGAACTGCTGCAGGATCATGGCGCCGCCGATGCCGAGCGCAAGGCCGGAGAGGATGCCGCCGACGCTGACTCTCGGAGTCCAGCGCAAGGGTAACCCCGGGTCGCGCTTCGGCGGATACTGCTTCGCACGCGCGACCGCGAATGCGCGCCGCACGAAGAACTGAACAACGAAGGACACCACCGCTACGACGGCGAGGCCGACCCAGCCCCAGACGAGCGTGGCAATCGTCACCAGCGCGAAGAAGACCGCCTGGATGAGGAACGAAGCGATTCCATGACCTACACGGGCAGCAGTGGCAGACATCGCCCACTCCAGAGTCGTTGATGGGGCGACTCGGGCTGGTCACCCTCGTGCGCGCCGACATTACCAGCATCCGTGCGCCCAGGGAACCCGCGGCGCTCTCGCATGCCTGCACCGACACACATCAGGTCTCGACAGCGCCGCCGATGTCGCGCAGGTGCTCCCGCAGGGTCAGCGAGGGCTCGTCGCGCTGGCGCTTCCGGTACTCGGTGTACCGCACCTGCGCCCGCAGGTTCACTCCTTGGCGCATGCGGTCGGCCTGCGCGGCCTCCGTCTCGCGGATGCTCGCCGCGAGCTCGAGCAGCTCCTCGCGGCGATCGGGGCGAACGACGAGCACGCCGTCCTCATCGAGCACCACGAGGTCGTCGGGGGTGACGGGCACGTAGCCGAGGCGAGCGCTGCGGCGCACGACGCTCGTCGCGGGTGCACGGCGCGGACCGTACGGGTGGGCGCCGCAGCTCACGATCGGCAGCCCGATCTGCCGCAGCTGCTCCGTGTCGCGGTGCCGCCCCCAGATGACGATCGCAGCGAGCCCCGCACGGTGGGCCTCGAGGGCGATCAGGTCGCCGACGCAGGCCTCATCGTCGCGGCCACCGTTGTCGACGACGAGCACCGACCCGGGGCGCGCATCATCGATGATGGCGAGGAACGCGTCGACGCTGCCCTCGTGCGTGACCGGCAGTGCGAGCCCCGCGACGGGATGCCCGGCCCCGAGCATCCTCATCGTCGGGGGCGCGCTCGGCACGTCGAGCTGCAGCCGCACCGCCGCGTCGGCGATCGCGGCGGTCGGCAGGGCGGCGAAGGTCGCACGGTCACTCATGCCTCGAGCCTGGCAGGCACGCCAGTGCCGGGCGAGAGCCACCCGGGACCGCGTGGCCTGCGCAGCACCGGCGGCGCAGCTCTCCGGAGGATGCCGTACCGTGCCGTGCATGCCTGCACTCACCGACGGAACGAGTCTGCCCGACATCGGCTTCGGCACGTACCCGCTGTGTGACGAGGAGGCCACGAGCGCGGTGCTCAGTGCCTTGGAGGCCGGCTACCGACTCATCGACTCCGCCGTCAACTACCGGAACGAGGATGCCGTCGGGCGCGCGATCGCGCGCACCGACGTGCCCCGCGACGAGATCATCGTCGCGACGAAGATCCCCGGCCGCGACCACGGCTTCGACAGCACGCTGGCCTCGTTCGACCGATCCACCGACGCTCTCGGGCTCGAGCACATCGACCTGTACCTCATCCACTGGCCGAACCCGCGCGTCGACCAGTACGTCGACACCTGGCGCGCCATGGTTCGCCTGCAGGAGGAGGGCCGTGTCGGGTCGATCGGCGTCTCGAACTTCACGCCGGAGTACCTGACCCGGGTCGCCGACGCGACCGGGGTCATGCCCGCTCTCAACCAGGTCGAGCTTCATCCGTTCTTCCCGCAGGTCGTGCTGCGCGCGTTCCACGCGCAGCACGGCATCGTGACGGAGGCCTGGAGCCCGCTCGGTAGAGCCGCACCCGTCAAGGAGTCCGCTCCCGTGGCGGGAGCTGCCGCGACCCACGGCGTGACGGCAGCGCAGGTGATCCTGCGCTGGCACCAGCAGATCGGCTCCCTGCCGATCCCGAAGTCGGGCGATCCCGACCGTCAGCGCGAGAACCTCGACCTCGGCGGGTTCACGCTCACCGACGACGAGGTCGCCGCGATGACCGCGCTGGGGCGCCCCGACGGCCGCCTGTTTGGCGGTGACCCGGAGACCCACGAGGAGATGTAGGCGCTCCGCGCGATATGCGGTCACGCGTAGAGCACGAGCCGTGCGACAGAGCGGTGGGATGGTGGACCTGAGGGGAGTCGAACCCTGTGACCGCAGGTTATGCGGTCACGCGTCGCGCTAGAGTCGCGCAACAAATCGGTGGGAGGGTGGACGCAACGGAGCGCTGCGGGAACAGGCGACCACGGGTCGAGAGGCTCGTTTCCGCGTGGAATCAAGGCATCCGCGAGGATGCCGAGTCCGAGTGCGAGGCCGACGACCC
This sequence comes from Microcella indica, assembly GCF_013414345.1. NCBI lineage: Bacteria > Bacillati > Actinomycetota > Actinomycetes > Micrococcales > Microbacteriaceae > Microcella > Microcella indica. The sequence goes on along the minus strand of NZ_CP058670.1, from coordinate 443,271 downwards.
TCTGATCGGCGCGTCAGCCGAACCAAAGAAACGACCTCGAACACGCCTCACCGACGAGGAAGTGGACGCTATGCGAACAGCCCGCGCGCAGGGCGTCAGCGTGATCGTGCTCGCACGCCGGTTCGGTGTGCATCGGGGCACGGTGTGGGCGAAGACACGCAAGGGCTGACGAGGGAGGCAACCCGTGAACTCATCTCATAGACGCGCGCGCTGCCACCCCGCCTGTGTCGCTCCTCACCGATACCCTTGAAACTCCCAGGGCGATGCCGAGCCCGCGCACAAGGGAGGTGTCACGATGCGCGTTGAGTCCGCCACGGTCAGCAACTTTCGTTGCGTGATCGACAGCAGTCAGTTCGAGGTGGAGCCCGACAAGACAATCCTCGTAGGCATCAACGAGGCGGGTAAGACCGCTCTGCTGAAGGCGTTACAGCACGCCAGCCCCACCGATGACACCGCCTCGATCGACTGGCTCTTCGACGCGCCCGCGGCCATGGTTGACGACATCCGCCGGAAGAACCTTGACCCGGCAACGCTGGCTGTGGCCCGCGTCGTGATGCGCCCGGAGCCGAAAGACCTAGCCGGTCTGAGCCTGCCAGAAGGCTCCGATGACATCCGGCTCGTCATGACCGCCTGGATGAACAAGAAGCGGACCTATTCGGTGACAGGGCTTCCCTCGGCGCCAACCATGGGTGATGCCGAGAAGGCGATCCTCCGCCTCGCGGGCGCGATGAACAAGCAGTCCGACGAAGATGCGAAGCAAGTCGCCAAGGCGATATCGGATTGGAAAGACGCACAAGCCTCAGATGCCGCGATCAGTGGCGAGGTAGCCGCTGGACTGAAGACGCACCTTGATGCAGCATTGCCGTTGTTCGCAGAGGGGTCTGCCGCCGAGACCCATTGGGATGCGCTGAGCGGAGTGCTCAAGAGTGCTCTTGCGCGCGACAAGATCGGCAAGCACCTAGCGGATCGCATGCCTCCTTTCGTCTACTACTCCTCGTACTTCGCGGTCCGCCCGCGCATTCACCTCAATCGGTTGGCCGAGCGCGAAGCGTCTGGAGAAATCGACCTGGACTACGACTTCGGGAACCTGCAACTGCTAAAGTTCTTGGGATTCACCGCCAAGGAACTCTCCGACATGGCATCCGAAGCGCCCGAGAAGGGGCACAACTACGACAATGATGTCAACGTCCAGAATCAGTACAAGCAGGAGTTGGCCGCCCACGAACGCCGCGTCACTGAGCGAAAGAGGGCGCTCCAGACGGCGGGAGCGCGGCTCACTGAGGAAATTCGGAGAGTCTGGAACGACGATAGGCTGACCATTCGTTTGGATGTAGATGGCCAGTACCTCCAGACCTTGGTCGAGGACGAGCTCGGCATTCCCGTCGAGTTGGATCAGCGGAGCGAGGGTTTTCGCTGGCTCGTCTCGTTCTTTGTCGTCTTCCATGCCCAGGCCAAGGACGATCTGAAGGACGCGATCCTCCTTCTGGACGAGCCCGGCCTGAGTCTCCACGCCCTGAAGCAGCAGGAGTTCCGCAAGACGGTCTCGCGGCTCGCCGAGGGAAACCAGATTGTCTACACGACCCACTCGCCCTTTATGGTCGGCTCGGACGAACTCGATCTAGTTCGCATAGTCGAAATGACCGATCGGAAGACGGGCACGAAGGTCCACACCCGTCTCGCAGTCGATGATCCGAAGTCGATCTACCCCCTCCAGGCAGCTTTGGGCTACGACCTCGCGCAGAGCATGTTCACACACCAGAAGAATCTGGTGGTCGAAGGCGTGACAGACCTGCTCTACGTCGAAGCCCTGAACTCGGCATTCGCCGCGCAAGGCGGTGCCACGCTAGACAACGGAATAGCGCTCGTGCCGGCGGGTAGCGCCAGCAAGGTCGTCTACTACAGCACGATTCTCACCAGCCAAGATTTGAAAGTTGCCGCGTTGCTGGACTCGGACGCCGCCGGGGACAAAGCCGCGGAACAGGAAGCCCTCTGGCAGCTCCTTACCAACAAGCGCATCCTCCGAACCGGCGATCACATCACCGGGGTTCAGCGAGCCGAGATTGAGGACCTGCTTCGTGTCAGCCTCGGCCTCGTTGCGCGAGACGAGTGCGGATGGGACAGTGTCGCTACGATCGCAGCACAATCGCAGCGGCCGATCATGGAGATTCTGGCCGACGAACACACCGGAGTATCGAAGTGGAAGCTTGCTCGCGCTTTCGTCCGATGGCTCGCTACCAATGGCGCTGACGCTTTGACCGGCGATGAGCAGAGGTCCTGGGCGTCGCTCGTCGCAGCCGCGAACAGGTCGCTCGCATAGGCGAGTGACTGACTCTTGCAACGACAGACGCTCACTCAATAGCTCAGCTCGATCTGACAAGGAAGCGGGCGCCAGTGGAGTCCCGCATAGTGGTGTAACCCACGGTGGTCGCGCACGTCGTTGCTGACGTGAACGCGGTCACCGTGTGATCCTTCGAGGAATCTCCTACAACCCTCTCGAAAGGCATCAACACGATGACCGCTCCCCACATTGTCGGCTCTTCGCAATCAAGCGGGTAGGTGGGGTCTGAATCCGCCGCTTTCGAGCAGGCTGCGGGCGATGTAGTTGCTGAGGTTGCGGAAGCCGAGCGCACTGCCGCGGAGGTGTTCGAGTCGGCCGTTGATCGCCTCGGTTGGACCGTTCGAGGTGCCGGGCAGGTCGAAATAGGCCAGCACGTCGCCGGCGCGGCGATGCAGGGTGCGGCCGAGCTTGCCCAGCTCGACGAGGACTTCGGGAACGCCGTGACGCAGCGAGTCGATCACCGCTTGCAGGGCTCGGCGCCCGGCGGCTCGGTCGGGGTGCCGGTAGGCGGCGACGATGCTCTGGTAGACGGCCCAGGTGGTCTCGACCTCGACATGCTCGTCGATGGCGAACACCGCCTCGATGCGGGCGCGCTGTCGGTCGGTGAGGAACGCTTCCCCGGTGTGCAGGGCGCGGCGAACACCATAGAGCGGATCGCCGGCGTGGCCGCGGTGGCCGAGGGTGTGCTGTTGGACGCGTTGCCGGGTGCGGTCGAGGGCGTCGCCGGCGAGCTGGACGACGTGGAACGGGTCCATCACCTCGATCGCGTCGGGGAGGGCTTCGGCGGCGGCGGTCTTGAAGCCGGTGAACCCATCCATCGCGACCACCTCGATCCCGGCCCGGAACGCCGGGGACTGCTGCTCGAGCCAGGTCTTGAACACCGGCTTCGATCGGCCCTCGACCATGTCCAGCAGCCGCGCCGGACCCGTCCCGTCACGCACCGGGGTCAGGTCGATGACCACGGTCACGTAGCGGTCCCCGAACCTCGTGTGCCGCCAGACGTGTTCATCGACACCGATCACGGTGACCCCATCGAAGCGGGCCGGATCGCCGATCAGCCTCCGACGGCCTTCCTCCAAAACAGCACTGTTGGCCGTGTGCCAGGACACCCCGAGCCGAGCTGCGACTCGGCTGATCGTGAGATGGTCCACGACGAGCGCGGTGAGCGCCCAGGTGAGCGCTCCACGGGACAGCTTCGACCTCGGCTCAGCCGCCGCGGTGCTGTCCTGCCGCCACGACCTGCCGCATCCCGAGCACCGGTAGCGGCGCACCCGCACCAGCAACGTCGTCGGCCGCTCGCCGAACGGGACATGCGCGAGCCGTCTCGCCTCGGTGCCGCGCGAGACACCCTCCGCCCCGCACCACCGGCACCACTGGTCCGGCTCCACGATCCGGCACTCCAACACCGCCCGATGTGCCTCGATCCGCTGCCCGGCGACCACGAGTCCGAGCTCCTCGAGACGGCAGAAGACAGTCAGATCGGCGGGGTCGAAGGTAGCGTTGAGCACGTCGAGGTCTTTCTCGGATGGTGAGCCTGAAGAACTTCCATCCTGGAAGACCTCGACCCTGTCTCCAGACCCCGACGCGCTACCGACCTACCCCCTCAACTGCGAAGAGCCACATTGTCGACCCTGCAACGGTGCTCGGTGAAGCCCTTGCCGACGCTTCCCCGGATTTGATGCGACACCTGCTGCAAACCATGATCAACGCCCTCCTGTCCGCCGACGCCGACGCCGTGGTCGGCGCCGAATGGGGACAGCCGTCCCCTGACCGCCTCACTCACCGCAACGGCTACCGCCACCGCGATCTCGACACCAGGGCTGGCACGATCGATGTCGCGATCCCGAAACTGCGATCGGGCACGTAATTCCCGGAGTGGCTTCTGGAGCGTCGCAAGCGCTCCGAGGCGGCCTTGATCACCGTGATCGCCGACTGCTACCTCGCAGGCGTCAGCACGCGGCGGATGGACAAGCTGGTGAAGACCCTCGGCATTCACGCCCTGTCGAAGTCGCAGGTGTCCCGGATGGCTGCCGAGCTCGACGAGCACGTGAACCAGTTCCGGCACCGCTCTTTGGCTGAGGCGGGCCCGTTCACGTTCGTCGCCGCCGACGCTCTGACGATGAAGGTTCGTGAGGGTGGCCGGGTGGTGAACACGGTCGTGCTGATCGCCACTGGCGTCAACGGGGACGGCCGCCGCGAAGTGCTCGGCCTGCAAACCGCGACAGCTGAGACCGGGTCGGCGTGGAATGCGTTCTTCGCAGACCTCGTCGCCCGCGGCCTCACCGGCGTGCAGCTGGTCACCAGTGACGCGCATGCCGGTTTGAAGGACGCGATTGCCGCGAACCTGCCCGGCGCGACCTGGCAGCGTTGCCGCACCCACTACGCGGCGAACCTGATGAGCGTGAGCCCGAAGAGCATGTGGCCGGCAGTGAAGGCGATGCTGCACTCCGTTTATGACCAGCCCACCGCCTCCGACGTGCACGCCCAGTTCGACCGCACCCTGGATTACGTGACCGAGAAGCTGCCCGCGGTCGCCGAGCACCTCGATACCGCCAGGGCCGACATCCTGGCCTTCACCGAGTTCCCCAAAGACGTGTGGTCCCAAATCTGGTCGAACAATCCCAACGAGCGCCTCAACCGCGAGATCCGCCGCCGCACCGACTCCGTCGGCATCTTCCCCAACCGCGATGCGATCATCCGCCTGGTCGGCGGCGTCCTGGCCGAGCAGACCGACGAGTGGGCCGAGGGGCGCCGCTACCTCGGGCTGGACGTTCTGGCCCGCTCCCGCATGCGCGTCCTGCCCGACACCGAAAGCGAGGTGGTCGCCGACACCTTCATCGCGCTCAGCGCATAAAGCGAAGGATCAGCCGTTACACCACTTCCAGGGACTTGACCCGGCCGCAACGCCGCTGCAACTGGTCAGCCGACATCGACGATGGCCATCATGCCAGCATCTTCATGATCAAGGATGTGGCAGTGGTATACGGTGCGCCCCGGGTGACGAGCAAAGTCGATGAGCACCCGCACTCGACCTTGGGCAGGAACATTGACGACGTCACGCCAAACCTGTTCGCTGACCGGTTGCCCGTCCGTCTCGATCACCTGCATCGGCCATACGTGTAAATGGAAGGGGTGATCCATGGGTGTGGGGTTCGTGATGAGCCACTCTTCCACGGCTCCCGCAGCAACGCGTTGGTCAACTCGGTCGATGTCGAAAGTACGACCGTCGAATCCGAGATCCATCATGCTCCCGCCACCGCGCATCATCGACCCCATTCCCATGGTGAAGGCAATCTCCCGCCGCCGCGCAACAGGCTGCTCGCGTAGATCCCGAAGAACCGGCGCGCGAACTGGCACCGTATCTGGCGTAGAAGTCTCTTGCCCGGAGACAGTGAGCGTGGCAATGGCCTCAGCTCCGGAGAGGTTTCGACCTCCCATCATTCCCATTCCCATTCCACCACGGTCGTAGCCCAGTGTCTGAAACTCACCACTACCGGCGCTCATGCTCACGAGAAGGTCGGCGCGATTACCGGGAGCCAGGAGCACGTCCCGCACTTCCCGGGGAGCCTGTTCGTGACCCCCGTCGATCCCCAGCAACTCCAGGCGCTGCCCGGGCAAGGCCAAACGTAGGTAACGGGAAGTGCACGCATTGATCACTCGCCAGCGTTCCCGCTCCCCAGGTCGTGCCGACATGTGTGGGCGGTGCTGGCCGTTGACCAATAGGAGATCACCTTCACGGCCCATCATCACGTCCATGCCCGAGGCGGTCGCGATCTGTCCTCCAGCGGTGAGTGAAATGTCGGAGACGACGAGCACCCGCTCTCGACTGACCGGCATTTTTTCATCCTCGACAATAAGTGCACCGTACAAGCCGCCGAATAGCTGGTCAGCGACTGAGCCATGCCGATGAGGGTGATACCAGCACACACCAGACGGGTGATCCTCTGGCAAGGTAAACCGGTAACCAAAACTCTGCCCAGGGTCTATAGAGAGGAAGGGGTTGTCACTATTCCCCGAGGGAGAAACCTGTAGCCCGTGGGTATGCAGGTTGGTTGGGGTGTCCAGTTCGTTACGCAACTGCACCTCGATGGTGTCCCCCGGTCGCACCCACCAGGTTCTCCCCGGCAATGTGCCCCCGTAGGTCAAGGCTTGTACCTGTCGCCCGGCGATGGTCACCTCGCGACGAGCGGCGACAAGATCCACCTGCAGCAAACCACCGCTGCTGCGTAACACCTCTGGCTCAACCAGCAGATCACCATCAGCCACGCGCCCACCCCAGGGAAGACCTGTCTGAGAGAGACCGATCCCTCCAATAACGACACCGAGCCCTCCCACAGCCCCGAGCTGGAGCGCCTGTCGACGGGTGATCGGTTTCATGCGTCAGGTGCTCCGTCGAGTCGTTGACGTCGCTCGTCGTACTCACTGGTGTCAATTTCTCCACGGGCATAGCGCTCATCCAGCAACTCACGAGCCCCACTGGTCCCGATGCGATGAGGTGTCTGTCGAGGCCCACGTGCGGCGAAGACTCGAACAAGAACCACGATCAGTATGACAATTCCCACCACGAGCAGGACGAGGAAGACCCAACTCCAGCCCATACCCCACCAGCCCATGTGGCCCCCATTCGACCCCATTTCCATCACCTCCGAGGTGCTGTATCCAAAGACGGCGCGGCAACTGTTGAGATGATCTCGGCGAAACAGTAATTGTTCCAACAGTCATCGAGTCATTGGACTCAATTCTAGTCGAGACCCGATTCACCGACCGTGTGTAACTGCTGCGGGTGAATCAAGTGCCGCGAAACTGACCATGCGTCAGCATCTATTCGAGTTCTCGTAAGTGGAGTCCCGCATAGTGGTGTAACCCACGGTGGTCGCGCACGTCGTTGCTGACGTGAACGCGGTCACCGTGTGATCCTTCGAGGAATCTCCTACAACCCTCTCGAAAGGCATCAACACGATGACCGCTCCCCACATTGTCGACCCTGCAACGGTGCTCGGTGAAGCCCTTGCCGACGCTTCCCCGGATTTGATGCGACACCTGCTGCAAACCATGATCAACGCCCTCCTGTCCGCCGACGCCGACGCCGTGGTCGGCGCCGAATGGGGACAGCCGTCCCCTGACCGCCTCACTCACCGCAACGGCTACCGCCACCGCGATCTCGACACCAGGGCTGGCACGATCGATGTCGCGATCCCGAAACTGCGATCGGGCACGTAATTCCCGGAGTGGCTTCTGGAGCGTCGCAAGCGCTCCGAGGCGGCCTTGATCACCGTGATCGCCGACTGCTACCTCGCAGGCGTCAGCACGCGGCGGATGGACAAGCTGGTGAAGACCCTCGGCATTCACGCCCTGTCGAAGTCGCAGGTGTCCCGGATGGCTGCCGAGCTCGACGAGCACGTGAACCAGTTCCGGCACCGCTCTTTGGCTGAGGCGGGCCCGTTCACGTTCGTCGCCGCCGACGCTCTGACGATGAAGGTTCGTGAGGGTGGCCGGGTGGTGAACACGGTCGTGCTGATCGCCACTGGCGTCAACGGGGACGGCCGCCGCGAAGTGCTCGGCCTGCAAACCGCGACAGCTGAGACCGGGTCGGCGTGGAATGCGTTCTTCGCAGACCTCGTCGCCCGCGGCCTCACCGGCGTGCAGCTGGTCACCAGTGACGCGCATGCCGGTTTGAAGGACGCGATTGCCGCGAACCTGCCCGGCGCGACCTGGCAGCGTTGCCGCACCCACTACGCGGCGAACCTGATGAGCGTGAGCCCGAAGAGCATGTGGCCGGCAGTGAAGGCGATGCTGCACTCCGTTTATGACCAGCCCACCGCCTCCGACGTGCACGCCCAGTTCGACCGCACCCTGGATTACGTGACCGAGAAGCTGCCCGCGGTCGCCGAGCACCTCGATACCGCCAGGGCCGACATCCTGGCCTTCACCGAGTTCCCCAAAGACGTGTGGTCCCAAATCTGGTCGAACAATCCCAACGAGCGCCTCAACCGCGAGATCCGCCGCCGCACCGACTCCGTCGGCATCTTCCCCAACCGCGATGCGATCATCCGCCTGGTCGGCGGCGTCCTGGCCGAGCAGACCGACGAGTGGGCCGAGGGGCGCCGCTACCTCGGGCTGGACGTTCTGGCCCGCTCCCGCATGCGCGTCCTGCCCGACACCGAAAGCGAGGTGGTCGCCGACACCTTCATCGCGCTCAGCGCATAAAGCGAAGGATCAGCCGTTACACCACTTCCAGGGACTTGACCCGGCCGCCGTACGTACGGTCCCGCAAGTGCGGCATCAGCGTCACCACTTTGACGAGCAGTTCGGCGTTCACCGTGGCACCGCCTGGACGAAGACTGCTGTTAGCTGTTGAGGCGAGGCGCGTACTCATGATCCTGATGGCTGACAAAGCGCTGAGGGTCGTTGCTCGCGATCTCCGCGACTGCGTTGCCAAACTTGTTTACACGGTCCGCCAGGTAGGTGGAGAGCGACCCGGCAGACACGACGTCGATGTTGAACTGTCCATCGACCTTTGCCGACTTGATCTCGCGGGTCACGGCAGCCCATGGGACCTCAACGGCTTCAACATTCTCGCTCATGACGTCAACCGCGAATACTGGTGCAGAGGTGACGACTACGGGGTAATAGAAGTCGATGCTTGCCCATTCCTGACCTGGCCGGTGCATGACGTAGGAGGTCCTATTCGCCTGCGAACGAAAGTACGTCAACGCCTTTGCCAGCGGGTGGACCAATGACGTGAAGATCCCCCGGTTGTCCGCGAGCCAGGTCTGCTTACGGTCCAGGCGGGTCAGCTGAGTCCCGAGGAAACCGCCCTCCCACGGATTGCCTGGCAGCTTGTCGATCCCGAGATACTCACGAGCACGCGTGCAGTGAAGCTGCGCTCGACCGTCCCCAAGTTCCGTCCGCCCAGTCTCGACGGTCGGGAACCGGAAGTGTTGTTCCTTTCGGTCCCGCTCCAACTCGTAGCGGCTCGCGGGGCCGCCTACCACTACGTAAGGCATCGAACTCTGCTTGCACTCGGCAAGAACCCGAAGGCCGACGCTGAACGATAGTTCATCGTCGCGATAGAGCTGTCGATAGCCATGAACGTCTACCTCGCGTGATACGGTCGCGTCGTCTGGATCAGGAAACGCCTTACCCTGCATCACGTGGAATCCACCGGCGCCCAAAGCGCGAGCAGTGTCCTGCTCCAAGAGCCAACCAGCGTCGCGCAGGGCGGCCACAACTTCACCCGAAGTGGGCAAGGTCATCCGACGATCAACCATGGCTGCTCCGGTTCGATCCCTAGTTTGACGGCCAACTGACTCATTCGTATGGCCCGAGGAAGCGTTCGCCGTTGTAGTGGATCATGTGCGTGGGGTGGTCGGCGCACCAGACTTCGGATTCCCAGGCGATCTTGTCGACGTACTTGCGAAACTCTGCCCGGTTGGGGAAGCAGGAGACGTAGACGAGGCCTGCCGTTGACTGTGCGAACAGGCCGGCGAGTTCGGCTTGGCGTTTCGAGTCGACCGGGCCGTGTGAGCTTGCTGCTTCCAGGAGCACGAGCCAGTTGCGGTCGGGGAGGTAGATGACGAGGTCGGGCATCTTGCCGTGCTCATCGACCTCGACGTTGAGTGAGGACAGGGTCTCTCGTTCGAAGAGTGCCCACTTGTCACCCGCGTCGCCGATGTAGAGCACTTGCCCACCGGGTGTGAAGCGAGGGCAGAAGTCTTCGACCATCGCTTTGAGGAGCACGTTCTGCCCGCCGGGCGAAAGGGTGAAGATCGAGCCGTCCGGGAGGGTCAGCGGGATGCGATCCATCTCGCGCGCAGCCGCGTAGCGTGCTTTGAGTCCGGGAAGGTCAGCAAGGTATCGGTCGGTTGCGGATTGCCAGGCGTCGGTGCCGTAGGCGCGCAGAACGTCCAGTGCCTCGGCGGTGACCTGGTAGTTCCACTTGGGTGAGTTCACAGGGCGTTGCGGCTCGTCAGGGTTCTGGACAACGAGTCGTGCTTCCACGAACTGGTGGAGTGTGAACCGTCGGACGGTCTCGCGAGTGTTCGGCGCGTAGTCCTTGCCGTACTCGTCGCGGATGAAGTCCATGATCGCCCGTGTTCCGAGCATCGGGTTGGCTGCCTCTGCCCATGACTCAGCGGGTGTGAGCCGTAGGAGGGCCAGGAGCACGAGCGCGGAACGTTCGTTGCTGCGCTCTGCATCCATGCCGAGCGTCTCCAGGGCGATGCGGGCATCTTCGACTCGTTCGTAGGCGTCGTTGCTCAGCTCGCTCATGCGGCAACCAACTCCTTGACAAGAGAGTCGACCTCGACCTGCGACACGACGGCGTTCCGCCCGAGGCAACGCAGGGTCTCCATGCTTGGGAACCGCAGGGTGCGGAGATCGGTGGCGTTGACTTGAGTGTGGCCCGAGAAGGTGCGGAAGAACTTGTCGATTACCGACGAGTTGAGCCAGACCGAGATGCCTCTAGCGAGGTCTTCGTCCAGCCCGCGACCTCCGATGTGGAACACGTTGAGGTGGTTCTCGAAGGCCACTTCACCAGGGTTGTCGTTAGGCGACCAGACTGATGCCACGATCCGTCGGCGCTCTTCCTTCGCACTGAACCGTTTGACGACGGTGTACCAGCCCTCCGGGAGGATCATCGCCCGGTGTTTGTCGTCGATCGGTTGGAACCATTGAGGCTTGCGGATTGCCCGAGGCCAGAGCACTCCACCGTCCCGGAGATTGCCCGGATAGATCAGCGGTACCGCCTCCGGCAGTTCGACGCCGCTAAGCGCATGGCGTGAACGGAAGTCCACCACCCGCCCGGTCGACACCTGTACGCCAAGATCGGTCAGTGCGCAAGGCTGGGAAAGCACCAGCTCGGCAACCCTGGTGTCCTCGACATCGGTTGCCAGTCGGATGAATCGGTTGGGGTCATCTGGGAAGACGACATCGTCGTAGGGTACGAGGCGCGACGCGATGTCGTCGGTGTGGTCGCGGCTGACCGAAAGCTCAACGACATCGGCACTAGCTCCCCGAGTTCCAGAGAAGATGACGTTCTCCTGAAGCACGCCCGTGTCGGCGAACACAGTCGAGCGGGAGTCGAAGACGTGTACCCGGTCAAGCGCGATGGAGTCGAGCAAGTGGGAGCGAAAACCGCCGAAGTACGGGCCGTTGAAGAATGATCGGGGTGTGATCGCAACAACCTGCCCACCAGGACGCAGCGCTGCGACAGACAGGGCAAGGAACGCAGCGTAGAGGTTCGGAGTATCGACTCCGGCGGCACGCATGGCGGTTCGGTGTGTGCTTGACGCCGCGAGCTTGCCGTAAGGCGGATTCTCGATTACTAGATCGAACTGTGCATCCAGACTGAGTGAGGCATCTAAGCCCGTGGAATCGAGAATGAAATCGGCCACGACGGCCTCCGCCACCACTCGACCTTCCCCAGCGCGCTCGCACTCGGCGAGGGTTGCCTGAAGGTGTGGCAGCATGGCAGGGTCTCGTTCGACTGCGACGATCTCTACCGACAACTCCGGCCGCTCTGTCAACACGCGGCTCACTAAAGCTGCGGTGAGCACGCCTGAGCCGGCTCCAGGATCGAGCACGCGCAGTGTGCCGGTCGATGGCAGGCTCGGCAGGGAGGCAATCAGCTGAGCGGCGGCGGCGGGGGTGAAGAACTGCCCCAGGTCGCTCTGCGTACGCGCGTCTAGGCCGCCGAGGGCGGCGACTCGCTCGACCTCGGCGATGCCTAAGAGGTCTGTCGCCAACACCCTCTCATCGTATCTGGGACCACCGACAGCGACCGGGGAGCACGCCGCGTGCTACTGGTCAATCGCTCCCATCGACGGATGCCGCCGGGTCATGAGCTGCATGTTGCGCCTGTGCTTGTTCCTCGGTGTCGACTCGTCGGGCGCGGCAGGGCGACGGTCATCGGCTGCTGCACGCTTCACGAGCGCCTCGTAGAGGACTTCGACGTTGTTGTAGAGATCCCAGAACCTTGGCTGGTCGGGGTTGAGTGCTTCGTAGTTCTCGTCGGCGACGTTGTCGATGAGCACCCACATGGCCTGGACGAGAGCATCGTTGTCGTAGAGCACAGCATCGATGCAGTCGCTCCTCGGATGAGGTACCTCGATGCGGCGCTCCCGCACCTCGGTGACGAGTCTCTCAACGATCTGCACCTTGACCGCGCCGTCGCGGTGGGCTCGGCGGTCTTCGTAGGCGGCCTTGCGGCAGGCGGGCGAGCAGTACAGGCGCGGCCTGCCCGTGGACTTCACTTCCTTGAGCTTGGTGCCGCATCTGGCGCAGGTGGCGGGTAGCTCGACTCGGCGCTCGACACGCACGGTCCGGTCGCGGCGACGCTGCTCCGCTTGCTTCCGTTCACGGAGGCGTGCGGCCTGGTTGGCGTTGATCTCGCTGAGCAGCACGATCACGCGCTTCTGCTCCGCCCGCACCGTCGAGTCTGGTTCGTCCCGATCAACCGCGGCGAGCTTCTTGAGCACGCGCCTGTTGAGCGTCGGGAGTGCCATGGTGGCTTCGAGTAGCTCGGCTTCGGTGCCGGATTCGAGGGCGGCGACCCAGCGGGAGTAGCGGCCGTTGAAGTCGGTCGCTGTGGGGTCGTAGCGTTTGGTGGCCATGTTCTACGCTACGTCGGTTTCGTCACCGACGTAAGTGGCGATTCCTCGATCTGCAAGATGCGTGTGACCTCAAAGTGGTGACGGGCGGACGGGCGAAAGTGTGCATCGCGCGGAGGCTTGTGCACCTGTCTGGCATGCGAAGCGAAGAGAGGCATCTGCGGCTGCGGGTGACGCGGCGTGAAGAGCCTGACCTCAGCAAGCTGATCGAGTGGGTGCTCGACGTCGCCGAGGCCCGCCACCGTGCGTGGGAGAACGGCGAGCCCGACCCCTTCGGTCTGCCACCGCCCGACGACCTGGCGTCTGCGTGCCACTGAGCCCTTCGTCTTGTCAGGGGTGCGCGAGAGAATCGACACCAAGTAGTACCCCGGCAAGGAGGCCCACCATGAGCACCGCGACACTCAGCACCAAGACTTCCAATGAGGCCGCCGAAGCGCCGGTGCTCCTGGCCGTCTCGTATCTGCGTGTGTCGACGCGGGAGCAGGCCGAGCGTGGCGGCACCGACGAGGGCTTCTCGATCCCCGCCCAACGCGAAGCGAACCAGCGGAAGGCCGACGAGTTGGGCGCGCGGATTGTGCGTGAGTTCGTTGACGCCGGGGAGTCGGCACGGTCTGCGGATCGTGGCGGGCTACAGGACATGCTGGCGTTCATCGCCGCCACCCGCGTCGCGTTCTGCATCGTGCACAAGCTCGACCGGCTCGCCCGCAACCGCGCGGACGACGTGAAGATTCACGAAGCCCTCATCAACGCCGGGGTCACCCTCGTCTCGGCCACCGAGTCCATCGACCAGACGCCTTCCGGGATGCTCGTCCACGGCATCATGTCCTCGATTGCGGAGTTTTACAGCCGCAACCTCGCCACCGAAGTCACGAAGGGGTTGACGCAGAAGGTCGCTCAGGGCGGCACCCCCGGACGCGCACCCATTGGCTACCTGAACGTGCGCCGCACCGACGACGCTGGTCGCGAGGTACGCACGGTCGAGGTCGATGCCGAACGAGCCGCGCTCATCGCGTGGGCATTCGAGACCTACGCCAAGGGCGAGACCTCCGTGACCGCGCTGTTGCGCGACCTCACCGCGCGAGGCTTGGTGTCTGTGCCGACTCCGAAGCGCCCGGCGAAGCCGCTGGGGAAGAACGCCCTCTACCGCGTGCTGACGAACCCCTACTACGCGGGTGTGATCCGCTACCGGGGTGCGTTGCATGCTGGCGCGCACGAGCCCATCGTGGAGCCCGCGCTCTTCGATCAGGTGCAATCACTGTTGAAGGCGCGCAACGCGCACGCAACCCGGCACGTGCAGCACGCGCACCACCTGAAAGGGCTGCTGCACTGCGGCAGTTGCGGGTCGCGGATGCTGCTCGACTTCGCCACCAATCCGCGCGGCACGACCTACGCCTACTTCGTCTGCTCCGGCCGAGCCGCGAAACGGACAACCTGCACCCGACGGGCCGTGCCCGTCCAAGTTGCCGAGCGGCTGGTCGCGGACTCCTACACCAACATTACGATCAGCGAAGACGACTACCGGCACCTCGCCGCCGAGGTCGATGCCGCGTTCGACAAGCGCGGCGCTGGCCGCGATCAGGAGTTCGCTGACCTCACCGCGAACCGGGCGCGGCTCGACGCCGAGAGCGACAAGCTGCTTGCCGCGCACTTCGCCGACGCGATCGACCTGCCAACACTCAAGCGGCACCAAGACCGCATCCGTGCCGGGCTCGCCGACATCGAGCACCGCCTGCGCAAGCACGACGAACACCACGTCGGTGGCCGGGCGTTCCTCCACGACAGCCTACGGCTCCTGACCGACGCTCACCGCGCCTACGCCCATTCCGACGACGGGAGCAGGAGACTGGCGAATCAGGCGTTCTACACGCGCCTGGAGATCACCGAGGACGAGCAGCTACACCCGCGCCTCGCCGAACCGTTCGCGACCATCGTCCGAGAGGCGACCGGAGGCAAGGACGCCAAACGGGAACACTCCACATCTTCCGATGTCGCGTGTTCCCGTAAGACACTTTGGGTGGACCTGAGGGGAATCGAACCCCTGACCTCTTCATTGCGAACGAAGCGCGCTACCAACTGCGCCACAGGCCCGTGAACCGTCGACAACACTACCACCGGCGCGCGGGGCCACCGAAACGGCGAGAGTCTCCTCAGCCGGCGGCGCGACGGCGCTGCAGAACCTCGTCGAGGTCGGGCGCCCGCGTCGGCAGCCCGTCGACGATGCCCATGCGCGCGAACCGCGAGTCGCCACGCTCCGCGTCGGCCTCTGCACGGGAGACGCGCGCGGCGGGAGCCTCGCGAACTGTTGGGCCCGGCGCCTCGGTCGGCGCGGCGGGAGGCTGCGCGAGGCGCTGAGCCCGCTCGGCCTCCGCGGCGGCGGCCGCGAGGACGGCGGCGTGGTCGATCGTGGGCTGAGCATCCCGCACCGCCGCCGGAGCCGAGGGCGCGTCGAGGTAGGTGGGGCGCGGAAGCGGCACGGGGGTCCATGCGCGCTCGCGCGGCGCCTGACGCCCGGCGGCCGGCGCGGCTGGCGCGTAGTCAACGAACCGGGGTGCGGCCGGGGCGACCGCGGCGGTGCGACGGCGGCTCGCGCGGGCGAGGCCGCGCAGCAAGAGCATGCCGCTCAGGGCGACGAAGCCGGCCAGGCCCGTCCACGCCCACGCGCCGAACGCGACGGAGACGCCCACACCGACGAGAGCGGCAAGGGTCAGCAGGCTCGTCCCGGCGCGCGAGCGGCGCAGGCGGCGCTGACCGAGACGGGAGGCGTCCACTTCGGCGACGAGACCGGGAGCGGTCGAGGCGAGCTGAGCCCGCAGGGCACGCTGCCGGGCAGCCTCGCGCGCGCGCTCGATGGCGAGCTGCTCACGTTGCCGCGCGGCGAGCGAGCGCTCCTGCGCGGCGATCTCGCGCGCCGTCATCTCCGCGCGCACGGCCTCCGGCAGCTCGGTCGTCTGCGCCATGATGCGCAGGGTCTGCTGCAGGCGCACGGCGTTGCGCTCGGTCGCTAGGTACTCGCTGCGGCGGCGCCACATGGGCACGAGGTAGAGCAGCCACAGTCCTGCAGCGAGCGCGATGAGGATCGCTGTGCCGCCGCCCGAAGTGTCCACGCCGCAACGGTACGTCTGCCGCGCGCCTCCGGGCGGGATGCTCAGCGCGTGTCCGCCGGACGCACCCCGCCTACCCGGCCTGCAGCGCGCCCACGATGGCGCCCATCGCGGTGAACGCGACGATCGCGTATCCGGCGTTGATCGCGAAGTGCCGGAAGGGGCGGCGCTCGAACAGGTACACGACGCCGAGCAGCGTCGACACGAGGGTCGCGCCGGTGACGAGACCGGCGATCGTGCCGAAGAGCGGCCCCGCAGAACCGATGAGGAAGGCGAGGCTTGTCGCCGCGACGAGCGACAGCACGAACGAGCCGCCGAAGACGAGCGGGGCGCCCCGACCCAGCTGATCGTCGCTCACTCCCGCTACACGCTGCCACGGTCGCGCGAAGAGCAGCCCGAACCACAGCCCGCCCACGACGAACATCGACACGGCGGCGAGCAGGATTCCCCACACATTGACCGCTGCTTCCATGACTCCTCCTTCACGCACGCGCCCCGAGGGGCTCGGCGATGACTCTAGTGAGAGCGAAGCGGGTTCGTCTTGTACGGAATTACCGGTGCGCGGGATGGTCGAGCGGCACGAAGGTGGCGTACTCGAGGCCGAACTCGCCCAGGTCGTGCAGGAACCGCGCCGGCGGCGAGCCCGCGAACCGCGTGAAGGCGCGCGTGATGTGGGGCTGGTCGTAGTAGCCGTACTCGGCGACGAGCTCGGCCCAGCTCGGCAACGGATCGCGCGAGGCGAGCGAGGTGAGGAGGGCGTCGAACCGGGCCACGTCGGCGAAGCGCTTCGGTGTGACTCCGCACACCCGCGAGAAGCGCGCGCTCAGGGCACGCGGGCTCAGTCCCTCCGCCGCCGCGAGCCCGGCGATCGACGCGGGTCGATCGCACTCGAGCGCCACGCGCACACGCGTGACCACCGGGTCGGGGTCGGGGCCGTGCCGCGCTGCGTCGAGGAGACCCACGAGGTCGTCGAGCAGGCCCTCCGGGTCGTCGCTCAGCCGGCCCCGCGCAGCGAGCGCGTCGACACCCGGCACGAGCGGCTCGGCCGGCAGCACGGCGTCGACGAGCTCAGCTGGCTGCGCGCGGGCGAAGAGGCCCGCACCGTCGGCGGTGAACTGGGCCACGAGCATCCGCAGGTCGGTCGGATTCTCATTCACCAGGTACTGGGTCTGCACTCCCGCGAAGAACGGCCCCGCGAGCTCGACGCCCGTCGTCGTCGCACCGCGCGCCAGCTGACGATAGGGGTCGGAGAGGTTGACGATGAGGTGCGCGCGGGGGCTGGGAAGGATCTTCTCGAAGCGGCGCTGCGGCGCCGCGTGGAGGTACCAGAGCGCCTGCACGAACGGTGCCAGATCCTCGGGCACCGCGCGCGGCACGAAGAGCGGTGCCGTCACGGCAGCGGGAGCCCCCGCCGCGCCGCGATGACGTCCGTCTCGGGCACGGTCGCCGCCCCCGCGGGCACGCGGCCGGCGCGCCAGCGCTGCAGCACCCCCGTAGGCACCTCCTCGACGGTGAGCGCGAAGCAGAAGTGGTCGCGCCAATCGTTGTTGATGTGGATGTAGCGCCGCCGCAGCCCCTCGTAGCGGAAGCCGAGCTTCTCGACGACGCGCAGGCTCGCCGCGTTCTCGGGCCGGATGCAGATCTCCATGCGGTGCAGCCCGACAGTGAAGAAGACGTGGTCGGTCGCGAGGGCCACCGCCGTCGGCGTGAGACCGCGACCCGCGAACCGCTCCCCCACCCAGTAGCCGATCGTCGCCGACGCGAGCGAGCCGTAGCTCATGCCCGACACGTTCAGCTGGCCAGCCAGCCGGCCCTCCGTCTCGATGATGAACGGCAGGCCCTGCCCGGAGCGCGCCGCCACGAGGAGACTGCGGATGCTGCCCTTGGTGTCCCACGACATCGGGGCGACGGGGCTCGTCGCCTCCCACGGGCGCAGCCACGTCCGGCTCTCGATGAGCTCGCGCTCGAGCGCGCGGGCATCTCGCACGCGGATCGGGCGCAGCACGGTGACCCCGTCGCGCAGGGTGGGGATCGCGTTCACATCGCCTCGAGGTCGGTCGGTGAGGGGCTGCGGGGTCCGGTCAGCGCAGGGTCTCGTCAGCGCAGAGTGTCGGCGAACTCGACGAGCCACGGCCGAAGCTCCGGGCCGAGGTCGTCGCGCTCGGAGGCGAGCTGCACGATCGCCTTGATGTAGTCGAGCCGGTCGCCCGTGTCGTACCGGCGACCACGGAACACCACGCCGTAGACGCCGCCGTGCTCGACATTGCCGGCGAGCTCAAGCAGGGCATCCGTCAGCTGAATCTCGTCGCCCTTGCCCGGCGGCGTGTTCTCGAGAATGCCGAAGATCTCGGGGCGCAGCACGTAGCGGCCGATGATCGCCAGGTTGGAGGGCGCCGTGCCGGGGGCAGGCTTCTCGACGAGGCCCGTGATGCGCACCACGTCGTCGGTGTCGGTCGGCTCGACCGTCGCCACGCCGTACAGGTGCGCTTGGTCGGGCTCGACCTCCAGCAGGGCCACGATCGTCGCGTTGCGCTCCTCGTGCACCTCGATCATGCGCTCGAGCAGCGGGTCGCGCTCGTCGATGAGGTCGTCACCGAGGAGCACGGCGAACGGCTCGTGCCCGACGTGCATCTTCGCGCGCAGCACCGCGTGCCCGAGTCCCTTCGGGTCGCCCTGCCGCACGAAGTGCATGTCGGCGAGGTTCGTGGAGTGCATGACCTTGGCAAGCCTCTCCTGGTCGCCCTTGATCTGCAGCGTGTTCTCGAGCTCGGTCACCCGGTCGAAGTGGTTCTCGAGAGCGTTCTTGTTGCGACCGGTGATCATGAGCACATCGGTGAGGCCCGCGTGCACAGCCTCCTCCACGACGTACTGGATGGCCGGCTTGTCGACGACGGGCATCATCTCCTTCGGCATCGCCTTGGTCGCGGGGAGGAATCGCGTGCCCAGGCCCGCGGCGGGAATGACGGCTTTCGTGAGCGACATGGCCTCAGCGTATCGGGGGAGGGCGCCTAGCATGGTGCGTATGATCAGCGAACCCGCAGGTGCCAAGCGCGCACTGCGCGCCGAGTTGCGCGAACGGCGGCGGATTCGCCCCTCGGCGGAGCGCGACGCGGCCTCGGTCGAGCTCACCCGCCAGCTCATCGCCCTCACCTCGGCGCTCGGCCCCCGAACCCTCGCGTGCTACCTCTCGACCCCCGACGAGCCCGAGACCCGCCCGTTTCTGGCGTGGACCGCCGAGCAGGGCCTCGACGTGCTGCTGCCGATCTCCCGCGACGACGGCCTCCTCGACTGGGCCCCCTACGACGCGAGCGACGAGGGCAGCGACGTAATCGGGATGCCCGTGCCCACGAGCGACATCGTGGCACCCATCGCGATCAACGACGTCGGGCTGATCCTCGTGCCGGCCGCCGCGGTCGACCGCACGGGCATGCGCATGGGATGGGGGCGCGGGTACTTCGACAAGACCCTCGGGTCGATGGATCGGCGCCCGCCGGTCTTCGCGGTGCTGTTCGACGACGAGCTCGTCGACGAGCTGCCGCGCGAGAAGCACGACCAGCCCGTCGACGGCGTCGTGACTCCGGGCGGCATCCAGCGCTTCTGAGCCGACGTATCCTTGTCGGCGGAGGTTCACATGCCCACCTATTCCTACCGCTGCACGGAATGCTCGACCGCGTTCGACATTCAGCAGGCGTTCACCGACGACTCCCTCACCGAGTGCCCGACCTGCGAAGGGCGACTGCGCAAGGTGTTCTCGTCCATCGGCGTGACCTTCAACGGCTCGGGCTTCTACCGCACCGACAGCCGGGCGGCGGAGCGATCGAGCTCGGGCGGTGGCTCAGGCTCGAAGGATTCAGGGTCGAAGGATTCCGGGTCGTCGGGTTCCGGCTCCGGCACGAAGGAGTCGAGCTCCTCATCGACCCCGGCGAAGAAGGAGACGACCAGCTCCGGCTCCAGCACCTCGACGTCGACCGCCGCCGCGAGCTAATCACGACCATCACGAACCGCATCATCGGCTGAGGAGGCACCCATGCTCAAGGGCTTCAAAGAATTCATCCTGCGCGGCAACGTCGTCGAGCTCGCCGTGGCGGTCGTCATCGGGGCCGCGTTCACTGCCGTCGTGCAGGCGATCGTCGGCTCGGTCATCAACCCCGCGATCAGCGCGCTCTTCTCTGCCGAGACGCTGGCCACGGCCCTCCCGGTCGTGATCCCGACCGTCTCCGGTGGCGAGGCGACCATGTACTTCGGCGCCGTCATCGGGGCTCTCATCAACTTCATCGTCGTCGCGTTCGTCGTCTACTTCGCGCTCGTGCTGCCGATCAACACGCTCAAGAAGCGCGCGGAGGAGCGCCGCAAGGCGGGCGAGCCTCCGGTGTCGGCCGACGCGCCGCCGACCGAGCTCGATGTGCTCACCGAGATTCGCGACCTGCTGACCAAGCGCGAGGCCTGAGTCCACTCAGTAGTGGGGCGGCTTGTCGGCCGTGAGCCGCTCGTCGTTCTCGGTGCCTCGGTTGCGCGCGGGTTCGGCGCCGTGCGGGTCAGAGCTCGGAGCCGGATCCGACCCCGGCGGGGGCGGGGTGGTGACCCTCCGGCGAGCGCGACGGGCCGCACTGAACCGGCCCTGCGCATCCTCATCGCTCATGCGCCCAGGCTACCCACCTCGGGTTGACGGGGCGGGATGCTCGGCTCAGGTGACCGCGGGGCGCGGGCGCGGCGTCTCGGGTGCGAGAGCCTTGCCGGCCATGGCGACGATGCGGTCGGCGACGCCGTCCGGATCGCTGAACAGTTCGAAGACGTGCACGCGCGCGTAATGCCAGCCGAGGCGCCGCAGCAGGTCGGGGCGGAGGCGCAGAGACTCGCGAAGGCTCGTGCCCGCGAGCGACGCGTCGGTCTCGATCGCGATGCAGTAGCCGCCGCGGCTCGCGACGAGGCTGAGCTTGCCGCGGTGCCCCAGCGCGGTCTTGAGCCCGCGAGCCTCGAGGCGCCGAGCGAGGTCGATGAGCATCGGGTCGCTGTCGTCCTGCAGCTCGACCGCGGAACGCCGCGCCTCGATGTCGGCGAGCAGATCGCCGAGAGCGCGAGCCCCGTGCGACAGCCGGTCGTCGTCGAGGTCGCCCGCGCGCAAGCAGCTGACGATGCGCACGAAGCGGCGAGCGCGCGTCATGGCGACGGCGAGCAGGCGGTCGCCGCCCGGGCGGCCGAGCGCGCCAATCTCGCTGAGAACGCGACCGTGCGGGGTGCGACCGTAGCCGATGGAGAAGATGACACGGTCGCGCGACTGGGCGACGGCCTGCTCGATCGTGAGCACGCCGAACGGCTCCGCCCGGTCGCCGAGCACGAACTCCTGCAGGTCGGGTCGGGTACCGATCGCCTCGAGCACGGCGTCCTGCACGCGCGCGGCGTGCCGATGACTCGCGGTGATGACCATGAGCGACTCGGCGGGGCGCGCGGTGGCGTGCTCGAGCACGAGGGAGACGACGCGCTTCACCTCCGCGTCGACGCTCTCGATCGCGCCCGTCTCATCGTCGGGCATACCGTGCCCCTCATCGAGGTAGTCGACGGCGATCGACGGATGCCCGAGGAACGAGCCGGCCCAGGGAAGCGAGTCGATGCGACCAGCGTAGAAGCGGCGGTTGACGAGCTCGGCGAGGTCCTCGCCGCCGGCGCGGTACGAGCGCGTGAGCGACTGCACCGGCAGGAGGTCGGCGAGCTGGAAGAGGGCGGAGGAGGCGTGCCGGGCATCCTCATCGGCGCTCGAGGCCCCGGCCGCATCGCGGCCGGCTGCGGGAGCCGCAGCGTCCACGGCCACCGAGAACGGTGCGGGGGTCTGGGTGACGGGGTCGCCCACGGCGACCACCTGCCGGCCGCGGCGCACAGCGCCGGCAACCTCGGGCACCGTCACGGCACCCGCGTCGAGCACGATGACCGTGTCGAAGGGAATCTCGTCGCTAATCTCGTGCACGTCGTACGGCGAGGCGAGCCACACGGGCGCGATCGGGCGGGACAGATGGGGAGCCTCGTGCTGGAGCTCGTGCGGCGTGATCGAGCCGCTCTTCAGCCGGGCCCGCAGGGCGTCGGCCTCCTCCGGCCAGTCGGTGATGCCGATCGACCAGTTCTCCGCGAGCTGCCAGCCGAGCAGCGAGGCGCTGCCGGCGGCGTGCGCCTCGTCGACGAGGCGGAAGTCGGCC
Source organism: Microcella indica (assembly GCF_013414345.1). Classification (NCBI taxonomy): domain Bacteria; kingdom Bacillati; phylum Actinomycetota; class Actinomycetes; order Micrococcales; family Microbacteriaceae; genus Microcella; species Microcella indica. The sequence goes on along the minus strand of NZ_CP058670.1, from coordinate 421,037 downwards.
TCGAGCCGGTCGAGCACTGCCGTGTCGGCACCGAGCAGCGCGCGGTCCTGCTGCAGCAGGCTGTCGAGAGCGGAGCGCCACCACGCGAGCTCGAGCTCGGCGGCGACCTGCGACTGCGGCACGTGGCGCTCGGCGAGGTCGGCGAGCAGCGGCTGAACATCCCAGCCCTCGAGCAGGCGCAGCAGCTCGGTGCGCTCCTGCAGGTTGGCGAGCACGTCGCTCTCGGCCGCGAGGCCCTCGAGCAGGGCGTGCAGCTCGGCCAGGGGTCGATGCACGAGCGACCGGTCGCGGCTGTCGTGCCCGAGCGGAGCATCCAGCTCCTCGAGATCCTGCTCGACCTGCTGGTAGGCGTGGTGCACGTCCGCGATGCCCACCGGCACCGTCGGGGTGAGACCGGCGGGAACGAAGCGCTGCCACAGCACGCGCTGCTGCTGGATGCGCGTGAGCGCGTCGTGCAGATCGCCCACGTGCACGCCCGGCCGCAGGTACTCCTTGGCGAGGCCCTTCAGGCGGCGGCGCGTCGCGGCGGGCATCGTCGAGCCCTCTCGTCGCGGAGCGGTCGCCGCGATGAGCTCGCTGAGCGAGCGGTCGAAGACGGCCGGCTGGAACCGGTCGAGGGTGTCGCGGATGTCGGTGAGGAGCCGCAGGTACACACCGAGCTCGGCGAGCGTCTCGAACGGGCGCAGCGGCGTGGAGGCGATCAGCGCGCGACCGCGCTCGACGAGGCGCGGCAGGAGGTCGGCGTGCAGGCGGCGGGCGCGCTCCTGGGCGCGCGTCGCGTCCTCCGCCTTCGAGAACCGCGCGCCGTACCAGGGCGAGTCACCGGGGCCGTAGCTGAACTGCCCGAGCTCGGCGGCCTGCACCATGGCCTCGGCCGCGGGGCGGCGATCGGTCGCGAGCAGTTCGACGGCCTGCCTGCTGAGGCGCGCTCGCGTGGAAGGCGGCGTGGGCAGGAGCGCGAGCCGACTGAGCTCGGTGACGCAGTCGAGCACGCTGATGCCGAGCACCGAGTCGGGGCGGGCGAGAGCCTCGCGGTAGTCGAGCAGCACGCCGCGGAGCCGAACGAGGGCTTCGTCGACCTCGACGACACGGGGGCGCTTCGCCTTCTCGTTGCGACCGATCGCGCGGATCAGGTCGCGGCGCAGCGTCGGCGCGGTCGCCGTGATGCCGGGCAGGCCGATGTCGGCGAAGCGTTGCGAGATGCTGCGCAGGCTCGCGCGGCGCGGGCTCACGACGAGCACACGCTTGTTCTGGGCGACGAGGGCGCCGAGGGCGTTGACGACGGTCTGCGTGCTGCCGGTGCCGGGGAGCGTCTTGACGACGAGCGAGGCACCCGAGGCGATGGTCGCGATGACCTGCTCCTGCTCGGCGTCGGCATCGAGAAGCAGCAGGTCGGTCTCGGGCGGCCGCTCGTCGGCGGGAACCGGCACGACGGGCTCACCGCCCTCCTGCACGGCCCAGCGCGCGCTCGTATTGCCGGCGGCCGCGTCGAGGATGGGATGCCCGAGCTCGTGCGCATCCGCCGCCATCGGCGCACCCACTTCGGCGAAGGTGGAGACCACGAGGCGCGGCGTGATGGTGAAGCCGTCGAGGTGCGCGGTGAGGCCGCGCAGGCGGTCGAGCGGCGGGTTCGGCTTGAAGGCGTCGCCGTCGTGGGCGAGCGCGACGAACGCCGCCTCGTCGAGGTGCAACGCGAACTGCTCGGCCAGCGTGCGCACGAGGGCGGGGTTGAGGCGCACCCGACCGCGCAGGGTGAGCTCGACGTCGCGCCCGCGACGCCGCAGGGCGAGGGGGCGCAGCAGCAGGGGCGCACGGTGGTCGATGCCGTCGTAGCTCCAGGCGACCATGCCGATGCCGAGGGCGATCGCGTCGATGCCGCGCACGCTCGAGAGCTCGAGGCCCTTGTCGACGATGCGCTCGGCCGCGATGCGCGCCGAGCGCAGGGCCACGTCGTCACGCACGAGGTTGCTCAACAGTGTGGGGCTGCCCGCGATGAAGCGGGCGAGGCCGCCGGGGTGGCTCGTGCCGAGCTCGATGCGGCCGCGCGGGTCGTCCTCGAAGTGCAGCAGCGTGCTGCGTCCGCCGAGCGCGGCGAGGTCGGCGCGCCAGCGCTCCCACGTCGGTGCCGCGACATTCATAGGCAGCACGCGGGGGTCGCCGACGCTGATCGACGAAGGCTGCGGACCGCCGTTCACGGTCGCAGGCTCGTCGATCTCATGATCGTCGTAACTGTCGGCACGCCACACGCCGTCACCCTATGACCGTCGCCGCGAAATACTGGGGATTCCGGGCGGTCTGCCGTCGAATCGGCCGCAACCGTAGACTCGCCACCGTGGAGCTCTTCGACGGCCTCGTGTCGATCATCGTCACCGGCGTCGGCACCGTGCTCGTCGTCGTCGCGGCCGTGTTCGTGGCCGGCATCATCGTCGTCTCACGGCGGCGCGCCCGGCCGCAGGCAGCCATCGATGTCGTGCGTCGCCGCGCAGGGTCGGCGCTCGTCCGCGCAGACGACCGCGTGGATGCGGCCGCGACCGACATCGACTTCGCGCTCGCCCAGTTCGGTGAGCGCGAGACGGCCGACTATCGCGCCGCCCTGTCGCGGGCGCGCGAGGACCGCGCCGAGCTCTTCCGCCTGCACCGCATGCTCGAAGACGAGCCGGGAGCCCGACTGCGCCACCGCGAGCGCGCCGACCGCATCGTCATGCTCGCCGACCGCATCGAGAGCACCCTCGATGCCGAGGCGGCGCGCTTCCGAGATCGCCGCACGGTCGAGAGCGGCGCCGAGGCCCGTGCTCACGGGCTGTCCGAGCGGGTGAGGGCGCTGCGGGATGCGGCGCGCGAGCGCGCCCTCGAGCGGGATGCCCTGCGCGAGCTCTTCGCCGAGGCGGCGCTCGGCGCGGCATCGACGGCGCCCGAGCGGGCCGCGGCTCTTCTCGACCGCGCCGATGCCCTCGCCGCCGAGGCGAGCGCCGAACTCGCGGTGGCCGCGGCGAGCGCCGTCGGCCCGCTGCTCGCCGACGCCGAGCGACTCGCCCACGAGGCGCACCAGCTGCTCGACCTCGTGCCGAGCACCGCCGCGCGACTGGATGACGCGCTCGCCGCGCTCGAGGCGTTGCGCGCCGACGCCCGCACGGCCCGCACCGAGGCCCTCGCCGACCTCGACGACGCACCGGACGCCGGCACAGCAGCCGCCATCACGTCCGCCGTCGCCGGGATCGACGCCGCGATCGTGGCCACCGGGGCGGACGAGGCGAGGCATCCCGTTCCGGCACTCGACCGCATCCGCGCGGCGATGGATCAGCTCGAGGTCGCCCTCGCCGCGAGCCGCACTCAGGCGCAGCGGCTCGCCCACGCGCGCGAGGCCTACGCAGGGGCGCGCGTGTCAGCGCAGAGTCAGCTCGCCGCCGCGCGCGCCGCACTCGGCCGCGGAGGCAGCGCGGGTGCTCGCGCGCGCCTCGCCGAGGCGGAGGAGGAGCTCGCCCTCGCCGAGCGCTCGACCGACCCCGTCGAGGCGCTCGACGCCGCCCGCCGCGCCATCACGCACGCGCGCGACGCCGAGGTGCTCGCCCGCTACTAGCCCGCGCCCGCGGCGCGCGGCGCGCGGCGCCGAGCGCCCAGCGCGAGGCGCCCCTTTGTGCCAGATCTGGCGCAAAGGGGCGCTCGGCGCCGTCGTTCAACCCACTTTGGGGCAAGTCTGGGCTGCGCGGCGCGCGCGTGTACCTGTGCGGCGCGGGCCGCGCGGCGGGCGTGCGCGGTGCGCGGTGCGCGCGCGTGCGCCGTGCGCGTGCGCCGCGCGCGTGCGCCGTGCGCGTGCGCGCTATGCGCCGTTCTGCAGGTAGGCGACGACGGCGAGCACGCGGCGGTGGTCCTCCCCCGTGTCGTCGAGCCCGAGCTTGGCGAAGATCGCCGACACGTTCTTCTCGACGGCGCCGACCCCGATGTGCAGGGCCTGCGCGATCGCGGTATTCGTGCGGCCCTGCGCCATGAGCTCGAGCACGTCGCGCTCACGCGGTGTGAGCGCCTCGAGCGGGTCATGCCGTCGTGCCATGAGCTGACTCACCACCTCGGGGTCGAGTACGGTGCCGCCTGCGACGATGCGGTGCAGGGCATCCCGCACATCGTCGAGGCTGACGACGCGGTCTTTGAGCAGATAGCCGAGCCCTGCACTGCCGGCGGCGAGCAGCTCGTGCGCATAGGTGAGCTCGACGTACTGCGACAGCAGCAGGATCGCGAGGCGCGGGTGCCGACTCCGCAGCTCGAGGGCCGCCCGCACGCCTTCGTCGCGGAAGGTCGGCGGCATGCGCACGTCGAGCACGACGGCGTCGAGCTCGAGCTCCGCGACCTCGGCGAGCAGCGCCTCGGCGTCGCCGTAGGCACCGACCACGTCGAGGCCTGCGTCGCGCAGCACGCGCACCAGCCCTTCGCGCAGCAGCACCGAGTCATCGGCGACGGCAACGCGAAGGGCTGGCATGGGGGCAAGCCTAGGCACGCGGCTCGCGGTCGGCGGCACGGTCGGCGGGGGCGGATGCTCCGCTCACGCCCGCGAGCGGCAGCGTCGCCCGCACGACGGTCGGGCCGCCCTCGGGGCTGTCGATCGTGAGCTCGCCACCGAGCCCGTGAGTGCGGTCGCGCAGCCCCTCGAGGCCGTGGCCCGTGCGCTCGACCGCGCCGCCCATGCCGTCGTCGCTCACCGTGATGGTGAGTGCGCCGTCGGCAGCGACCACCGCGAGCCGGATGCGCGTCGCCTGCGAGTGCTTGGCAGCGTTGGCGATGAGCTCGCTCGCCACGAAGTACGCGTTGCGGGCGACCTCGTCCGGCAGGTTCGCGGTCGCGCCGAGCTGCGACTCGAGCGCCACCGGGATGCTCGAGCGGCTCGCGAGCGACTCAAGCGCGGCGAACAGTCCGCGATCGAGGAGCAGGGGCGGCGCGAAACCACGCGACAGGTTGCGCAACTCGTCGAGCGCGTCCTGCGCCTGACGCCGGGCATCCGCGACGAGGCCGCGCGCCTCCTCAGGGTTCTCGGCGATGCGGCGCTCGGCCGCGGCGAGGTCCATCTGCAGCCGGATGAGGCGCTGCTGCGGGCCGTCGTGGATGTCGCGCTCGATGCGGCGCAGGGCGCTGCCCTCGGCGGCGACGGCCGCCTGCCGGGAGGTGAACAGGCTCGATACCTGGCGCTCGAGCTGCTCGTTGCTGAAGCGGCCGAGGAACGGGCGCGCGATGGCGGCGTGCAGCCACGTGAAGCCGCGAAGCACGTAGGGCAGTGTGACGAGGGCGACGACGCCGAGCACGATGGCGGTGGCCGCGATGGCCGGCGCGAGGCTCTCCAGCCGCCCCTCGGCGACCACCCAGTCGGCCGTGGTGTAACCCTCGACCGAGAACTGCAACCCCCTCGTCGCGAGGGCGATGGGCACGGCGATGGCCACGACGGTCAGGCTCAGCCAGACGGTGAGCACGACGAAGCTCACCGTCGCGATAATCGGCGCGATGACGGCCCCGTGCAGCAGGGCGAGCCAGTACCGGCCGTTCGCGAGGGGGCGCAACCAGCGCTTCCACCACACGGCGGTCGGGTCGCTCTGCCACTCGGGCGGTGTGATGGGCGCCTCACCCGAGAAGCGCAGGCGAGCGATCTCGAACGCGCCCGCGTACCGCGACAGCAAGAGGGTGAGGGAGAGCACGAAGATGCCGACGACGAAGACGAGCAGGCTTGCTGCGCCCGAGACGAGCGACGTGAGAATCGCGCTCACCGCGATCGCAATGAGGAACGTGGGAACGAGGTAGCCGAGAGCGCGCGGCACCCGGCGCCACACGGCGCCGTAGCTCCAGCTGTCGGGTACGGCCGGCGCCGTGGGGGCGGGGGCCGCCGGCGCGGGGGTCGGGGATGCGGTGGTCATGGGTTTCTCCTGGGGTCAGACTGCCACGGCGCGGGGTGCGGCGCGGTGACTCCAGCCTCGTGACTCGCCCTCGCACGGGCCATCCGGCCCACCCACGAGCAGTACGGGGGTTATCCCCCGCACGCTTCGCGCCAGATCTGACGCGAATGGGCGCTCGTGGCGCCCGTGGAGCACAGTTCGAGGCAAATCTGGGCGAGCCGTGGCGCGGGGCCGGGCGGCGCGGGGCGACGACACGTGGGGCGGCGGCGCGCGCCGCGCGGCCGGACTACTCGAGCTCGAGGGTCACGACCGTGACCGCGATCGTGACGTTGACGGGCGCGGCCCACTCCTCGAGCACGGCGCGCACCTTCTCGCGGTCCTGGTGGAACGCGTTGGGCCCCATGAACACGGCGTCGAGGGCCTGCTCGATCGAGAGTGCGACCCGGCTGCGCACCTCCCGCGCGGAGACGAGCCGGGCATCCGGGATGCTCGCCGCGACCTCCTCCGCCTTCCCAGCGGGCACGCGCAGAAGCTTGAGCCCGTGCTGCAGCTCGCGCTGGTGGTCGCCGTGCGGCACGACGAGCACGGCGCGGCCGCCGGGGGCGAGGATGCGGCGCACCTCGGCAGCGGAGCCTGGCGAGAAGATGCGCAGCGCCACGGCGACGCTCGCGTCGCGCAACGGGATGCCCGTCCACACATCGGCGCTCACCGCTGCCAGGCGGTCGTGGGCGCGCGCGGCGACGCGCACGGCGGGGGCGGAGGCGTCGAGCACGATGCCGCGCAGGTCGGGGCGGGCATCCAGCACCTGCGAGGCGTACCAGCCGGTGCCGCCGCCGAGGTCGGCGAGCCAGCCCCGCGCGTCCTCGGGAACCGCCTCGAGCACCGCGTGGAGAATCGCGTCGTGGAAACCGTCGGCCTGGAACCGCTCGCGCGCCTCGAGCATCTCGGGGGTGTCGCCCGTCGCGGGAGCGCCCTTGCCCTTGTGCGCGGCGCGCAGGCTCAGGTAGCCCTGGCGGGCGCGGTCGAAGCGGTGCCGATTGCCGCACTCCGCTCCCCCGTCGGCGGGGGTGAGCGGCTCGCCGCAGCTCGGGCACTGCAGAAGGTCATAGGCCGCGTCGAGGGTAGTCACGCGCGCAACGCTATCGGTATCAGTAGAGTCGAAGCATGTTCATCGTGACCAGCGTGCTCGGCCTCATCACCGTGTTCGACATCGTCATCCACGTGGTCACCGATCTGGTCGAGCCGTGGCGCATCGCGGGCAACATCATCGTGCTCGTCAGCGTGTTCGGCGTTCTGCTGCTGCCGAGACTGCGCCGCGTGTGGGTCGCCATTGCCGCCGGAGGGTGGAATCTCGCGCTCAACCTCATCCACATCAGCCTGAACGGCATCGGCGCGCTCGGCATCGTGCTCATCGCCACCACGACCGTGCTGTGGCTCGTGCTCGCGATCCTGTTCGCACGGCGGCCGAAGCCGGTCGTCTGAGCCCTACTGGGGCAGGGCGACCGGGCGCCAGCGGTGCGCCGGCTGGCCGGCGACGGGCAGGTCGACGAGGAAGAGCATGCCAGCACCGGGGTGGCGCTCGACCTCGGCCGGCGACAGGTCGCGGCTCGCGGTCGTCACGAGTGCCCGGTTGAGCGAGCTGCCGACGAACGCGAGGCTCGTGACGTGCGGCACGTCGAGCTCGATGTCTCCGTGCGGGTGGCCCAGAGCATCCAGATGGCGGATTCCGCCGCCACCCCACAGCGCCACCCACAGGCCGCCCTCCGCGTCGACCGCGAGGCCATCGGGCGTGGCGTCCTCGATGCGCGCGAACTCGCGACGGGCACCGACGTCGCCAGACTCGTAGTCGTAGGAGCGGGCGTAGACGACGTTCGCGGTGCTGTCGATCGAGTAGAGCGTGGCGCCATCCGGCGAGAAGCCGAGGCCGTTCGAGAGGCCCAGATCATCGTCGAGGGTCGTGACGGCGCCGTCGTGCTCGAGGCGCAGCAGCACGTTGCCCGAGTGGTCGCCGGTCATGCTGAGCCCGCCCACGATGAGCCGCCCGGCCGGGTCGATCACGCCGTCGTTGAAGCGGCGCCCCTCGGGCAGCAGCTCGCGCGAGGTCGTGACGTTGCCGAGAGCGTCGACGAGCGCAAGACGACGCTCGAGGGCGACGAGGAACTGCGCGTTGCCGAGCCGGAAGGCGCAGCCGACGTGGCTCTCGAAGTCGAGGGTGCGAATGACCTCGACCCGGTCGTCGGAGTCGAGGCGGCCGACGAACACGCGGCCGGCCTCGATGTCGATCCAGCTGACGGTCGCCGTCGCGGTATCCCACGCGGGCCCTTCGGCGAGCACGTGGCGGTCGGTGGAGAGCATCGTGACGGAGGTCATGCCTCCACCCTAGAAGCTCGCGCTCGCCGGCGACTCAGCGGCGGCGACTCTGCGCGAGGCGCACGACGACGCGCGCCCCGATGAGCACCTCCATGACGGCGGCGGGGCGAATCCAGCGCGAGCGCGGCAGGTCGACCATGCCGCCCCGGGCGAAGCTCGCGACGGTGAGCGCCCCGACGGGCATCGCCCACGCCGCGAAGGTGGCCACCTGCCACGCACGGCTGGTCTCGTAGCGCAGTGTGAACCAGGTCCACAGTGCGGCGTCGGCGAGGTAGTCGCCTTGCGTGCCGAATCGGGTGACCGTGCCGGTGCTGCGCGCGAGCTTGCCGTCGACGAAGTCGGTCGCGAGGGCGAGCACGGGCACGGCGGCGCCGAGCCGGTGCGCGGCGGCGGGCAGTGCGGCCCGGGCGACGGTGAGCAGATTGGGTGCGCCGAGCGTGCGACGCTGCTCGAGCATCCCGAGATGCGTGACGGTCATGATCCAGCTGGTGAGGAGCCAGGCGCGGCCGCGCGGGTGCGCGAGCGCGCCGATCGCGAGGTGGATGGCGGTCGCCTCGGCGACCGCGACGGGTCGCTTGCGGGCTTCGAGCATGCTGCGGCGGGTCGCGTCGTACACGAAGCGACCCAGCGCCCTCGGCCCGAATCCCTGCGCGCGCAGCCCGCTGAGGAGAGCCTCGGTGGCCGCGCGGCTGTCCGCGCCGGCGAGGGCGGCGAGCCGCGCATGCTCGACTCGCCGGAGAGCCCGCGCACGCACTCTCGCGCGCGCTGCTGCGGCGTCCGTCATCGCGGCCTCCCTCGCTCGTCACCCTATCTTCGGTGCATGCCGCGAAGAAGAGGGGCCGGGGAGGCCGCGACGGTTGTTCGGCCGGTTCAGCGGCCGGTCGCGTCGGGAGCGCGGTCGACATCACCTCGCCAGGAGCCGCTCTCGAAGCCGTTGTGCTCGATGAGGTCCTTGAAGCTGCGCAGGTCGCGGTCGATCTGAATGTCGTCGATCTGCAGGAGCGAGCCGATGCGCTCGACGGCGCCCTTCGGCTCCCAGGTGAGCTGCAGGGTGACCTTCGTCGTGTCGTCGCTCAGACGGTGGAAGGTCACGACGCCCGCGTGCTCCTCACCCGCCGTCGAGTTCCACGCGATGCGCTCGTCGGGGGTCTGCTCGACGATCTCGGCGTCGAACTCGCGGGAGACGCCCGCGAGGGATACCTCCCAGTGAGTGTGGGTGTCGTCGACCTGGCGCACCACGTCGACCCCGGACATGAACTGGGGGAAGGTCTCGAACTGCGTCCACTGGTTGTAGACGGTGGAGATGGGGAGGTCGATGTCGATCTCTGCTCGAACAGTGCTCATGGTGTGATCCTGTCTGTCTCGATGTGTCTGGCTCGATGCCGCGTCGAGGTCGTCGACGTGCGGTCGCCCCCACGGTAGGCGCGCAGACGGCGCTCAGGCAGGGGGTTGACTTCTCAGGAAGAGTTCTGCGGTGCGCCGCGCCGCACCGTCAGGCGGGGAAAGCTCACGAGATGCGGACGGTGACAATGTGTCCTACTATCGCCCCTCGTGGGTGATATCCGTCAGCACCTCAGCACGAACGTCGAGCAGTACTGTCAGCGCATGAAGATGCGTGACGACGTCGACGCTCCCCGCGAGGTCGAACACGTCGCACTGTTCCGCCGTATGCGCGACGCCGCGGAGGCGGCGCGCGACCTCGAGTCGCACGGCTACCACGCCGAGGTGACGCGTCGAAAGCTCACCAGGGCGACGCTCACCGCGACGAAGACGGCCGCGGTCGATGTGGACACCGCGGACGCGATGACCGAGGAGGTCTACACGATCGTGTGCGACCACCGCGGCGACTACGACGGTTGGGGCGCGCCCGTCCTGGCGCGCGGCTGAGCCGAGCTACCGACTTCCGCGGGCGCCTGTCGCGCCCCGCACCCGTTCGACCGCGAGCGTTTCGGCCGCGTCGAGCGGCGTGACGCCGTCGGCCTCGGCCGCGTCGAGCACGCGTGCGAGCGTGTCGCCGATGGCGCGCAGCCGGGCATCCAGCACGACGGACGTGGCGCCCTCCGCCGAGAGTGCGAGGTGGATGACGCCTCCAGCGTTGACGAGGAAGTCGGGGGCGTACAGGATGCCCCGCTCGGCGAGCTGCGCGGCCCCCACCCTCTCGGCGAGCGGATTGTTGGCCGGGCCGACGACTGCTCGCACGGGAAGCTGCTCGATCGCCGAGGCCGTGAGCGCTCCCCCGAGACCGGCGGGCACGAGCACGTCGGCCGGTGTCGTGAGCGCCTCCTCGGGCGGGATCCACGTCGCGCCGAGCTCGTCGGCGAGTTTCCGCTTGTCGACGATGTCGGTCACGATCAGTCGGGCGCCGGCGGCGGCGAGTCGGCTGGCCAGGCGCGACCCCACCTGTCCGAGCCCCGAGATGACGAAGGAGCGGTCGGCGACGTCGCGTGAGCCGAACAGCCGCTCCAGCACGACCTCGAGGCTGGCGTGCACGCCGATGGCGGTGCCCTCGGCGGGCTCGCCCGCGCCGCCGAGGCTCGTGGGCAGGCCGACGACGTGCGGCGTCCGCTCGCGCACGACGACCATGTCGTGCTCGGTCACTCCGACGTCTTCGGTCGTGATGTAGGTGCCGTCGAAGCTCGCCACGAGGTCGCCGAGGTCGAGCAGGGCATCCTGTCGTCGGCCGTCCTCCAGCGCGTCGCCCTCGCCCAGGATGATGACCGCTTTGCCGCCCCCGTAGTCGAGGCCGGCGAGGGAGTTCTTGAGGGTCATCGCGCTGGACAGCCGCAGCACGTCGCCGAGTCCGTCGCTCCAGTGGCCGTAGCGCCACAGGCGGCAGCCGCCGAGGCCGGGGCCGAGCGCGCTGGAGTGCAGGGCCACGCCGAGGCTGAGGCCGGAGCGCGCGCCCGTGACGAGTTCGACGCGCTCGTGGGTGAGCTCGGGCAGGGCGAGGCTGGTGGGCGTCATGCCTCCAGTGTGCCGTGCTCGGCGGCGTCGCGTTCGGGGGCGGCGCTCAGTTCGGGTGTGAACGGCGGGGCGACCCGTGGGGCGCCGAGTGCCGACCCCGGCGCAGCGGCGGCGTGCTCGAATGCCCACGCGTACGCGAGCAGCGCCGTGTCGTCCCATCCGCGGCCGGCGAACGTGAGCCCGATGGGCATCGCGATGTCGTCGAGCATCCCCATGGGCACCTGCGCGGTCGGAATGCCGAGGTGCCGCCACACGAGGTTGCCGTTGGCCACCCACGTGCCGTTGCGCCAGGCGAGCTCCGCGCTGCGGGGGTTCACGTCGGCGTCGGCCGGGCCGATGTCGGCGACGGCGGGGAACACGATCGCGTCGAGACGCTCAGCGTCGAGCCAGGCGTCCCAGTCCTGACGTCGGGTGGCGTCGAGCCCGCGCACGCCGTCGGCGAGGTCGGGTATCTGCTCGAGCGTCGGCACGCCGCTGGCCCGAGCCCGGTGCACGTAGTCCTCGAACGGCACGTCTTCGGGGGCGAAGCGGCTGAGGTGGTCGTCATACCGGCCCGGCAGGGATCCGGGCGGGGTGGGGAAGATGAGGTCGGGGTCGACGTCGACGAGCCGGTGCAGGGCGGGATCGCCGTTCGCCTGCAGAAACTCGTCCCAGCCCCACATCGACAGCTCGTAGAGCTCGTGGTCGGCGAACGCGGGGGGCACGAGTCCGCGCGCGACCATCGAGCGGTCGACGGCGCGCCCCCGGGACTCGTAGTTCGCCACGACGGGCAGGTCGACCTCCACGACCTCGGCGCCGGCGGCTTCGAGGACGGCGCGCGCCTTCCGCCACTGCGCGACGACGCTCGGTCGCGTGATGATCGGGTCGTCGGTCGCCTCATCGGCGTTGATGTAGAGGCGCGGGATGCCCAGCCGACGCCCGCGCAGGGCATCCGGGTCGGCGAGGGCGGGGTACGAGGCCGGCCGCACCTCGCTCGACGCGGGGAGGGGCAACCACGGCTGCGCGCGCCAGAAGTCGCCCCGCACGCCCGCACCCTCGACCCCGGCGTCGTCGGCGACGATCGCGTCGAGCACGAGCAGCAGCTCTCCCACGGTGTGCGTGTAGGGCACGACGACGTCCATGGTGGGCACGAGCGGCCAGTTGCCGCGCACGGAGATGACGCCCCAACTGGGCGTGTAGCAGCACAGGCCGTTGTTCGAGGCGGGGCCGCGGCCGCTCGACCAGGTCTCTTCGGCGAGGGCGAAGGCGGCGAGGGAGGCTGCCAGCCCGGCCCCCGAGCCGTTCGATGACCCTGAGCCGAAGGGTGCCGGCAGGAAGTCAGGGTTGTACGGGCTCTCGGCCCGCCCGTACAGCCCGCGCTGCATGCCGCCGTTGGCCATGGGGGGCATGTTCGTGAGCCCGAGGCAGATCGCCCCGGCCGCGCGCAGACGCTCGACGGTGAACGCATCGTGCTGCGCGACGAGGTCGGCGAAGGCGGGCGAGCCGCTCGCGACGGTGAGGCCGCGCACCATGTAGCTGTCTTTCGCGAGGTACGGGATGCCGTCGAGAGGCCCGAGGGATGCGCCCCTCGCGCGCCGCTCATCGCTCGCGCGCGCCTCGTCGAGAGCTGCCGGGTTGTCGACCACGACGGCGTTCAGGGCGGGTCGCGCACCGTCGCCGGAGGGCTCGCGGTCGTACGCCGCGATGCGGTCGAGGTAGCCCTGCACGAGTTCGACCGCGGTCAGCTCGCCGGCGGCGAGTGCGGCCGCGAGGTCGGGAATGCTCGTCTCGACGAGCGGCGTGCGGCTCACGCCGCACCGCTGTCGCCGACGGGCAGCCCGCTGCGGGGCTGCTGCTGCGTGATGCAGTGGATGCCGCCGCCGCGCGCGAGGATCTCGCGGGCGTCGACCGTCACGACCTCGCGGCCGGGGTAGGCGGCGCCCAGCAGGTCGCGTGCGCGGGCATCCGCGACCGGGTCGTCGTACCCGCACGCGATCACCCCGCCGTTCACGGTGAGGTGGTTGACGTAGTTCCAGTCGACGAAGCCCTCGTCGTCGCGCAGCTGGCTCGGGGCGGGCAGATCGATGAGCGTCAGCCTGCGGCCTGCGGCGTCGGTCGCCCGCTCGAGCACCCCGCGCACCTCGCGCATGACGGCGTGGTCGGGGTGCGACTCGGCGGGCTGCTCGTGGACGAGCACGACGCCGGGTGACGCGAAGGTCGCGATCATGTCGACGTGCCCGCGCGTGCCGAGCGGCTCGTAGTCACGCGTGAGGCCGCGCGGCAGCCAGACCGTCTGGGTCACTCCGAGTGTGCGCGCCAGTTCTGCCTCGACGCGCTCCTTCGTGGCGTAGCGGTTGCGGCCGGGGTCGAGCTGCACGGTCTCGGTGACCATGACGGTGCCGTCGCCGTCGACGTGGATGGCCCCGCCCTCGTTGACGAGCAGACTCGGGATGCGCGTGCAGCCGGCCTGCTCGAGCACGAACTCGGCGATGAGCGCGTCGCGGGCGAACGCGCCGCCCTGGTCGCCCCAGGCGTTGAAGATCCAGTCGACGCCGCCGAGCTCGCCGGTCTCGTCGTCGACGACGAACGTGGGGCCGATGTCGCGCATCCAGAAGTCGTCGAGCGGGGCCTCGACGACTTCGATCTCGGCGCTCAGCAGCTGACGTGCGCGTGACCACTCGCTGGGGTCGACGACCATCGTCACGGGCTCGAACGGCAGGATCGCGTGGGCGACCGCCGTCCACGCCGCGTAGGTCGCCTCGCGCGCGGCCGAGCTGTCGCCCATGACGTCGCCCTCGCGCGGGAACGCCATCCAGATGCGGTCGTGCGGCGTGGTCTCGGCGGGCATGCGCCAGGTCATGGATGCTCCTTCCGGGCCTGTCGAGAGCCTACCGAGCGTGCCGCCTGGCCCTACCGCTCCTCTTCCTCGGCCCGCGAGAGGCGCTGCGAGATGTAGACGGGAATGAAGGAGAAGAGGATGAGCACGGTCGCGACGACGTTGACGAGGTTGCCCTCGTTGGGTCGCGCCATCGTGTTGAGGAACCACAGCGGCAGGGTGTCCACGCCGGGGGGAGCGGTGAAGATCGAGACGACGACCTCGTCGAAGCTCAGCGCGAAGGCGAGCAGGCCGCCCGCGACGAACGACGTGCGGAACTGCGGGAAGGTCACGAGCCGGAAGGTCTGCCCGAGACCCGCGCCGAGGTCCATCGACGCCTCCTGGAGGTTGGGGCTCATGCGCCGCAGCCGGGCGAACACGTTGTTGAACACCATGACGATGCAGAAGGTGCCGTGGGCGATGATGATGCCCAGGTAGCCGACCTGGATGCCGATGGGGTCGAGGATCGACGTGAAGGTGTTGCTGAACGCCACACCCGTGACGACGCCGGGGAGGGCGATGGGCAGCACGATGAGCAGGTTGACGGTCTGCTTGCCGAAGAACGAGTAGCGGGAGAGCGCGAACGCCGCGAGCGTGCCGAGGAGGAGCGCGATGACCGTGGCCCCGAGCCCGATGATGACCGAGTTGAGCACGGCCGCGCGGATCGGCTCGGAGGTGAGCGCGACGCTCCACCAGCGCAGCGAGAACTCGTCGACGGGCCACGCCGCGATCTGCGCATCGTTGAAGGCGTTGAGCATGACGAGCCCGAGCGGCACGTACATGAAGACGAGCACGACGCCGACGATGACGCCGAGCAGGGCCTTGGAGCGGCGGTTGAGTCTGAGCATGGGCCTCTCCCTACATCCGCTCGAGCGCGCCGGTGCGACGCGTGACGAGCAGGTAGATGACGACGAAGGCGATCGGCACGACCGAGAACGCGGCCGCAACGGGCGGGTTGAGGTTGATGTTGGAGGCGATGATCGAGCCGATCATCTGGCTGTTGGGGCCGCCGACGAAGCGGGCGGCGAGGTAGTCGCCGAGGCTGAGGGAGAAGGTGAAGATCGAGCCGGCGAGGAGCGCGGGCGTGAGGAGGGGGATGACGACGGTGCGGATGGTCGTCCATCCGCCGGCACCCAGGTCGGCGGAGGCGTCGAAGAGGTTCGGGGGTATCTGGCGGATCGCCGTGTACACCGGCAGCGCCATGTAGGGGAACCACAGGTAGGTGAGGGTGAGGATGACGGTCGGGATGCCGAACCCGGGCCCGCTGCCCCCGACGAGGCCCGCGATCGAGTTGAAGAAGCCCTCCTCGGTGAAGGTGATGCGCATGGCGACGACCTTGACGAGGTACCCGGCCCACAACGGGAGCGTGATGGCGATCGCGAGCAGGGCACGCAGCCAGGGCGAGGCGAGCTTGGCCATGAAGATGCCGAGGGGCACCGCGAAGAGAGCACTGATCGCCGTGACGGCGAGCGCGATGCCGAGCGTGCGCAGAGAGGTGCTCACGTAGGCGGGGTTGCTCACGAGCAGCGCGAAGTTGTCGAGCGTGAAGCCGGGCCGCACGAGGGAGGTGAAGGGGTCGACGATCCAGAACGCGGTGATGAGGAGCAGCGCGAGCGAGAAGATGTAGAGCCCGATGAGCCAGGCCATGGGCAGAGCGAGCAAGCCGGCGAGGCGCACACGCCGTCGACGGTGCAGCGCCGTCGAGAGCGGGCGGCGCACGAGCGTCGAGCTCGGCCCCGGGCGCCGCTGCGAGGCGGCAACGGTCGACGTCACGGTGACAACTCCCTGATCGATGGTGCGGAGAGGTGGAAGGGGTGGGGTGGTGGTGCTGGGGGCCGGCATCGGTCGGGCGCCGGCTCCCAGCGCTTCACTGGTGGTGCATCAGCCCTTGACGGTCAGCCAGGCCTGGGTCCAATGCTGGAAGTTCGTGCACTGCACGTCGGTGCGGCCGTCCACGCACTGCTCGATCGGCGTGGTCCAGTACCAGACCTGGTCGAAGTAGTCCTCGTTGGTCGCGTTGAACTCCTCGCAGTGAGCGGCAGCCTCGTCGCTCGTCTCGCAGAACGCGGCGTTGGCCGGGGCCATGCCGAAGTTCATCGCGATGGCGCCGTTGACGTCGGGGGCGCTCGTGTAGTCCATCCAGAGGTAGGCGCAGTTCGGCGAGTCGGACTCGGACGAGATCATCCAGGCATCCGACCATCCGGTCGAGCCCTCGGCGGGCAGGGTGCCCTGGAACTTGTCGTCACCCGTCAGCTTGCGCAGGATCTCCCACGACGTTCCGACGACGGTCGTGCCGCCGGCGAACGACGTGATCTGGGCGACCGGGTCGGCCCAGTATTCGGAGACGATGTCGTTCTGCTGCTGCAGGAGCGCGATCGCGGCGTCGAGCTGCGTCTGGTCGAGCGCGTAGGGGTTCGTGATGCCGAGCTCCGGCTGCGTCGCCATGAGGTACACGGCGGCGTCGGCGATGTAGATTGGTGCGTCATAGGCGATGATCTGCCCGGCGTAGGGGCTGTCGGCCTCCCACACGACGTCCCAGCTCTCGGGCGCCTCGGGAATGACCTCGCTGTTGTACTGCAGGATGTTCGCGCCACGGCCGATGGGCACGCCGTAGCTGTTGCCGTTGATCGTGTCGTAGACCTGACCCTTCATGCCCTCGACGATGTCGTCGCCGAAGTTGGGGATGAAGTCGAGGTTGATCGGGGCGACGTCGCCGCCGGCGATGAGGCGCAGGCTCGCATCACCCGAGGCGGAGACGAGGTCGTACTCGCCCGTGCGCATGAGCGTGACCATCTCGTCGCTCGTGCCGGCGACGCGACGGTTGACGACGCAGCCGGTCTCCTCGGTGAAGGTGTCGGCCCACTCGGGCTCGACGAATCCCGACCAGGCGACGATGTCGACCGAGCCCTCGGCCTCGCCGAGCTCTTCGAGCATCGGCACATCCGGCACGTCGATGAAGAGACCGTCTCCGGTCTGGGCGTCCGTGCTGCATCCGACGAGCACGAGCGTCACTGCCGCCGCGAAGGCGGGCAGGAGCAATTTCTTGTTCATGGCTGTTCTCTCTCTTCTGTGGGGTGGTGCAGGGCGGGGAAGGGTCTCAGGGCACGATCGCGGCGTGCTCGGTGAACCACACGGCACGCACAGGGTCGCCGCGGTGGAACGCCGAGGTGTCGTCGGGGGCGTGGTCGTTGTGGCGCTCGGCGATGAGCTGCAGGCCGAACTCGGTCTCGACGATGTAGCGCGTCGTCGGGCCGGTGTAGACGGTCTCGCTGATCGTTCCGCGCACGCTCGTCTCGTTCTCGCGCGGAAGGTCATCGGGGGCCGTGACGCGCACGCGCTCGGGGCGCACGCTCAGGGCGGCGGTCGCGCCGCAGAGCTCGCGGGCGAGCGGGGCGGGGATGAGGTTCGACAGCCCCAGAAAGCTCGCGACGAACGCGGTACCGGGGTACTCGTAGACCTCCCGGGGAGTGCCGACCTGCTCAACGCGACCCTCATTGAAGACCGCGATGCGGTCGCTGAGGGTGAGCGCCTCCTCCTGATCGTGCGTCACGAAGATGAAGGTGATGCCCACCTCGCGCTGAATCTGCTTGAGCTCGATCTGCATCTGTTCGCGCAGCTGCTTGTCGAGGGCGCCGAGCGGCTCGTCGAGCAGCAGCACGCGAGGACGCAGGATGAGCGCGCGCGCGAGCGCGATGCGCTGGCGCTGGCCACCGGAGAGCTGGTGCGGCAGCCGGTCGGCAACGTGCGCGAGCTTGACCTGCTCGAGCGCCTCCGCAACCCGGTGCGAGATCTCGCTCTTGGGCGTCTTGCGCACTCGGAGGCCGTAGGCCACGTTCTCCGCGATCGTCATGTGCGGGAACAGCGCGTAGTCCTGGAACACCGTGTTGACGGTGCGGTCGAACGGCGCCGCCGAGGTGACGTCCTGCCCGTCGAGCAGGATCTGCCCGCGCGTGACGTCCTCGAAGCCCGCGATCATGCGCAGCACGGTCGTCTTGCCCGACCCCGAGGGCCCGAGCATGGAGAAGAACTCGCCAGGCTCGACCACGAGATCGAGGTCGGTCACGGCGACCGTGTCGCCGTAGTGCTTGGCGACGCCGCGCAGCTCGACGCCGGAGTCGACACTCGCGGGAGCGTCCGAATCGAGGGTGGCAGCGGGGCTTTCAGTACCGGGCATGAGCGCGGGGACTCCTTACGAGCGTCATTGGATCGAGGCGTTAACCTCTAAAGATATAGTTTCATAGCTTTTATTTCCAGTGTGTAACGGAACCGCGTCATCGACGTATCGTTCGCGGCTGTCGGTTCGCGGCCCCGCACCGGGGTGCGTACGTCACAATGAGGGCATGGTCGTACCCCCTCCCCCCGCTGGGCAGAAGAGCTCCGGGCGATCCGGGCGACCCCACCGCCTCGTTCGAGCGGTGTTTCAGCCGATCGGCGATCAGGGGCGCGCCGCCCTCGTCGAACGGCGCATCGCCGACGCGATCATGGGCGGAGTGCTTCACGCCGGAGAGCGGCTCCCCGCGGAGACAGACCTCGCGCAATCCTTCGGAGTCGCCCCCGCCACCGCGCGCGAGGCGCTCCTCGCCCTCCGGGAGCGTGGGCTCATCACCACCCGCCGTGGGCGACACGGCGGCAGCTTCGTCGCCGACACAGCCGACCCCACGACGTTCGCCCTCGACGCGCTCGCCGCGACCTCGCGCGTGGCCCTCCGAGACGCGGCGACGCACTACGCGACGATCACCGCCGCCGCGGTCGAACTGGCGGCCCGTCGCGCCGACCCGAGCGAGATCGCCCTCATCCGTCAGCGCCTCGAGCGCGTCGACCCCGCCGACCCCATCGACTGGAGGAGGGCGAGCGACGATGCCCAGATCGAGCTCTCCGCTCTCAGCCAGTCGGCCCGGCTCACGCGCGAGCAGATGCGACTGCAGGCCGAGCTCTCACCGCTCTTCGCCCTCGCCGACCGCGAGCCCGAGAGGCGCACCGCCACGCGCGAGCGATTCTGGGCTCTGCTCGACGCCGTCGAGCGCGGCGACCCCACGACCGCCGTCCACCTCAGCCGCGCAGCCGTGCGTGACGCAGTCGAGTGGCTCATCGACCTGCGCGAGACGCTGGGTGCGTCATGAGCGACGGTGGCCGGGCATCCCGAGCATCGATAGCATTCCCCACCACGAGCGCACTGCGACCGACCTGGAGGCCCCGACCATGACGACGATTCCCGTGACCCAGTCCCCCGTCGAACTCGTCGCAGACTACTTCGGCCGCGCGATCTCCAGTCTCGAGTCGTGGAAGCCGCTGCTCGCCGCCGACATCGCCGCGGCACGCGCTGCCGGGCCGTTCACGAGCGAGAAGCTCGACGACCTCGTCGAGCCTTACGCGCACCGCACCTTCGACTCGCTCGAGCTGCCCGTGTACGGAGCCGGCTTCATCGCCGCCCTCGACTCGCTCGCCGACGCCGGCAGCCACCTCGCCTGGTGGCAGGGCGCCGAGCGCACCAAGCTCGTGCTCGCGAGCCAGTCGGTCAACAAGGAGCACATCGACTACAGCGAGCTCGAGTGGTACCGGGTGCCGCAGGCGACGGGCGAGGCGCACGTCGCCGGCCCCTACGTGGACTACCTGTGCAGCGACGAGTACACGATCACGGTCGCCGCTCCCGTCGCCATCGACGACGACTTCGTCGGCGTCGCGGGGCTCGACCTGCTCATCGACAGGGTCGAGCACGACCTCACGCCACGGCTCGCCGTCTTCGACGCCCACGTGACGATCATCAACGGCGTCGGGCGCGTGCTGCTGTCGACCGATGCGCGACGCGAGACCGGCGACACCCTGCGGGGAAGCGACCTCGACGCCTTCGAGCGGCACCCCTGCCCGGGCATGGCTCTCGAGGTGCTGCTGCACTGAGATCGCCGGCCGAGAGCTGCCTGTCGTGGTGAGCGACGCAACTTGCCGCCGAGGCGCTCCACCCGCTAGACATGCTCACACATCAACCCAGTACCGGGGGGCACCATGGGCACACTGACCTACGACTCGACGTTGTCGGCCGACTTCGATGACCGCACGCTTGCGCACCTGCAGATCGTGATCGGTGCGAAGCTGCGCCGCAACGAGGCGTTCTACTTCAGCTGGAAGGACGATGCCTCGATCGGCAACGGCCGCAGCGTGATCTGGGTGCACCCGACGATTCCGATCTCGTTCAAGTTCTTCGGCAGCCGGCCCCCGTCGATCAACCGCACCTGGGTCGACGACCTCATGCTCTCGGCCAACACTCCCGCGGGGCTCCACATCCTTCCCGAGCCGCCCGTGCCGAGCGAGGATGAGTCCTGATGCGCACGACCATCCACTACGACGGCAAAGAGTACGTCGTCGCCCGCCACGCGACGGAGCTTCAGGAGGAGATCGCCACGATTCTTGCGACGGGAGCGCCGGGCTGGTTGCGCGTGAACCACGGCCGAGGCCAATTGCAGAAGGCCGACATCCTCGTCGACCGCGGCGTTCCGATCGGCCTCGTCGACTCGAGCGATCCGGAGTGACCCGCTCTTCTGGGCCCCGCCCTTCCTGAGCGCCCGCTGTCAAGGGGGCCCGGAAATGTTGTCCCCCGAACGGGGGCCATGCCAGCGTAGACTCTGAGTGCTCGTCGAGTATCTCGAGGGTAGTCAGGAGCCCCGTATGGCAGAGCAAGAGCAACCCGGCACGACGACGGCGACCACGCCGACTCCCGACCACGGCGAGTCGAGCTACGTCGGCGCAGGCAAGCTGAACCGCCGACGCGCCCTGATCACGGGAGGCGACTCAGGCATCGGTCGCGCGGTGGCCATCGCGTTCGCACGCGAAGGGGCCGACGTCGCGATCGTCTACCTGCCCGAAGAGCAGGAGGACGCACGCGTCACGGCCGACCAGATCGAGGCGGCCGGGCGCAGGGCGACGCTCATCCCCGCTGATGTTCAGCAGGAGGACGCCTGCCGCATGATCATCGCGACGACGGTCGACGCCCTGGGCGGGCTCGATATCCTCGTCATCAACGCGGCGTACCAGCAGTTCCGCGAGAGTTTCGACGCCATCACGACCGAGGAGTTCGACCGCGTCTTCCGCACCAACCTGTATTCGCTCATGTGGCTTACGCGCGAAGCTCTGCCGCACCTCGGCGAGGGTTCGAGCATCATCACGACGTCGTCGATCCAGGCGGCGAATCCTTCGGCGGGCCTCGTCGACTACGCGATGACCAAGGCGGCGCAGGTCGCGTTCACGAGCGCACTCGCCGATGACCTGGGCCCACGCGGCATCCGTGTCAACGCCGTCGCTCCCGGCCCGATCTGGACTCCGCTCATTCCTGCTACAGACTGGCCGGAGGGAAAGCTGGAGGAGTTCGGGCAGGACACGCCGCTCGGCCGCGCCGGTCAACCGGCGGAGCTCGCGGCGACGTACGTTCTGCTCGCCTCGGACGGCGGCTCGTATATCTCGGGAGCTGTCGTGCCCGTCACCGGGGGCAAGCACTTGTGAGCTGCGGCGGTCGCACTCACCGAATGTCAGGGGGATCGGAATCATGGGGACACTGCGGTACGAGATGGACGAGTTCTCCTTTGACGACCGCGTGCTCGCGCACGTGCAGATCGTCATCAGCACGAAGCTCCGGCGTGGCGAGAACTTCTTCCTGACCTGGTCGCTGCCATCGTCGGCAGGCAGCGGTCGCCACGCGCTGTGGATCGATAACGGCGTGCCGATCCACATCAGCTACTCGGGATCGCGCGCACCCGCCATCAACCGCGAGTGGGTCGAGTCGCTCATCCTGTCCTCCGCAACCGGCGGAGTTCACCTGAGCGAGGAGCCTCCCGAGCACGAGGACGGCTAGCCGTTCACCGTCGAAAAAGCAAGGTGTGTCCCTCGTCAGGCTGACGGGTTAGCGTGGCCCGCGGACGGAGGCATCCATGACGACAGTGACACTGACGATCAACGAGCACCGCATCCCCCTGCGGGACGACATCGATGTCGCGGCGCTCACCGAAGAGATAGTCGAGGCGGTCCGCGGCGGCGGGAATTTCATCCACGTGGACGACACGCGCGGCCAGAGTTTCGAGGTGCTCGTGACGCCGCACTCGCGGGCGATGATCACGCAGTCAGAACCGATACTGGACATGGTGCCGCCCGAGAACGGGTGGGCTCAGAGCCTCGAGCTCGACTTCTGACGACGGTGCGCCTCACCGCACGGAGCGAATCGGCAGAACGGCGATCGCCCCGAGCACGCTGAGCACCATCGCGAAGGGGAAGAGTGCGGCGAACCCGAACAGCAGCACGATGCTGCCCGCGACTGCGGGGGCCAGGGTCTGCGGCAGCGTTGCGGCGATGTTGACGACCCCGAGGTCCTTGCCGTGGGCGTGCTCGCTCGGCAGCACCTGCGAGACAAGGGCCGTGTCGACGGCCTGGAAGGCGCCGAAGCCGAGCCCGGCGAGCACGGAGAAGGCGATCATGCCTTCGAGAGTGGGCCACACCCACGGCACGATGAGGGCGGCGCCCACGAGCAGCGACGAGGCGACGACAAAGGGCTTGCGACGCCCGACTCGGTCGCTCCACGGGCCCGAGATGGCGATCGAGAGCACGATGGCGGGCAGACCGGCCGCGGTCACGAGCGGCACGAGGCCGACGGCGTCGTCGCCGAGCCCGATGTAGTCCTGCAGCAAGTAGAGCAGGTAGCCGGAGACGGCGAAGTACCCCGTGTACAGCAGCAGTCTGCCGGTGAACGCCCAGAAGAAGTCGGGGTGGGCGATGGGGTTGACCCAGAAGGTCGAGAGGAAGCTGCGCACGTGGAACGGCGGCGCCGGTTCGCCACGGTTGTCCGGGTCGGGGTTGGCGATCACGAAGCTCGTGAGCACGACGATCGCGAACCCCGCGAGCAGCAGGTAGGCGACGGGGATGCTCTCGGCGAGGCTCGAGGCGAGGATCGCCCCGCCGATGGCGCCGAGCATCGTCATCGAGCCGATGACGGCGGCGAAGGTGCCACGCACGGCGGCGGGCACGCGGTCGGGCAGGATCGCCGTGAAGGGCCCTTGCACGATGTTGAAGGAGATCTGCACGAGCACCCAGCACAGCGTGATGAGCATGAGGGAGCTCGAGAACCCGAGTGCGATCAGGGCAAGCCCGCCTATGAGCGCTCCTCCGACGAGGTAGGGGGCGCGGCGGCCGTAGCGTGTGCGCGTGCGGTCGCTGATGCGCCCCGCGATGGGCTGGGCCACCATCGCGGCGAAGGCTCCGATCGTCGTCACGAGGGCGAGGTTGGCGACCTTCGCCGCCGGGTCGATGTCTTCTACCTGGAGGGGAAGCAGAATCGTGGGGATCGCTCCCCACAGCACGTATATGCTGAGCGTGCCGGGCAGGAACCACAGCAGCAGGCGCCGCAGGGGGCCCTGGATGCCCGGCCGCGCGGTGCCCGTCGCCGCGGGCGCTTCCTGCTCGGGCCCGACCGACTCAGGGCCCGTGTTCGTCGTCGACGTCATCGTCTCGCTCACTCTCGTCGCGCACCGTCGCGCTGCCAAAACAGTATGGGATGCGGTTTTCGCGCGCAAGCGCTAGCATCGCCCACCATGAGCACCCGCGGCCCCTACGCGAAGGGCGTCGAGCGACGCCGCGAGATTCTCGACGCCGCCCTGCGCGTCATCGCGGCCGAGGGCTACGCCGGGGCGACGGTCGCCGCAATCGCGGACGCCGTGCAGATGAGCTCCAACGGGCTCCTGCACTATTTCGCGTCGAAGGACGAGCTGCTCGTCGAGGCGTTGCGTCGGCGGGACGAGCTCGACAGCGGCGGCGTCGACGAGCACGCGCTCGCAGCCTCTCTCGACGACCATGACCCGACCCTCGACGAGCTCGCGGAGCCACTGCTCGCGGTCGTGCGCCGCAACGCCGAGAGCGCAGGCCTCGTGCGGCTCTTCGCCCACCTCGCCACCGAGGGCGTCGACGACGGCCACGCGGCCCACGACTTCTTCGCCGAGCGCTACGCGCGGCTACGGCGGATGCTCGCCACCGCCGTCGCGCGCCTGCAACAGTCCGGCAGCGTGCGCGCCGATGTCGAGCCCGAGCAGGCCGCCGCGCTCGTGCTCGCTGCCATCGACGGTCTGCAGGCCCAGTGGCTGTACGACGACAGCGTCGACATGCCCGCCCACCTGTCGGCGCTGCTGCGCCTGCTCAGCACCCCCGAATCACGCTGAGCACCACCGACCAGCACTGAGGAGCGCCCGTGACGACCGACCACTCCACCGATCACGACGTGAGCGAGCTGAGCCTGGCCGAGCAGGTCTCGCTGCTGAGCGGAGCCGACTTCTGGCGCACCCGCGCGCTGCCCGAGCGGGGCATCCCGCAGGCGATGCTCAGCGATGGGCCGCACGGTATTCGCGCGCAACCCGAGGGCGGTGACCATCTCGGGCTCGTGAGCAGCACGCCCAGCACGTGCTTCCCGACCGCTGTCACAACCGCCGCGAGCTGGAACCCCGCCCTGCTCGAGGAGCTCGGTGCCGCCGTGGGCCGCGAGGCGCGCGCCCTCGGCGTCGACGTCGTTCTCGGGCCGGGACTGAACCTCAAGCGCCACCCGCTGTGTGGGCGCAACTTCGAGTACTCGAGCGAGGACCCCCTGCTGGCCGGCACGTTCGCGGCGGCGTCGGTGCGCGGCATCCAGACCACGGGCGTCGGTGCGTGCCTCAAGCACTTCGCCGTCAACAATCAGGAGCACCGCCGCTTCGTCATTGACGCGATCGTCGACGAGCGCACCCTGCGCGAGCTGTACCTGCGCGGCTTCGAGCGCGCCGTGAAGCAGTCCTCCCCCGCGACCGTGATGGCCGCCTACAACCTCGTGAACGGGGAGCACGCGACCGATTCGCGCGAGCTGCTCACGACGATCCTGCGCTCGGAGTGGGGCTTCGAGGGGCTCGTCATGAGCGATTGGGGGGCCGAGGCGGATCGCGTCGCGGGCATCGCGGCGGGCATGGACCTCGAGATGCCCGGCGGAGCCGGCACCGAGCCGCTCGTGCACGCCGCCGTGGACGAGCGGCGGCTCAGCATCGTGGATGTGGCGCGCAGCGCCGGCCGCGTCGCCGCCCTCGCCCGTCGCGCCGAGCGAGCGCGCACCGCGGCCCCGATCGAGACGATGGATGCCCTGCTCGAGCCGCACGACGCCCTAGCGCGCCGCGCCGCCGCCACGAGCGCCGTGGTGCTGCGCAACGAGGGCGCTCTGCCCCTCGCGCGCGACAGTCGGATCGCCCTCATCGGCGCCTTCGCCGAGTCGCCGCGCTACCAGGGCAGCGGCAGCTCGCTCGTCACGCCGACCCGTCTCACCACTGCGCGCGAGGCATTCGCGACGGCGGGCGTCGACGTGACGTACGCCCCCGGGTACGACCTCGGCGCCAGTCCCGCGGGCTCGGAAACCGACGCGGTCCTCCTCGCGGAGGCGGTCGCGGCGGCACGCGATGCGGAGGTCGCCGTGCTCATGGTCGGCCTCCCGCCGACCGCCGAGAGCGAGGGCTTCGACCGCGACACACTCGAGCTGTCCGAGCAGCACAACGCCCTCGTGCGCGCGGTCGCGGGGGTCGCCCGCCGCACGGTCGTCGTGCTGAGCCTCGGCTCGCCCGTCGCGCTGCCGTGGCGCGACGAGGTCGACGCGATCGTCGTCGCCCACCTCGGCGGTCAGGCATCGGGCGGCGCGGTCGCCGACCTGCTGCTCGGCGAGGTCGAGCCGGCCGGGCGCCTCACCGAGACGTGGTTCGCGAGCCTCGACGACATCGCCGCCGACCCGTACTTTCCCGGCGGCCCCCACCAGGTGCAGTACCGCGAGGGTCTCTTCGTCGGCTACCGGCACGCGACGACCGCGGGCGTGGCAGTGCAGTACCCGTTCGGCCACGGACTCGGCTACGGCAGCACGGCGTGGTCGAGCGCGATCGCCTCGAGCGACGCCCTCGCGCCAGGCGGCAGCCTCACGGTCGCCGTGGAGGTCGAGAACACGGGCGACCGCGCGCGCAGCGACGTCGTGCAGGTGTACGCGCACGACCGCAGCGACGTCGTGCTGCGCCCGCGCCGCGAGCTCGTCGGCTTCGCGCACGTGACCCTCGCACCCGGCGAGCGCCGCCGGGTCGAGGTCGAGGTGCGCGCCGACGACCTCGCGTTCTGGGATGTGCGCCGGCACGACTGGGCCCTGCCCCGCGGGGAGGTCGACCTGGAGGTCGGCCGCTCGGTGGAGCGCATCGAGGCGACGCTCGCGGTGCGGCTCGAGGGCGACGCGGTCGACTCGGTGGAGCCGCCGAGCACCCCGGCGGTGGCGGCAGGCGACGCCTCGTTCTCCGCTCGGCTGGGGCGCAGCATCCCGGCCCCGAAGGCCGACCGCCCGTTCACGCGGGATTCCACGATCGGCGACCTGAGCGCGACCCTCGTGGGCCGCGGGCTGCGCGCGGGCCTGCGCCGGGCAATGCCGGTGAGCGACGCCGACCGCGCCGACCCGGCGACGATCGCGATGCTCGAGCGCTCCGTCGACGAGCTGCCGGTGCGCGGCCTCGCGCAGATGTCGGGCGGCCGCGTCGCCTGGAAGCACGTGGATGCCGTGCTCGCCTTCGCGAACCGGCAACCGGTTGCGGGGCTGCGGGCATTGCTCTCGCGGCGCTGAGCCACTGCCACGGACCCGGTCAGCAAGCACCTGCGAACCCGTGCCACGATGACTCCGTGACCGAGCCCCTCCCCCTCTCCGTCCTTGACCTCGCCCCGACCCGCACGGGCGCCCCCGTGCGCGAGGCGCTTGCGGAGACGGTCGCGGTCGCGAAGGAGGCCGAGCGCAGCGGATATCGGCGGGTCTGGTACGCCGAGCACCACAACATGGCGGCGATCGCGTCGAGCGCGACGGCCGTGCTCATCGCGCACGTCGCCGCGCACACGTCGACGATTCGTCTCGGCTCGGGCGGCGTCATGCTGCCCAACCACGCCCCGCTCGTGATCGCCGAGCAGTTCGGCACGCTCGCCGAGCTGCACCCGGGCCGCATCGACCTCGGTCTGGGCCGCGCGCCCGGCACCGACCAGGTGACCCTGCGCGCGCTGCGTCGCACGCCCGAATCGGCGGAATCCTTCCCCGCCGACGTCATCGAGCTCGGCCACTACCTCGGTGACGAGCTGCCGGTGAGCGGCGTCAACGCGTACCCCGGCCGCGGCACGCGCGTGCCGCGCTACATCCTCGGCTCGAGCATGTTCGGCGCCGACCTGGCGGCGAAGCTGGGCCTTCCGTTCGCCTTCGCCTCGCACTTCGCTCCGGATGCCCTGCACGCGGCCCTGGCCCACTATACGAGCCGCTTCACCCCGAGCGACGAGCTCGCGACGCCGCACGCCATGGCGGCCATCAACGTCGTCGCCGCGGAGTCGGAAGAGTCGGCAGCCACTCAGCTCGAGGCCGTGCAGCGCGAGCGCGTGCGCCGGTTCCTCAGCCGCGGGCGCGAGCGCGAGTTCACCGAGGAGGAGTCGCACGTGCTCGTGGACACCCCCGCGGGCCGGCAGATTCTCGCGATGGGCCGCTACACCGCGTCGGGCTCTCCGACCGCGGTCACCCAGCAGCTCGCCGCCTTCGCCGCCGACTGCGGCGCTCACGAGCTCATCACCGTGCACGCGGCGATGAGCCTCGAGCAGCGCCTCGCCTCGCTGCGCCTCACTGCCGAGGCGTGGGCGTCCCGCGACTGACCCGACGGAGGACACGCGCGCACAGCGCGCGCTCGACCAGCACCGAGCCCAGTCTCAGCGTGGTGGCGTTGACTGTGGTCAAGACCGCGACCGTCGGCCTTTCCCCGCAGACGAAGGATTCCGCATGCGCAGCGCCACGAACCCCCGATTCGACCTCTGGGAGGCCATGGAGGGCCTGCGCGAGCAGTTCGGCCCCCACATGGAGGCGATGATGGGGCACGCCGACATCCGCTCCGCAGTGCTCGTCTCCCTTATCGACGGCCCGAAGAACGGTCACCAGGTCATGCAGGCGATCGGCGACCGGATGCCCGGCTCGCGCACCCCGAGCGCCGGCACCGTCTACCCGATGCTGCAGCAGCTCACCGACGAGGGTCTCGTGAGCAGCGAGCAGCACGACGAGCGTCGGGTGTACTCCCTCACCGAGGCCGGGCACGCGGTCGCAGCCGAGGCCTCCGAGAGCAGGCACGACACGGGTCGCGATCACGGCTGGGAGTCGCGCATGCCCCGCTTCGGTGAGCACTCGCGCGCACTGCCGAAGGCGGGCGTGAAGCTCGCGCAGGCCGCCTCGCAGGTCGCGCAGAGCGGCACGGTGGAGCAGCAGGAGCGCGCGGCGAAGCTTCTCGACGAGACGCGTCGAGCGCTCTACGCGATCCTCGCCGAGGGCTGAGCGCGTGACGTCTGCCCGCGGCGCGCTCGAGGCGCCGCCGGCCGATCGTGCCTCGCGCGCACGCTACCGCCGCATCATGCGCTTCGCGGCGCGCGCTCTCGCGCAGGCGTGGTGGTTCGAGCTCGTGCTGCCGCGGTTCGGGCTCGCGCGGTTCGCGGCGCGGGGCCGCATCCGGCGTCTGCAGAAGCTCGCCCGGCGCTTCCACGCGCTGGCCACCGACCTGGGCGGGCTCATGATCAAGGTCGGGCAGTTCCTGTCGTCGCGCCTCGACGTGCTGCCGCCGGAGATCACGCGCGAGCTCGAGGGGCTGCAGGACGAGGTGGCTCCTGAGTCGTTCGCGAGCATCGTCGCGCAGGCCGAGCGCGAGCTGGGCATCCCGCTCGATCGGGCGTATGCGCACTTCGAGAGCGAGCCGATCGCGGCCGCGTCCCTCGGGCAGGCGCACCGCGCGCGCCTGACGCCCGCGCTCGCCGCCGACCTGGGTTTCGAGAACGTCGTCGTGAAAGTACTGCGGCCCGGCATCGAGCAGATCGTCGAGGTCGATCTGGCCGCTCTGCGCCGTGTTGCCCGCTGGCTCTCGCGTGTGAAGCTCGTCAACCGGCGCGCGGACGCGCCCGCGCTCATCGAGGAGTTCGCGACGACGAGCCTGGAGGAGATCGACTACGTGCACGAGGCGGGCAACGCCGAGCGCTTCGCCGAGATCTTCGCCGACGATCCGCGCGTCGGGGCGCCGGTGATCGTGTGGGAGCGCAGTGCACGCCGCGTGCTGACGCTCGCCGACGTGACAGCGATCAAGATCACCGATGTCGGCGCGCTGCAGGCGGCGGGCCTCGACCCGGATGCCGTTGCCGCCGAGCTGGCGCGGGCGACGTTCGAGCAGATCTTCGTCGCCGGGTTCTTTCACGCCGACCCGCACCCGGGCAACATCTTCGTGACCCCGAGCGCCGAGCATGGCTTCACGATCACCTACATCGACTTCGGCATGATGGGCGAGATCACCGACGAGCTGCGCGACGGCCTGCAGCAGTTCATCTTCGCCGTCGCCTCGCGCGACGCCCGCGGCTGGGTGGTGGCGACGCAGCGCCTCGGCGTGCTGCTGCCCTCGGCCGACACTGTCGAGCTCGAGCGCGCCGTCACGGCCCTGTTCGACCGCTTCGGCGGGATGGGTGTCGCCGAACTCACGGCGCTCGACCCGCGCGAGCTGCAGCAGTTCGCCCTGCAGTTCAGCGAGCTTGTGCGCACCCTGCCGTTCCAGCTGCCAGAGAGCTTCCTGCTGCTCATCCGCACCGTCTCGCTCATCTCGGGCGTCACGAGCGCCCTCAACCGCGACTTCAACATGTGGGACGCCGTCGACCCCTTCGCCCGCACCCTCCTGCGCGGCGGCGGCACGTCGACAGCGCGCAGCGTCGGCCGCGAGGCGGTCGCCATCCTCTTGGCGCTCGCGCGCCTCCCCCAACGAGTGGATGCTCTCGCCACGCGCCTCGACCGCGGCGAGCTCGCGGTGCGCAGTCCGGAAGTCGAGCAGCGCCTGCGCGTCCTCGACGGCAGCGTGCGCCGCGCCACCTCGGCGATCCTCTTCACGGCGCTGCTGCTCGCCGGGGTGATCCTGCGCCCGAACGATGAGGTGCTCAGCTGGGTGCTCATCGGAGCCTCAGCGCTGCCCCTCCTCCACGCCGTGGCGCCCTGGCGCCTGCGGTAGGGTCGCGCTACGGCCCTCGCGCGGGTACCCGGCACCCTCGATGATCGAGTCGCCCGTCTCGTACACCTGCACACCGGTCGGGTAGATGTCGGCGTAGTGGGTGATCGTTCCCGCCGTGACGACGGCGACCGTCTCGTCGCGCCAACGGCGCCGGTGTCGCTCATATTAGCGACCGCGAGCATCGCACCCCTTCGGGACGCTTCCATAACTTCGGAACGTCGCGAACCATGTTCACGAAGTTCCGCAATCCTGGAAGCCTGCTCGGCGACCCTCCCCGAGAGCGCCAGCGCACCGACCTCTAGGCTGGACGCATGAGCGATGACGACGACCGGCCCGTGGGGTTCCTCGGCCGCCTCCGCTCGGCGACGCCAATCGCGTGGTTGCTCATCGTCGGTCTCGTGGGCGTGACCGCGAGCGGCGCGACGCTGCTCGTCATCCTGCTAGGCAGCTAGCGCACGACGTCGACGTCGAGTCGTCCACAGGTACGCGGCGGCGCCGAGACCCCACTGTTGCGCGACCGTTCGCCACGCGCTCGTGTGGGGGTCACTACGTTCTGAGGAATGGCTGGGTTGTCGAGGGGGCCTCGTCGCTCACGACGGTCAACCCGCGCTGTGTAGACTCATGTGTAAGGAGGCAACGATGGCGACGAACTTGGCACTGGATCCCGAGCTTCTCGATCGTGCGCTCGCGGTGAGCGGTCAAGCCACTAAGAAGGCTGCCGTGACTCTCGCCCTGCAAGAGTTCATCGCCAGGCGAGAACAGCTCGGCCTTCTCGACCTCGTCGGCACCCTGGAGTGGGACGACTCCTTCGACTACAAGGCGGAACGCGCGCGGGCATGACCGTGCTCGTCGACACCAGCGTGTGGTCGCTCGCACTTCGTCGCGACCGCCCGACGAACAGCCCCGCCGTTGCGGGGCTGAGGACCGCGCTCGAGTCAGACCTGGTCGTGACGACGGGCCTCATCGTGCAGGAGCTTCTTCAAGGGTTTCTGCCCGAGCGCACCCAGTCCGAGATACGCCGACGCTTCCGCGCGCTCCCTGCCATGCAGCCGACGCGCGACGACCACATCGCGGCTGCCGAACTGCGCAACTCGTGTCGCCGCGCCGGAGTGCAGCTCGGCACCATCGACGCCCTCATCGCGCAACTGTGCATCACCCACGACCTCGAATTGCTCAGCACAGATCGCGACTTCGAGCACGCTTCCCACCACTGCAAGCTTCGGCTGTGGAACGGCAGCGACTCGTAACCCTCATCGGAGGCCGAGCTGCGCGACGCTGCTCGTCGTTCTGCTGGGCAGCTAGCGCGCGCTCGCCGAGCGATCCCCCTCAGGCGGCATCCACGCCGCGCGCTCCCTGTGCGCGAACTGCGCGAAGTTCGTCGCAGGCGCTCCCGTGATGCGGCGGATCGCACGGTTGGGCAAGGCGGAGACGCGCAGTCGCACGACCTTGTAGATCATGGACTGCACCTCGATGTAGTCCTCGGGCGCGCCGCGCTCGCGCAGCAGCTCGGTGTACTGCGCGGGGCTCGGCCGCGTGTAGCGGATGGGTCGCCCGAGCTCAGCGGTGAGAGCCCTCGCGACGTCGTCGTAGGTCAGCGACTGCTCGCCGGAGAGCGTGTAAGCCCTGCCGAGGTGCCCGGGCTCGGTCAGCACGTGCGCGGAGACCCGACCAATGTCGTCGGTGTCGATGAAGGCCGTACGTGCGCGCGCCGCGGGCACGGCGATCTCGTCGCGGTCGCGGATGTCGCCCGCGTAGGTGGTCGACAGGTTCTGCATGAAGAAGTTCGGGCGCAGGAAGGTGAACGGCGCCTTCCGCGCGCGCAGGTGCTTCTCGACCGCGTGGTGCGGGGTCGCTCGGTTGACCTGCACGCCCTGCAGGGAAAGGAAGACGATGTGCCGCACGCCGTGCTCGAGCGCGAAGTCGACGAACGGCAGGAGGTGCTGCTGCACGTCGCCGATCGCGGGCGGGCGTAGCAGGAAGACGCGGTCGACTCCGGCGAGCGCCGCCTCCCATCCGGCGGGGTTCTCGAAGTCGAACGCGCGCGCCTCGCTGCCGGGCACGAGCCCGGGGTCAGCCAGGTCGCGCAGCGCCGACACGACGGGCTCGCCGCGCTCTAGCAGGTGCCTCACCACGGCCGCGCCGACATTGCCGGTCGCGCCGGTGACGAGCACGGCGCCGGCAGTGTCGGCCACGCCGCTCACCGCTCCTCCGCGATCGTCACGGCGGCGAGGATGCGGTCGAGCTCGAGAATGTCGTGCGTGCTGAGCCCGGCGAACGCGGGCGCGACGGCCTCGACGTACTCGCGTTCGAGTCCGGAGATCTCGCGCCGAGCATCCTCACTGAGCCTGATGACCCGCCCGCGCTTGTCGCCTTCGCTCACCTCGCTCGTGACCAGGCCGGCGGCGCGCAGCGTGTCGACGGTCTGCGTGACGGCGCCGCTCGTGATGCCGAGCCGATGCGCGAGTTCGGCGACGCGCGCGCCGTCGCGGCGGGCGAGCGCGAAGAGCAGATTCATGGATGCTCGGCCGAGCCCGCGCTCCTGAAACGGGTACGCGCCCCGCGCCGTGACCTCACGCGTGACGACGGCGATGCGCTCGATGACGCGCGCGAGCGATGCCACACGTGCGTCGGTGGTACCAGTGTCCGAGTCGGAGTCGGTGCTGCTCGCGTCGGTCACTACTTGCTCACGAACGGGAGCTCGTGCACGAACTGGACGTCGTCGAGCTGCGTGAGGATGAAGCGCGCGAGGTCGGCGCGGGCGATCTGCGTGCTCGCGTTGACGCCCACCCACCCGACGCGATAGCTGCCGGTCGCAGGCGCGTCGGTGAGGCGCGGGCCACGCACGGCCGTCCAGTCGAGGCCGCTCCCGCGCAGCACCGCGAGGTGCGCGATCGCGTCATCGAGCACGGCCGGCGAGAGCCGCCTCAGCAGCCACCGGATAATCCTGTCGGGCACTTTCGGCTGGTCGTGCTCCTCGGCGGGCAGGCCGCCTCCCGAGAGCGAGATGATGCGCCGGATGCCCTGCTCGGCCATCGCGTCGACGATCGCCTGCGTGCCCTCCGTCTGCAGGGTGGGCGGCGAACCCTTCACCTGACCGAAGACGCTCACCACGGCGTCGGAGCCGCGCACGGTCTCGCGCACGGCGTCGCCCTCGCGCACGTCGCCCGCGACGACGGTGAGCCGCTCGTGCGCGTCGAGCGCCTCGGGGCGGCGCGCGAGGGCGCGCACCGAGTGCCCGGCCTCGAGCGCCTGAGCGAGAACGTGGCGGCCGGTCTTGCCGGTCGCGCCGAAGAGGGCGAGAGCGCGAGGGGTCGTCGTCATGCCGATCCTTTAGCACCTAAAGTACTTTGCACCTGCTGCGTAGTGAGACTCTGTGACGGTGGTCAGGCCCCGCCGCTACTGTGGGCGACCCTGCACAGCGGCGATCCTCGCCCTGCGGACCCACGACGAGGAGCAACCATGGCGAAGTCCACCAAGAACAGCAAGGCGACCAAGGCCGCGCTCGATGCGGCAGCAGAGTCTGCGAAGGACGCGAAGAAGCTCGCAAAGACCCTCCCAAAGAAGGACGCCAAGAAGATGCGCTCGCTCGCCGACGAGGCGAAGGACGCATCGTCGGCGCCGAAGAAGGCCATCAAGCGAGACCCGAAGAAGGTGGTGGGCAGGGCCATCGGTGCGATCGCGGCCATCGCCGCGGCGGCCGGGAAGGCCAAAGGCAAGGCGCAGATCCGCCGCGCCCCTGCACCCGTCGAGAGCCGCGGCGACAAGGACGTCGCGAAGCGAGCGAGCGCGAAGGCGTCGGTGAACGCCGAGGCCGAGAAGGTGCGGACCGCCGAGAAGACGACGGCGAAGAAGCCTGCACCAAAGCGGGCCGTGAAGGCCGAATCAACGCCCGCGCCGAAGCCCGACGATCTGTCGTCCCTGACGGTCGCGCAGTTGAAGGAGCGTGCGCGGAAGGAAGGGCACTCGGGCTACTCGCGGTACACCAAGGCCCAGCTGGTCGACCTGCTCTCACGCTGACGCGCCCGAGCACGACGCCGAGGAAACTCGCACGGTGCCCCTGGAGGGACTCGATCCCCACCGTGCCGCCTCGACGCCGCTTCGCGGCGCCGCGGACTGCCCGGCGTGGGCCCACGTAGGGTTCTCGAAGCTTCCACCGATACTGATGTGAAGAGCCGACCCTTCGGGGCCGGCTCTTCGCATCAGTGCACCTGCTACAGGTTTACTCGAACCCCTCACGAGGGGTCGTCTCACCTCGAGAACTGCTCTTCCGCTCGACACCCCGCGAGCACGAGGATGTCAGCCCGGAACCACGACGGCGAGCCCGCCAATTACGAGCGAACGAAGTAGAGGCCGTCGTCAATCGCTATCGCGCGGCCCGCAACAGTCGAACCGTTGCGAAGGAGTTCCAGCTCTCCCGTACTACAGTCGCGCGCATCCTCAAGGACCACGGCATTGACGCATCACGCAGGATGACTGAATCCGATAACTCCAAAGCCGCTGAGCTCTACGAACGGGGTCAATCGAGTTCCGCGATCGGCAAACAACTGGGTTACGACAACCACACGATCCTGAGGGCGCTGCGTCGCCGCGGAGTAACGATCAGGCCGGCTGCCAATCGAAGGTAAGGGCGATGCTTCTCATGAATCACCCGGATCGACAGCAGTCGCTGCTCCACGTGGGGTGCGGCGCACTGCCGCACCCCACGCAAGTCAGAACTCGGTGATCACGGCCCAGGTGGCTCCACGATCTTCAGACCGATGCACGCCCTCGATCCCGGCCACGACGATCGAGCCGTCGCTGCCAACCGCCAGGGCATCCGAGAGGGGTGGTGCCAACCCAATCGACGCCCACGTGACACCGTCGGGGCTGGTGTGA
The DNA here is from genome assembly GCF_013414345.1 of Microcella indica. Taxonomy (NCBI): domain Bacteria; kingdom Bacillati; phylum Actinomycetota; class Actinomycetes; order Micrococcales; family Microbacteriaceae; genus Microcella; species Microcella indica. The sequence goes on along the minus strand of NZ_CP058670.1, from coordinate 386,058 downwards.
ACATAGCCGTCGACGTCGGTTCCGACGAGGAATGCCTCAGTTGACACGTCTGCCGGGCTCGACGCGATCAGAACCAAGAGCGGTGGGGGCTGCTGCACGGTTAGGTGACACCTGATCTGTGGTGCCGGAAGGTGCCGCTGGGAGGATGTCATCATGCCCAAGCCCTATCCCCGTGAGTTCCGCGACGATGTCGTAGCCGTCGCCCGACGCCGTGAAGATGGTGTGACCCTGAAACGGGTCGCGGCCGACTTCGGCATCAGCGAGACCTGTCTGCAGAACTGGCTGCGCCAAGCCGACGTCGAAGAATCCCGCCGTCCAGGAGTCACCGCGACCGAGGCCGGTGAGCTGCGTGAACTGCGTAAGCGGAACCGTCTGCTGGAGCAGGAGAACGAGGTGCTGCGCCGAGCGGCCGCCTATTTGTCGCAGGCGAACCTGCCGGCAAAATGATGTACCCGCTCGTCCGCGAGCTGGCCGCCGACGGGATCCCCGTCGCGGTGACGTGTCGGGTGCTGAAGATCGCACGGCAACCGTTCTATCGGTGGCTACGACAGCCGATCACCTCCACCGAGTGGACTCAAGCTCACCTGGTCAACGCGATCATCGACGCCCACGCCGACGACCCCGAGTTCGGGTATCGCCTCATCGCCGACGAGGTGCGAGATGCCGGCTTCGCGGTCTCGGAACGCACCGTGTGGCGCCGATGCTCCGAAAATCGGGTGTGGTCGGTGTTCGGCAAGAAGCGCAACGGGAAAGCAGGCAGGCCCGGCCCGCCCGTGTTCGACGACCACGTCCTGCGCGACTTCACCGCCGATGCACCCAACCGGCTGTGGCTAGTGGACATCACCGAACATCGCACGAGGCAGAACAAGCTCTACCTCTGCGCGATCAAAGATGTCTTCAGCAACCGCATCGTGGGCTACGCCATGGACTCCCGCATGAAGGCCTCACTGGCCGTACGAGCGTTGGAGAACGCCGTCGCCCGGCGCGGCAAAGTCGCTGGCTGCATCGTCCACTCGGATCGAGGATCGCAATTTCGATCCAGGAAATTCGCCCTCACCCTGCGCCGCCACAACCTCATCGGATCGATGGGTCGCGTCGGAGCTGCCGGCGACAACGCAGCCATGGAGAGCTTCTTCAGCCTGCTGCAGAACAACGTCCTCAACCGCCGCTCCTGGGCAACCCGTGACGACCTGCGCATCGCGATCATCACCTGGATCGAGAGGACCTATCACCGGCGACGCCGACAAGCGCGCCTGGGTCGATTGACACCGATCGAGTTCGAGACAATCATGACCAACACCGTGGCCCTCGCGGCCTAACCGAAACTGTCACCTATCCGTGCAGCAGCCCCGAGCCGACTACATCAAGGGATGGCTCAAGCTACTCCGAGACCCCTTTGAGCTGTACCGCGCGGCAAGCAATGACATGCGCAGGGAGCTCAACCAGGCGATCTTCACGCGCGTCTTCGTCGTTGATCAGGACCGCGCAGAATCCGAGCTACATGAGCACGTTCGCCTGCTGATCGAGGCACAAACGGAATGGGCGGCATCGTTTGGTCTTGGAATCGACACCTCGTCGAACAAGAAAGACGCCGAAGCGTCGTCGAGTATCGAATCAACCGAAGGCAGCTTGCGAGAACCCATGGACTTGGCTCTGGGTTCTAGTAAGCAATCTTTGGTGCACCTGCTACAGGTTTACTCGAACCCCTCTCGCTCTGCTCCCTCACCTCAAGAACTGCTCTTCCGCTCGACAGCTAATGAGCACCAGGATGCTCGCCCCGAACCACGTCGGCGAGCCCGCCAACTTCGAACGCACGAAGCCGAGGCCGTTGTCAGTCGCTACCGCGAGGTCCGCAACATTCGAACCGTCGCTGCAGAGCTACAGCTCTCTCGGTCAACTGTTGCTCGCATCCTCAATGAACACGGCGTCGACACAACGCGCAGCATGACCACAGCCGAGATCTCCGAGGCGGCCGAACTTTACGAGCAGGGGCTGTCAAGTGGAGTGATCGGCAAGCAGCTGGGATTCGACAATCACACGATCTTGAGGGCCCTGCGTCGGCGTGGAGTACCCATCAGGCCGGCTGCCCACCGGAAGTGAGAATGCGGCTTCACACGCGCAATTGGACTAGACACCGTTCGCTGGTGCACGTGGGGTGCGGCGCTCTGCCGCACCCCACGCAGTTCAGAATTCCGCCATCATCGTCCAGGTCGCTCCGCGATCTTCAGACCTGTGTACGCCCTCGATTCCGGCCACGACGATCGAGCCATCGTTGCCAACGGCCAGGGCATCCGTGAGGGGTGGTGCCAGCCCGAGCGGCGTCCACGTCACCCCGTCGGGGCTGGTGTGAACGTAGCCGTCAACGTCGATTCCGACCAGGAATGCCTCGGTTGACACGTCTGCCGGGCTGGACGCGATCAGAACCAAGAGCGGAGCACTGTCCGTTGCGGTGAACGTCATGCCGTCGTCGGTGCTGACGAGGAGACCCTGCTCCGTCGTTGCGTAGAGACTCTCGGCGTTCGCATCCCAGCTGAGGGAGCGCGCGCCGATTGGCATTCCTGCCGCCCAACTCTGCGCACCGTCCCGACTGACCATGACCTGACCTGTGGCCGAGTCGATGCCGGCCAACGCCATCCCGTCAGACGACTGCGCGATCGTCATGCTGTGAAAATCTACTTCCCCGAGAAGGGAGATTGGCGCGAACTCCCCAGTCGGCACGCTGAGTTCATAGACGCCGATGTTCGGCGGCAGATTCTCGTCGGGTGCCGGGTGGCCGGAGAAGTAGATGGTGTCGCCGAAGCGCGCCATCCCCATCACATCGCCTGCCCATTGACCAATGCGTTCGACCGAACCGTCCGCTGCCACGCTGAGGACTCCTTCATGCGTCGCGACGTAGGCACTTCCGCGCTGCAGGTCGTAGTCCACCGCGTGCACGTGCGACACGACGATGGGGGTCTCCGTCGTGGGGGAAGTGCATCCCGCCAGACCGACGGAAAGGGCGGCGGCCGCTGTCACGGCCGCCACTCCTATCCGCCGCATCAGGAGTCGAGCATCGAGCGCATCAGCTCGATCTCCGCCGTTTGGCTGGCGATGATGTTCTCCGCCAGCTCGCGCACGCCGGGGTGCTCGCCATCAGCCAGAACATCATCGGCCATCTCAATGGCACCCTCGTGGTGCACGATCATCTGCTCGAGGAACAGGTCCCCTGCTTCAGGCCCGCTGGCGTCCTCAAGTGCCTGCATGTCCTCCTCGGTCATGCCTGCCATGCCGTCCATTCCACCCATGCCGCCGTGATCCATTCCGTCCATGCTGTCGCTCATGGCAGGCATGCCCCAGTCATCGAGCCACTGCTTCATCTGCTCGATCTCGGGGCCCTGGGCAGCCTTGATCTGCTCAGCCAGCTCTGCGACTTCAGGCTCTACGCCCGACTTGGAAAGCAACACGTCGCTCATCTCGATGGCTCCTTCGTGGTGCGGAATCATCATCTGGACAAACATGACGTCTGCCATGTTGGCGCCGGAACTCTCGGACGGCTCTGTGGTGGTCGAGCATGCAGCGAGCCCGACCATGCTGATGAGGGCGAGTGCACCCGCCGCGAGCGCGCGGGTGCGGAATGACTTCTTCATTTTTGTGCTTCTTTCGTCAGTGTTGGATGTTCGGGTCGCAGTGATGACGGCGTGACTACGCAGTCATCAGGCGGCGAATCACTGACGGTTGATGCAGAGTTCTGAGAGTTCCGGAGGGCGCGAGTCCGCAAGTCGACGAGGTGTGCTGTCCAGTGTCGATACGCTCGGGGCCACGACGCCAAAGCGGAGAGCCACCAGTGGGAGAACCAGGCTGACGACCACGATGAGCACCATAAACACGCATGCCATCAGGAGCGCGGCATGATCGCCGGCACAATCCGCGCACGGAGCATCCGGACCCTGTGACGCAGTGGCGTCAGAGTGCGGAGCGACAGTGTCAGCGTGGTTGTGCTCCACAGGCACGGCAGAAGCCGCGACTGAGCTCGCTGCAACGGTCGAATGACCGGCGGGGGTCGAACCATGAGCGCCCATGGCGACGCCGACGACCGCGAATATCACGATCAGCAGCACGTAGCCGAAGCGCCGAAGCATCTGTCATACCTCCAGGGGGTATTTTCTCACACCTCAGGAATCCGATGCACCGTGTTCGCTGAGAACGGCGCGCACGATCGATGCACAGCCGATCGGGTCGCTGAGCGGCGCGCGATGTCCGCCTAGTCGGCGTGTGGCCGAAATGTTCGTAAACCGCGCGGCGAGCTCGTCAGCACGACCGGGAACGGGGACTGGGTCCTTGTCGCCGTCGACCAGCCGCACCGGGACATTCCGCGCCGCCAGGACGTCAAGTGCGTCAGTCCACCCTGGGTCGCGCACGAGCGAGTCGAAGCCTGCGATGTAGCCCGGCCAGGTGTGTTCGACGGAGTCCCGGGCGATCGCGACAGGCAGTCGGGGGCTGATGGCGACTGCAACGCCGCGTGCCACGGTGCGGTTGTCGCACATCCAGTGGCACACTCTTTCGGCCAGCGGGCCTTGCGAGAGCAGCGCCTCGAACCAGCCCATATGCCGGATGCGGCCGTTGGCCTCCACAGCTGAACGATACAAGGGAGCATCGAAAGCCACGACTGCACGCGTAGGTGCGTGTCTCGCGCCCGCCCGGATCGCCAGGGATGCGCCCATAGAGTGGCCGACAAAAACGACGGGCTGAGTATGCAAGTCGAGAGCCCGCAGCACTGCGAGCACCGCATCGACGTGCACCCTCGCATCGACAATCTCCTGAAGTGCCGGATGGCGGATTGAGGCACCGAATCCGATCGGGTCAATGGCTACGACGCGCGCGTTCTGTCCGAGCACGTCATATGACTTGCCCCAGAATCGCTCACTCGAGGCGAGGCCCGCGAGCAGCACAACGACCGCCTCGCCGGTTCCAAACACGCGCACCCCGAGGCCCGCGACCTGGGTGCGCTGGCCGGTGCCCTGTCGCCACCGCCGAACTTCAGGAGAATGCGCGTGAAGGCTCGACCATACGAGCGGCGGAGCTGCGAGGGCCGCTGTACCCACGACGTGCCACACGTTCATGATCGTGGAGCGTAGCCAGCAAGCGCGAGCTGTGCACTAGAGGTTTGCAAGGAGACGCTCCATCTCGGCGATCTCAATGGTCTGCTGCTCAATGATGGCTCGAGCGAGCGCGACGGCTTCGGGGTACTTGCCCCCCTCAACTTCGACCTGGGCCATCTCTACTGCGCCTTTGTGGTGCACGATCATTCCTTCCAGGAACAGCCGGGCAGCCTCAACACCCTGTGCGTCCTCCAGGGCCATCATGTCTGTTTCGCTCATCATGCCGCTCGTCATCATGGCGTGACCGCCATGGCCTCCCGCCATAGACGGCGCATCCCATTCCTTGAGCCATGCATTCATCTGATTGATCTCGGGCTGCTGGGTTGCTTCAATCCGGGCTGCGAGCTCTTGAACCTCAGCGGGGAGTCCCTCCTTGGCCAGAATGACTTCTGCCATCTCCAGGGCCCCCACATGGTGGGGAATCATGTTCGAGGCGAAGGCTACGTCTCGATCGTTGAATGGTTCGGCTCGGTTCGTCCAAGTGAGCGCTCCTGCGAGACTTATTCCAAGAATCGCAACGATCCCGGAAATGATTGCTATACGTTTTTTCACTGTCACCCTCCTTCCACTTTCGTGGGCATTAGCACTCGACTTGAAAACAAGTCGAGGCGTCGCAATGGCTGAACCACTGCAACGCCTCACCTCGTTCTAGGAGCGCACCAGACGCGCGATTGCTTGGGCTGCCTCCTCAAGCTTGGCTTCGGCAACGTCACCGCCAGATCGAACGGCATCGCTGACACAGTGCTTCAAGTGTTCATCCAGCAGCCCCACGGCCACGCCCTGTAGCGCGCTTGTGAGGGCCGAGATCTGAGTCAAGATGTCGATGCAGTACTGCTCTTCATCCACCATCCGGTGAATTCCACGCGCCTGGCCCTCGATGCGCTTGAGTCGAACAAGATACTTGTCTTTATCGGCAAGGTAGCCGTGGGTGGCCTGATCAGCTGACATGCGCAACCTCCCTCTTCGGCGGGGATACCGAACCCAGGATGGCCTTCACGCTCGCCTCGGGTTTCAGGTCAAGGCGTCGCAGCCACTGCGCGTTCAATGCGACCACGATGGTAGAAACCGACATCAGGACAGCCCCGATGGACATGGGCAGCACGAACCCGATTGGCGCTAGCACACCAGCAGCAAGCGGCACCGAGAGGAGGTTGTAGCCCGCCGCCCACCACAAGTTCTGCTTCATTTTTCGATAGGAAGCCTTCGAGAGCTGAATCACCGACAGCACCGATCGCGGGTCGGAGCTCGCGAGAATTACCCCGGCCGAAGCGATGGCGACATCAGTACCTGCCCCAATGGCGATACCGACGTCTGCTTGTGCAAGGGCTGGAGCGTCATTGACGCCATCACCGATCATCGCGACCGAGCGACCTTCGTCTTGAAGCTCCCGCACCTTGGCGGCCTTGTGCTCCGGGCGAACGCCAGCAAAGACACGATCGATACCGAGTTCGGCCGCAACCGTGTGAGCGACTGCCTCGGCATCACCCGTGATCATCACGACCTGACGTCCAAGAGCATGCAACGCCTCTACCGCTTTTCGAGATTCATCTCTGATCGCGTCAGCCAGGCGCAACGCCCCGACCACTGTTCCGTCCGACACGACGTGGAGGATGATTGCTCCCTCCTTGCGCCACTCATCCGCGATTGCGAGCTCTGTCCCGTTCTCTTCAGTAAGGAGGTGTGGCCCGCCCACGCGAACTTTCTTGCGCTCGACGAGCGCGGTCACGCCAACTGCTGGGGAAGAGGTGAAGGCACTCGCCGTTGGCACGTCGATGCCGCGGCGTCGTGCAGACTCGACGATTGCACGAGCCAGCGGGTGTTCGGAGTCGGACTCAGCCGCGGCAGCGAGCGCTATGACCTGATCTTGGGTGAACCCATCAATCGCTTCGACTGAAGTGACCGTCGGCTCACCCTTTGTGAGGGTGCCCGTCTTGTCAAACAGGATGGTGTCAACTGTCCGCATGCTTTCAAGCGCGAGGCGATCCTTAATGAGAACGCCTCCACGAGCAGCTCGCTCGGTCGCGATCGAAACAACGAGCGGAATGGCAAGACCGAGGGCATGCGGGCAGGCAATGACCAGCACCGTAACGGTTCGAATGACCGCATCCTCCGGAAGACCAACAAGGCTCCACACGACCGCAGTGACGACTCCGGCGGCAAGCGCGAACCAGAATAGCCAGGCGGCAGCGCGGTCTGCGATCCGTTGTGCACGCGACGTCGAATTCTGCGCCTCGGTGACCAGGCGCTGAATGCCTGCCAACGCAGTGTCGTCGCCCACCGCGGTGATCTCAACACGGATCGATGAGTCGGTCGCGATTGTGCCAGCGACGACGATTGCACCTTCACTCCGTGTCACAGTCTGTGACTCACCGGTGATCATCGACTCGTCCATGCTCGCAGAACCAGAAACGACCCGGCCGTCCGCCGGAACGCGACCACCAGGACGCACCACAACCACGTCGCCGAGTTCCAGATTTGCCGGCGCGACTGTGCGGAACTGATCTCCGTCCACGACTTCCGCCTCGTCAGGAAGCAAAGCGGCCAGCGAGTCAAGCGCCGATGTCGTTTGCGCGAGGGAACGCATTTCGATCCAGTGACCAAGGAGCATGATGACGATCAGCAGTGCAAGCTCCCACCAAAAGTCGAGCTGATGATCAAGGAGCCCAAGGCTTGCGCCGAGCGACGCGACGAATGCGACGGTGATGGCAAGTCCAATGAGCAGCATCATTCCCGGCTTGCGGGATCGGATTTCCGAGACTGCTCCCACCAGGAAGGGCCGACCACCCCAGAAATACATGGCCGAACCGAACAGCGGCGAAACCCAGGTCACCCAAGGCCAGTCAGGAAGTTCGTAGCCAAGAAGCATGGCGAACATGCTCGAGAGCCCAACCACTGGCACTGCCAGCACCAACATGATCCAGAAGAGACGTCGGAACTGACCCACGTGATCACCGTGACCAGCGTGACCAGCGTGGCCAGCGTGCGCACCGTGTTGCATCGCGGATTGGTCCGACGACTGATGTCCACCATGCTCATGGTGGGTGGGGGCATTGTGGGCGTGCTTGTCTTCGGACGCCGCTCGTCGCCGGATCACTTCGTGGGGAGACGGGAGCGTTTCAGCAGAGGCCGCGAACTTCTCCGGATCCGCGTCAAAGCGGAGGACGCATCCTTCGCAGCACAGCCAGTACCTTTGCCCGTGAAAATCTCGGTAGAGACCTGCTTCCTCTGAGTCGCTCTTCACGACCGCGTTGTTAGGCATCACAGGACACACCGCAAGCTTCGACTCCGGTGTGCTCGTCGATGCCAGCGAAGGGTGGACATTGTGATCGTGGTGCTGCATTGCTTCTCCTTACCCGCAGGGGCTTCTTACCCCAGCATACCCCAGGGGGGTATATGCGTATAGGCTTTTGGAGGCGCGTGATTGAACACTCGATGGACGAGATCGGTCTACCCACCGACGACAGATGTCCCCGCAAGAGGCAGGGGCGAAAACGAGCTCTGCAAGTGCAGGGGTGACGAGTAGCTCCCCCGAGCGGAATACCCGACCGGAATACCAGTGCACCTGCTGCAGGTCTACTCGAACCCCCCGGCGGGTCAGACGCCACCTCAGGAACTACTGTTCCGATCGATGAAGCGAGACCGCCCTGAAGAGGGGGTGTCCGGAACTTCCCGCAGAGCACGCCAGTTACGCGAACGGGAAGTAGACGAACTTGTGGCCCGATATGACGAGGTCCGGAACATGCGGCAGGTCGCACGTGAGTTCCGCATCTCACGTACAACGGCGGCGAAGGTGCTGGCGATCCGAGGAGTTGCCACGTCGCGGGGAATGAGTTCGGTCGAGATCACGCTCGCGGCAGAGCTGTATGAACAAGGTGAGTCGAGCGGCACGATTGGCCGAAGATTGGGTTACGACAATCACACAGTCCTGAGAGCGCTACGCGAGGCAGGAGTCCAGATTCGACGCCCACTCGGTCGCTGAACAATGGCGACTTCGACACCGGACCGCGCTGTTGCTGCTGCGGCTGCGGCTGAATCAGGGTCCTCGGGGAAGGCGGCACTCTGGGCGTCCCCATCACGTTATTGACCGACCTTCACTATGACGTTGCAGACGCTGCCCGGTTCACAGTCGGTGGGGTCTAGCTCTCGACTCGCGGCGATCATCTGATGCAACTCTGCTTCCAGGACAGCAAGTTCGCGTTGCCGGCGCTGCACGTCCTCAAGCTTCGTGGCAAGAAGCGCCGACGCGTGCTCGCAGGGTGTTTCGCCGGCCTCACGGATGTTGATGATGCTGGCGATCTCAGCGAGCGTCAGGCCTGCCGCCTGAGCAGATCGAATGAAGGTGAGGCGCGATTTGGCCGCGTCGTCATATCGGCGATACCCATTGCCTCCACGCGCAGACGGCGATATCAGTCCCCGTCGCTCGTAGAACCGAATTGTCTGCGAGGGCACACCGCTGGCTGTGGATAGATCGCCAATCTTCATAGGCCCATTTCACCACTTGACCTTGTATCGCGCTACAACGTTTATGGTTCGAGAATGGAAATCACGCTGCAGTACTTCGACGGGTGCCCAAACTGGTTGATCGCGGCCGAACGATTGGCGACTATCGCGGCGGACCGCCCTGGCATCACCGTGAACCACAGGCTGGTCGAAACCTTGGAAGAGGCAGAGGCGATCGGCTTTCGTGGCTCGCCGAGCATTCTTGTGGATGGAGTAGATCGCTTCGCCGACCCATCGGCCGACGTCGGGCTCGCCTGCCGCGTGTACGGGACGCCAGCTGGATTAGCCGGCTCCCCCACACTGGAACAGCTGCGCGACGCGATCCCCGCATGAGAAGACTCAGTGCGCACATGGTTCCCGTTCATCGTTCCCTATCGCTAAGGCCAATGGGAGGAAATCTGTGAGCGAGGAATACGACCTGTTCGTCATCGGCGCGGGGATGGCAGGAATCACCGCAGCTAACCGCTGTGCATCCCACGGCTGGCGCGTCGGCATCGTCGACACCCTCCCCTATGGGGGCACATGTGCCCTGCGCGGCTGCGACCCGAAGAAGATTCTGCGCCGTGGTGCGGAGGTCATCGACGATGCTCGCCTGATGCAGGGCAAGGGCATCGACCAGAACGGGCTCGCGCTCGACTGGCCAGCACTGATGCAGCACAAGCACGGCTTCACCGACGACGTTCCTGACGCCATGGAGTCCAGGCTCAAGCGAAACGGCGTATCCACATTTCACGGGGACGCCCGATTCGTCAGCCCTCACGACCTCGAGATCAACGGCGAACAGCATTCCGCGAGACGATTCCTCATCGCCACGGGGGCACGGCCCCGACCGCTTGAGTTCCCCGGCCATGAGTACCTGATCGACAGCACCGAATTCCTCAACCTCGAAGCGCTGCCCGCCAGGATCGTGTTTGTCGGCGGCGGATTCATCTCGTTCGAGTTCGCCCACATCGCAGCGCGCGCTGGCGTGGACTGCGTGATCATCGATCACGGCGAACGTCCGCTGCGTGCATTCGACCCGGATCTCGTCGACCTGCTCGTGCGCCGCACCGAGCAGGCAGGGATACGCGTGAACCACAGCAGCTCCGTCAGCGGAGTCACTCGCACGCCCACACGGTTTAACGTCGCGGTCGATCAGGACGGTGCCACGACCACCATCGACACAGACTTGGTCGTGCATGGCGCGGGGCGCGTTCCCAACTTCAACGGCCTCGACCTTGCTGCAGCCGATATCGCGTCGGGGCCACAGGGTATCGACGTGCTCGGGCACTTGCAGAGCCGCAGCAATCCGTCGGTCTACGCCGCAGGTGACGCGGCGGACACCCCCGGCGAGCGCCTCACACCCGTGGCAGTCTTCGAGGGCAAGGTGGCCGCATCCAACATGATCAAGGGCACCGAGACGGTGCCCGACTATGCCGGTGTGCCGTCTACCGTGTTCACAATCCCGGAGCTGAATCGAGTCGGGATGCTCGAGCATGAAGCCGCTCGCGACGGCCGCGAGACCTCCGTACGGTTCCACGACACCAGTGGCTGGTACAGCAATTACCGTGTCGGTGAAACCACAGCCGCCACCAAGGTGATCGTCGACTCAGCGACCGATCAGATCCTCGGGGCGCACCTCCTCGGCCCCGGCTACTCGGAAGTGATCAACACCTTCGGCCTTGCTATCAAGCTCGGCCTCACCACCCGACAGCTGAAATCCGCGACGGCTACCTACCCTTCCGTTGGCTCCGATCTCGGCTCCATGCTCTGACTGAGACACTCATCAGGCTGGGCCGATCGCGGTTCGGCAGCGAGCCGCTCGTGACACCAAAAACGGAGCCGACAGCAGTCCAAAATTGCTGATGGATCGCCTATTGAGATATTCCGGTCGGATATTCCGGTCGGTGCCCCTGGAGGGACTCGAACCCCCAACCCTTTCCTTAGGACGGAACTGCTCTTCCATTGAGCTACAGAGGCGGTGCATCCACTCTAAAGCAGGAGTGCCAGCGCTCAGCCGTCGAGCCGAGCGCAGTCGATGCAGAGCGCGGCCGCGGGCCGAGCATCCAGTCGGGCCGGGTCGATGGCCCGCCCGCAGCGCCGGCAGATTCCGTAGTCGCCCGTCGCCACCCGCTCGAGAGCGGTGTCGAGCTCGTCGAGCTCGCGCACCGCAGAGTCGAGCACGCCCGAGACCTGCGACCAGGCTTGCGACATCGTGGCGCCCTCAGGATCATGCTCGTCGTCGTCCGAATTGTTCGATCGCGCACTCTGCACAGCGCGTAGCTCGTGGCGAAGTTGCTCGACTCGGGCGGCAGCCTCAGCGCGGCGGCGGGCGAGAGCGTCGGCCACACCGTGCTCGTCGCGCTCGTTGCTCATGAGGCCATCTTGCCGGAGGCTCTCCTTCCTGAGCGTTCGAGCGATGCTCGCTAGTGTTGCCAGCATGCGCACACCCGCACGGTTCGCCCTCACCCTCGCGCTCGCCGCCGGGTTCGCCCTCTCCCTCACGCCGACGGCCGCGATCGCCACTGCGCTGAAGAGCGACGTCAGCGACTTCACGTTCGACTCCTTCGATGCCGACTACACGCTCAGCCGCGAGGCCGACGGCACCGCCACGCTCGAGGTCGTCGAGACGATCGTCGCCCGCTTCCCCGACTTCGATCAGAACCGCGGCATCATCCGCGCCATCCCTGACGACTACGACGGCGTTCCGCTCAACACGACGATCAACGGCGTCACGGATGCGAACGGCGACCCGGTCTACTACGAGCCCTACTATGCGGGCGGCTTCGTCGAGCTCGCCCTCGGCACCGACGAGTTCGTGCGCGGTGTGCAGACCTACGTCATCTCCTACACGCAGCAGAACGTCGTGCGATCGTTCGACGACACCGCCTCCGACGAGTTCTACTGGGACGTCAACGGCACCGGATGGCAGCAGCCGTTCGGCGAGGTGAGCGCGACGGTGACCCTCGCCCCGGACGTCGCCGAAGCGCTCACGGGCAATGCCGCATGCTACGTCGGTGCCTTCGGCGAGGACGAGCAGTGCACGATCGACGATGACGGCACGACCTTCACGGCGAGCGCGACCGACCTCGCACCCGGGGAGACGGTCACGGTCGCGATCGGCTTCGATCCCGACACGTTCCTCACGCCTGATCCGGTGCGCCCGATAGCTCCGCCGCCCCCGCCCCCGCTGCCGTGGTGGATGCACCTCGTCTCGGGCGGGCTGGGTCTCGCGAGCGCAGGCGCTCTTGTCGCGTCGATCGTGTCCCGCGTGCGCGCGGGAGGCGGCGCGAAAGGGCGCGGCGTCATCATTCCGCAGTACACCGAGCCTTCCGGCATCGACATCCTCCAGTCTGCGCAACTGCTGGGGCGATCCACCTCGGCGATTCCTGCCGCCGTCGTCAGGCTGGCCGTACGCAAGAATCTGCGCATCCTTGCCTACTCCGTCGAGAAAGATGCAGCCCCGTACACGCTGCAGTACCTCAGTGACGACCGCACCGACGTGCTCGACCGCGCGGTGCTCACCGCCCTCTTCGGTCGCACGCGCGACGCCGGCGAGCTGCGCGAGTACGGCACCTACGATTCGGCCCTCGGAGCGCGCCTCACGAAGTTGTCCACCGAGGCGCGCGCCTCGCTCGTCACCGAGGGCTTCCAGCGAAAGCCGAGCGGCATTGGATTCGGCTGGCTCACGGTCGTGGCGCAGATGGTGATCGGATTCGCGGCCTTCATCACGGTCGGCATCTCGGTGGAGGTCTTCAACGACGCGAGTCCCTTCGCCCTGCTGGCAATCCCCGTCACGTTCGTGGCGGGGATCGTCGCCTTCGCGCTCGCACTGCGACCGCTTCAGCTAACGGAGAAGGGCCGCGAGGCACGCGACCACCTCGAGGGCATGAAGCTCTACCTCACGGTCGCCGAGCAGGACAGGTTGCGCATGCTGCAGAGCCCCCAGGGCGCCGAGCGCATCGACGTGGGCGACGAGCTCGAGCTCGTGAAGCTGTACGAGAAGCTGCTGCCGTGGGCGGTCGTCTGGGGCGTCGAAGATCAGTGGATGCGCGAGCTCGAGCTGCACGTCGCCGCCCTCGACGAGACTCCCGACTGGTTCGTGGGCCGCAGCGGCTTCGAGGTCGCCCTCTTCGCCTCGGCCGTGCGCGGGATGACCGCGACGACCACGGCGCCCGCCTCGAGCTCCTCGTGGTCGGGCAGCGGGGGCGGCAGCTTCTCGGGCGGCTCGTTCGGCGGAGGCTTCTCCGGCGGAGGCGGCGGGGGTGGAGGCGGCGGCGGTCGCTAGCCGCCAGAGGTCTCGGCGGCCCGCCGCTCGAGATGCCGCCGCTCACCCTCGTTGCTCGTGAGCCCCCGCGCACGCTCGAAGCTCGCGGCAGCGGGGCGGCCTGCGCGGGCGAGCAGTTCACCCCGCGTCGCGTGGAACAGGTGGTACTCGTTGAGCCCGGTCAAGCGGTCGAGCACGGCGAGGCCCGCGCGAGGGCCGTCGGCCATCGCGATCGCGACGGCACGGTTGAGCTCGACGACGGCGTTGGGGGCCATGCGCCCCAGTTGCCCGTACAGCTCGGCGATCGCGCCCCAGTCGGTGTCGGCAGCGGTACGTGCATTGGCGTGATGGCCGGCGATGATCGCCTGCACTTGGTAGGGCCCCGGCGCCATGCGCGTCATGGCGCTGTGCAGCCGGGCGTTGGCCTCGGTGATGCCGTCGAGGTTCCAGCCGGTGCGGTCTTGGTGCTCGAGCAGCACGAGCTCGCCGAGCCCGTCGACCCGCGTGCCCGAGCGCGCGTGGTGGTACAACTCGAGGGCGAGCAGCCCTTCGGCTTCGGCGCTCGCGGGCAACTCGTCGACCACCTGGCGCGTCAGCCGAATGGCCTCGGTGATGAGGTCGACGCGCGTCACGTGTTCAGCGCCACGGGAGAGGTAGCCCTCGTTGAAGATCAGGTAGAGCACCCGCAGCAGCGCGTCCACGCGCTCGTCCAGATTCGCCGGGATCGTGAGCGGCATACCCGCGTCACGAATCTTGCGCTTGGCCCGCACGATGCGCTGCGTGAGCGTGGCCTCGGGCAGCAAGTAGGCGGCCGCGACTTCGGCGGCGGATAATCCGCCCGCCAGTCGCAGGGTCAGTGCCACTTGCGTGTCACGGTCGAGCGCCGGATGGCAGCAGAGCAAAAGCAGCCTGAGGCGTTCGTCGCCGAGAGAGGAAGCATCCATGATCAGGTCGTCCTCCTCTTCCGTCTCGGTGGTCGCATGGTGCGCGGTCAGTTCGGGCGCGGCCTCGTGCAGTCGGCGACGGGATGCTCGGTCTCGACGCAGCTCGTCGATCAGCGTGTTGCGGGCCACGGTGTAGAGCCACGCGGCCGGGCGCTCGGGAATGCCCGACTGCCACGCGGTCAGGGCGGTGGTGAGGGCATCCTGAACCGCATCATCGGCGGCGTCGAGGTCGCCAAAGCGACGCGTGAGGAGGGCGAGCACGCGCCCGCTCTCCTCACGCGCTAGCCGGGTGACGGCGTCGGCGATCTCCGCCGAGGTGGTCATGCTGTGGTCACGCTGTGGTCAGCCCGCGTCGGGCCGGAACGCGACCGGGCGAATCTCGAGCGAGCCGGAATCCATCGGCAGCTTCTTCGCGAGCTCGATGGCCTCGTCGAGGTTCTCGGCCGAAATTAGGTAGTAGCCGCCGAACTGCTCTTTCGTCTCGGCAAAGGGGCCGTCGACGATCTCGGGGGCCTGGCCCGACGTCAGGCGCAGCGTCGTGGCTGAGCTCGTCGGGGCAAGGTTCGCGCCGCTGACCCAGTGACCGCCCTCGATGAGCGACTGGTTGTAGGCGAACCACGCGCCCATGTCCTCGTCGAAGCCGGGATCGCCGGGGGCGAGGCGCGGGCTGGACTCGTCGCCGTGAATGAGGATCATGAATTCCATCGTCGTTTCTCTCTCTCGAAGGCCAGCTATCTGCTTGCTCTCACTCAGATGACGAACCAGTCGACCGGATTCGACAACATGAGCGAAACATTCTTTAGCGCCCGTTCGCTACTCAGGCGCCCGATGATCGATCGCGAGCCAGCTCGACAGCACGCGCCCCAGCGCCGGCTCTTTCGCGCGAATATCTGCGGCGTCGGCGAACGTCACGAACCCCCGAACGTCGGATGCCCACTCGACGATGCCCTCATCCTCGAGCAGCACCGGCGCGCCCTTCCTGTTCTCCGGCCTCGTTGCACCCATGTGCAGCACGAGCTTCACGAGGCCCTGCTTGTTGCGCAGGTCCATCGTGATGCGGTCTTCGCCGTCGAAGACGTAGCTCGGCGCGTTCCACTTGACGTGCTCGGTGAGGTCGGCCTCGAGCGAGCCGATGATGTCGCGCAGCAGTTGCACCTGCTCGCGCGTGACCTCGTCGAGTGCACTGACGAGGTCGGCGACAGAAGGCTGCGCGCTCGGGGTCATGGGCTCAGCGTAGAACGGGACGCGGTCGTCAGCGAGGCATCACCGTCTGCCGTCGGCCATCGGTTCGCAGATCTACGTTAGGGGGCGCCCAGCGAGGCCAGCAACTTCTGGGCGCGACCGCGCACCGACTTGTGGCGGCTCGTGGTCAGGGTGCTCAGTTCGGGCACGAGCCACGCGGCCAACTCGGGGCGTTGCCGGGCAAAGTGGGCGAGCGAGTCGGCGGTGGTGTTCTGCACGATCCAGTCGTCGTAGTGCAGGTTCGCCTGCATGAGGGCGATGGCCGCGTCGCGCTGCTGCGGGGTCATGTGGGCGTCAAGCAGCACGAAGAGAATCGAGAGCGTCCACTTGGTCGAGGCCTGGTCAATCTGAGCGACCCAGCCGAGCAAGTCATCGAGGTGGGCGGCCACCCATTCGGGCTGCTGCTGTGCGACGCGCTTGACCGCGCTCGACACGCGCAGTCGAACCACGGCGTCGTCGCTGCGATAGCACGCCACAAGTTCGGCGAGCAGAGTCCGATCAGCGAGCACCTCGTCGACGACGCTCACGGTGTTGCCGAGGGAGTTCGGGTGCCCGCCCGACAACGGGGTCTCGAAGCGGCTCACCGACATGCGGCCAGAGTAGCGCCGCGCAGCGAACTAGATTCAGTGCATGGTCAACGACGACTCCCCCGCCTTCCACCCCGACCTCACGCGCGCGCGGTTCATGCCGCGCACCTCGGCCACGCGGGGCAACCGTCGGCTTCTGCGCGCGATGACCCGCATCGGGCGCCGACGAGCGCCGAAGCACGGCGAACTCGTCGACCTCGGTGATGGCGTCACGGTGCGCGTGCACCGGCCAGCGGCGACGGATGCTCGCACTCGCCGCCCCGCGATCCTCCACCTCCACGGCGGAGGCCTCATCATCGGCTCGGCCACCCGGGGCGACCCGCTCTGTCGGCGCGTGGCCAACGAGCTCGGAGTCGTGGCGGCGAGCGTTGACTACCGCATGCCGCCCGAGCACCCCTACCCGACACCGCTCGAGGATTGCTACGCCGCGCTCCGGTGGCTCGCCGCGCAGCCCGATGTCGACCCCGCGCGCATCGCCGTGATCGGCGAGAGCGCCGGAGGCGGGCTCGCCGCATCCCTCGCCCTGCTCGCCCGCGACCGCGGCGAGGTCACGCTCGCCGGTCAGGTACTCGCGTACCCGATGCTGGATGACCGCACTGACGAATCCGCGGCAGCCCACCCGCGCATGCTGCGCCTCTGGAACGGGCCCAGCAATCGCCTCGGTTGGGGCATGTATCTCGGCGCGGGTGCGGCCGGCCCCGCCGCCACGCCGCTCGATTCCGCGACCCTCGAGCGAGCCGTGCCCGCGCGCCGCGCCGACCAGGGCCCAGACGCGCTCGCGGGGCTGCCGCCCGCGTGGATCGGGGTCGGCACGCTCGACCTCTTCCACGACGAAGACCTTGAGTTCGCGCGTCGCCTCACGGAAGCGGGCGTGCCGTGCGAGCTGCACGTGATCCCCGGCACGTACCACGGCTTCGACGCGGCCGAGCCGAAGGCCGCCGTCTCGCGCGACTTCGTCGCCCGCCAGGTCGAGGCGCTGCGCGGCATGCTCGGCGCGCGCTGACGGGCTATGTGCCTCCTGCGGCACATGCCCCGCGAGGCACACAGCCCGAACGCGTCCCCGCTGCCCTCGGCAACCCCGTAGCGAAGCAGACCCGCGCCGCCAGGCGCGACACGCACCCTAAGCAGCAGGCGCCAAGTACTCGTCCCACGCGGGCTGCGGGCGCTCGATGCCGCGCACGAGCCACGAGGTGCCGTGCGGCGCCTTCGGCGTGAACAGCAGCTCCCAGCGCATCTCGGCCGGCGTGCGGTCGCCCTTGATGTTGTTGCACTTGAGGCAGCAGGCGACGAGGTTCTCCCACGTGTCGGCACCGCCGCGCGAACGGGGCAGCACGTGGTCGATCGTCGTCGCGTGCGCATCGCAGTACGCGCAGCGGTTGCCGTCGCGACGCAGCACCCCGCGGCGGGTGAGCGGCACGCGGCGCGCGTGCGGAATGCGCACGTAGCGACGCAGCACGATGACGCTCGGGCGGTCCCACGCGTCGTGAATGCCGAAGACCGGGTGCTCACCATCCGAGGCGAGCACCGTCGCCTTGTCGTTCATGACCAGCACGAGGGCTCGGCGAAACGACACCACGGCGAGTGGCTCGAACCCCGCGTTGAGGACGAGTGTGCGCATTGACAGGCTCCTGTCGAACGGGCCCGCATGGCCTGCGGGCGTTCCATCGGTTCCCGGCGCATCACGGTGCGAGGGTCAACGCGGCCCTTCCGGGCACAAAAAAAGCACTGCCGTCAGACGGCAGTGCTCGATCCCGCAGAACCGCGACAGGGCGCGATCCAGCGAACGCTGACGGCTATGCGAAAAACGGCGCGCGCATCCACGGTTTGGATGTCCCGTCGCTCACTCATGGCCTCTCCTCCAGTGCCCCGTGCGGCACCAAGAACTTCAGGCTAACCGAGAAACCGGGTATGTGCGCTGCGAGGCGCGCCGGTTCACGCGGCGTTCACCCGCGCGCGTGCCGCCACGGGTGCCAGAAGCTCAGGCCCGGGAAGCCGAGTCGCTAGATGCCGAGGCGCTAGATGCCGAGGCGCACGATGTAGTAGGCGTCCGTCCACAGCGGGCGCACGGTGACGCTCTTGCCCGCGTACGGTGCGTCCAGAATCTGGCCGCCGCCCATGTAGATGCCGTTGTGCGACATGTCGTTGAAGATCACGATGTCACCCGCGCGGGCATCGGCTCGCGAGATGGGCGTGCCCATCGCCGCCTGGCCACGCACGCTGTGCGGGAGGGAGATGCCGAACTGCGCGTACACGTACTGCACGAAGCCCGAGCAGTCGAAGCCCGCCGGCGTACTGCCGCCCCAGCGGTACGGCACGCCCTGGTACTGCAGGCCCACCTGCACGACCTGGTCGAGGCTGAAGTTCGGGTACGGCGGGTTGGCGAGGAAGTCGCCGACCGTCGGGCCGCTCCACTTCGGGGCGGCTGCCGCGAGCTGCGCGCGCCGCAATTCGGCAACGCTCGTCGCGTCGAACTCGTCGCGAGAGAGGTCTTGCGCCACCTCTGCGGTCGCGCTGATCGAGACCGTCTGCGACTCCGACGCACGCAGCTCGGCCATCGCCTCCGCGCTCGCCGAGCTCTCCGCGTAGGCGGGCCCCTGCAGGGACGTGCCGGGGAGAGCGAAGGTGGCGACGAAAGCTGTCGCCAGTGCGAGAGCGGCGACGTTCGTCAGGGTGCTCTTCACGGAGCGGCGGGCATGGGTAGTCACAGATCAACCTCCTGCCGCGCGACCCTGGATGTCAGATGCGCGACTGGGCGAGTGTACGCGAGGTAACGGGAAGGTCACAAAACGACGCGCGTCACTACATGTAGTGGCGAAAGCTCACTCGTCGACGTAGATGTGCTGCGCGACCTCCGCCGGAAGCTCGATGCCCTCGGCGCGACCGTCGACGTCCACGGCGATATAGCCGTTCGGCTCGGACCGAATCCTGGCCCGCGCGCCCGGCACGACCCCCGCCTCGAACAGCTGGTGCAGGAGGTCGGGATCGAATTGGACGGGCTCGGACAGGCGCCGGATCGTGCACTGCCGCATCCCCGCCGCCGTCGCGTGGGTGAGCGAGATGACACCGTCGAGGAAGTCGACGGCCGGCGCGCCCCCCAGCTCCTCCATGCCCGGAATCGGGTTGCCGTACGGCGACTCGGTCGGCCCGTCCAGCAGCGTCATCAACCGGCGCTCCACCTGCTCGCTCATGACGTGCTCCCACCGGCAGGCCTCATCGTGCACGTACGCCCAGTCGAGTCCGATCACGTCGGCGAGCAGACGCTCGGCGAGCCGGTGCTTGCGCATGACCGACACCGCCTTGTGGCGACCCTCCGGCGTGAGCTCCAGATGGCGGTCGCCCTCGACCCGCACGAGACCGTCGCGCTCCATGCGCGCGATCGTCTGCGACACCGTGGGGCCCGAGTGCCCGAGGCGCTCAGAGATGCGCGCCCGGAGGGGAACGATGTTCTCCTCCTCCAGATCGAGGATCGTGCGCAGGTACATCTCCGTCGTGTCGACGAGGTCGGTCATGGGCCTGTCTCCTTACACGCACGCGATCGTTCGCCCAGCCTAATCGTTCGGCATGAGCGTTCGGCATCGGCGACCGCCCGCCGCCTTCAGCATCGCTGGGGTGCCATCACGGGATGCCCCGCACCGCGCCCCCGCAGCCGCTCAGTAGACTCGAATCATGGCCGACGTGCGCATCCCCACCGACCTTCTTCCCGCCGACGGACGCTTCGGCTGCGGACCCTCGAAGGTGCGCCCCGAGCAGGTCGCCGCCCTCGCCGCCGCCGGTGAGCTGCTCGGCACCTCGCACCGCCAGGCCCCCGTCAAGAACCTCGTCGGCAGCGTGCGCGCCAGCCTCGCCGAGCTCTTCCGCCTCCCCGACGGGTACGAGGTCGTGCTCGGCAACGGCGGCTCCACCGCGTTCTGGGACGTCGCCGCGGCCGGCCTCATCGAGCGCCGCAGCGCGCACCTCGCCTTCGGCGAGTTCGGGGCCAAGTTCGTCGCCTCCGCCCGCGCCCCGTGGCTCGACGCCCCCCACGTCGTCTCGAGCGACCCCGGAAGCCGCGGCACGCTCGAGACGGTCGACGGCGTCGACGTGTACGCCTACCCGCACAACGAGACCTCCACGGGTGTGAGCGCGCCCGTCACGCGCATCGGCTCCGCCCCCGAAGCGCTGACCATCGTCGATGCGACGAGTGCGGCGGGCGGCATCGACATCGACGTGAGCGAGACCGACGCCTACTACTTCGCCCCGCAGAAGAACTTCGCCGGCGACGGCGGGCTGTGGATCGCCCTCCTGAGCCCCGCCGCGATCGAGCGGGCGCAGCGCCTCGACGCGAGCGACCGCTTCATCCCGCCGTTCCTCTCCCTCACCGCCGCCATCGACAACTCGCGGCTCGACCAGACGCTCAACACCCCCGCGATCGGCACGCTCGTCATGCTCGACAGCCAGCTGCAGTGGATGAACTCCTCGGGCGGGCTCGCCTGGGCCGGAGCGCGCACGGCCGAGAGCTCGGGCATCCTCTATGACTGGGCACGGGCGCACCCGCTCGCGTCCCCCTTCGTGGCCGACCCCGCGCACCGCTCCCCCGTCGTCGTGACGATCGACCTCGACGACTCCGTCGACGCCGCCGCCGTCGCGAAGACCTTGCGCGCGAACGGCGTCGTCGACACGGAGCCGTACCGCAAGCTCGGCCGCAACCAGTTGCGTGTCGCGACCTTCGTCGCCATCGAGCCCGACGATGTGCGCCAGCTCACGCGCTGCATCGACTACGTGATCGACGCCCTGGCAGACTGAGCGCCATGAGGCTCTGGGTTCCGCACGAGAAGCGCCGGCCGCAGCCCGAGCCGCTGCGCACCAACGACGTGCTCGCCTTCCAGGTCGGCCTCGGCCTCTGGCTCGTCGCGCTCGTCATCGCGCTCGGGATGCTCGCCACCCCGATCGCCTTCGACCCGGTTCAGACGCTCGCGACCATCGCGCTCGGCCTCGTGCTCGGTCTCGCCGGGCTGCTCGTCTCGCGCCGCGGCCGCCGCTGACTCGCACGCGCCGCGCCCATCCCGCGCCGCTCCGTCAAGCCGTTCGTGACAAAGCACGCCAAACGTTCGATTGCAGTTGTCACGAAGGGCGTGACCCAGTCATTCGCCGAGCATCGATCGCACGCGTGACACCCCACCGACCTCGGTGCCGACTGATTCGTGCGGCTCACCATCGCACGCCGATGCGACGCAAGCGTCGAGCGAGTGCGACCTCCGAACCCGCCACGTTCCAGTCCCAACGGCCGTAGCCGTGCAGCTGCGGCCGGATCTCGTCCTCGCGCAGCTTTTCCTCATACACGGCCTGATCGGGGGTGCGCCCGGTGAGGTAGCGCGGATCGGTGTACTTCGCCCGCCCGTCGAACTCGGCACCGACGTTGAACTCGGGCCAGTAGAAGTCGAGCTCGTAGCGTCGCCCAGTCGGCCCGAAGACCGTGTGCTGCAGCTCGGGAGTCGGAACACCGAGAGCGTGCATCGTGACGCGGCTCAGAGACTCCCCCGGCCGGTTCGCGCGCCCGTCGATGAAGTCGAGCACGCGTCGCGCTCGCGCGAAACCTCGCCCGTGGTTGAGTAGCGACCACAGCTCCTCAAGCTCCTCGAGTGATACACCCGCGAGTCCCTCCGCGTCCCGCGGATGCGCGGCACGCCACAGAGCGGCGTCACCCATCGCGACAGCGACTGGGAACCTCGCGACTCGCGCCATGTCCACTACGGTTCGGCCAAGGGCGGTGAGAAGCATTCCGTCGATGTCCACAGGGTCTGCCGCCCAGGAGTCCGTGTGCCTGCGCAAGACCGAGGTCGAGCGACTGTTCGACGTCGCACTGCCGACGACGTGGACGTCCTTCGGCCACCGACCGAGGATGGGCAGCTGCCATAGTGCTGCTGCTGACCAGTGACTCAGCACGTCGGATGGGACAGCCCGCTCCCATGCCGCGCGAACTCTCAAGCGGTAGCGCTCATCGACGCCCAGCTCGTTCCAGGTGTCGCGCCGCACGTAGACGCCCGGCGCGAGCTTGAGAAACTCACCGTTGCGCGCGCCACGATAGACCTGCCGCCGGATGCCGAGATCGAGTTCGCGCTGCGGGTAGACGAGAGCACTGTGGTCGACCGGGGTGAGCATGCGAGCACTGTTCCTCACCCGTCGATAGGAGGCGCAACGCTGCCGTGAACGGCGTAGTCGCGCCCGTGCGGCGTCCCTGGGGAGGAGCGCCGAGCGATCAACTCAGGCCGTTTGTGACGACCTGGGCCGAACGTTCGGCGTGACTCGTCGCGACCGGCGTGACAGAGTGCGGCGGCACAGCTAGAGGCGCCGGGGTCCGAACGAGCTAGTCGCCGTCGCCGACCGTGTCGTCGTGCGCGTCGATGTCGACACCGTCGAAGACGTCGTCCCCGTCATCGCCGTGCAGGTCGTGCTCGTCGTGATCGTGGTCGTCGTCGGAGTCGTCGTCGTCACCCTCCGACTCGGCGTCAGCTGCCTGCTGCGCGAGGTAGTCCTCGAGCCTGTCCGACCACGGCACCCAGTCGGGAGCCGTGAGCGCGCCCTCACCGGGCATGAGCTCGGTCTCGAGCACGCTCGGCTCGAGACCGGGGTTGACCGCGAGCGAGACCGTCCAGAACCAGCCGAGGTAGCCGCCCTGCCGCGTGGCGAAGCGCACCGTCGCGACATCGTCGGCCACGGTTACGTCGCGCAGGGCTCCGATCGTCGTCGCCGGGGTGATCTCCTCGAGCGCTGCGCGGGCGATCGGCTCGAGAACGCTCGCCTCGACGACGGGCGCTGCCGCAGTCGTGGTCGTGCCGCGGGCGCCTCTAGGCATCGAGATCGTCCGCGACCTTGCGCAGCACAGTGGCGATCTTGCGACCGTGGGCGGCGTCGGGGTAGCGGCCCCGCTTGAGGTTGGCACCGATGCCGTCGAGCAGGCCGACGAGGTCTTCGATGATGACGGCCATGTCGTCGGCCGACTTGCGGTTGAGGGTGCTCAGCGTCGGCCGGCTCTCCAGCACGCGCACCGACAGCGCCTGTGCGCCCCGCTTGCCGTCGGCGACGCCGAACTCGAGCCGGGTGCCGGCCTTGATGACCGCCCCCTCGGGCAGGGCGGAGGCGTGCAGGAAGACCTCGTCGCCGTCGTCGGACGCGATGAAGCCGAACCCTTTCTCCTGGTCGTAGAACTTGACCTTGCCGGTGGGCATGAGCGTTGTGTCCCCTCGCGTTCGCTGTCGTGTCGAGCGCGGTGCTCGAACCCCGAGGATACCGCCGCAGGATGGCCCCAGGAAACGGGGTACGAGCCTTTCAGCATGCGGCACTACCCTGGACGGGTGCCAGAAGAATCGTTCGTGATGAGCAACCGCGTCGAGCGCGTGCTCGCCTACATGGTCGCAGGCGTCATCCTGCTGAGCCTCGCGAGCTTCGTCGCCCTCATCGCCGGCACTGCGGCGGGTCTCGAACGGGGCGACTTCGCCGAGGGCATCTGGCCTCTCGTGACGATGATGCCGCTCGTCGGCCTGCCGATCGGCTTCGTCCTCATCATCGTGCTGCTCGTCGTCAGTGCTGTGCGCCGGGGGCGAGCTGCCAAGGATGCCGGCAACTAGCTCAGCCTCCCTCGCGCTCGCCGCGCGACTGCGCGACCTCGATGACGCGAGCGTGACGCGCATCATCCGTGAGCGCTCGATCTCCCCGACGTCGCTGCGCGACATCTTCGACCTCGCCGAGGCGCTGCTCGACCCTGCGGCGATCGGCATCACTCTCGCGCGCCAGACCAGGCCGACGCTCGCCGCGCTCGTGACCGCGGGCGAGGCGGAGTCGATGCCGGTCGCCGACGTGGCGCGGCGGCTGGACCGCCCGGTCGACCAGGTGCGCAGCGACCTCCATGCGGCGCTGGATGCTGTGCTCATCGACCTCGTCGACGACACCGTCACGGTCTGGCCGACGGTGGTCGCCGAGCTCGCGCAGTGGCCGCAGCGCGGCCTTCCC
Source organism: Microcella indica (assembly GCF_013414345.1). Classification (NCBI taxonomy): domain Bacteria; kingdom Bacillati; phylum Actinomycetota; class Actinomycetes; order Micrococcales; family Microbacteriaceae; genus Microcella; species Microcella indica. The sequence continues at coordinate 361,415 of NZ_CP058670.1, read as the reverse complement.
GGCTCCGAGGCGCTGACCTCCGAGCATCCGCCGGTCTCTCTCGATGCGGTGGACGACGCCGACCGCGCGTCCGTCGATCGCGGCGCAGCCGAGCGCGCTTTCACGACGACGACGCAGCTCACCGAGATCGTTCTCGCCCTCGCGGAGGCGCCAGGGCGACTCCTCGCCCGCGGCGGGCTCTCGCTGCCCGACGCCAAGCGGCTCGCCGAGGTCGCGGGAGTCGAGCTCGACGAGCTGCCCCTCCTCCTCGATCTCGCGTCGCTCGCCGACCTCGTGGAGGACGACGAGGGCTTCACTCGGGCGACCACTCGCTCCGACGAGTGGCGGCGCGCACCCCTCGCCGACCGCTGGCAGCAGGTCGCCGAGGCCTGGGTGGCGCTGCTGCCCGTCGAACTCGTCGAGCTGCTCGCCTCACGCCCGCTCGCACGCTGGGGAGCAGCGCTCACCGACTTCGTGCACTGGCTGTACCCCGCGGGCGGTGACGCACTCGATACGAGGATGGCGCGCCGCGGCGCGCAGGGCGAGCGCCTCGGGGTGACCGCCGACGGCCGCGCGAGCACGATGGGTGCCGCGCTCCTGAGCCGGGGCGCAGCCGCGGCGAGCGCCGTGCTCGCGCCGCTCGTGCCCCCGGATGTCGACCAGGTGTACCTGCAGCACGACCTCACCGTGGTCTCCCCCGGCCCGCTCGCGGCCCACCTCGACGAGCGACTGCGTCGCCTCGCCGACGTGGAGAGCGCGGGGCTGGCCGGCCGCTACCGGGTCACCGCCGACAGCGTCACGCGGGCCGTGGCTCTCGGCGAGTCGGCGGAGGAGCTGCTGGCGTTCCTCGAGCAGCTGTCGCTCACCGGTGTTCCGCAACCGGTCGAGTACCTGATCCGCGAGACCGCCGCGCGCTACGGCAGCGTGCGGGTGGCGCCCGCCGACGACGGCGAGCGCGGCGGTGCCCGCGCACTCGTCACGAGCGAGGATCGTCTGCTGCTGGACTCGCTGCTCGTCGACGCCGCCATTGCTCCGCTCGGGCTGCAGCTGTCGAGCCCGGGTCGAGCGGTGAGCCGCTTCGAGCCCGCCGTCGTGTTGTGGACCCTCATCGACGCGCGGTACCCCGCAGCGCCCGCCGACGGATTTCCCGCTCCGGAGCGCCCGGGTCGCACCCGGCCGGTTGCGCCCGTGAGCGTCACCGATCCTGTCGCTGACGCCGTGGCGCGCATCCGCAGCGGCTCGACCGTCGGCACCGACGGGGATGACGCGTGGGTGGGGCGCCAGTGGGAGCTCGCCGTGCGCGGCAAGCTCGCGGTGCGCGCGACCGTGCGGCTGCCCGACGGCAGCGAGCGCTCCTTCGACCTCGAGCCGACCGGCATCGCGGCGGGACGCGTTCGCGGGCGGGACCGCGACGCCGACGTCGAGCGCACCCTGCCGATCGCGAGCATCACGGGCCTCGAGCCGCTCGAGTAGCGGCCCACGCGCACCGTGCGCCGCGCATCCCGTACCGGCGCTCTCAGCCGCGCGCTCTAGACTGGCCCGTTATGAATCCTGACGGCCCCCTCATCGTTCAGAGCGACCGCACCGTGCTGCTGGAGGTCGCCAACGGCCAGGCGGAGGAGGCCCGCCACGCCCTCGCCGTGTTCGCCGAGCTCGAGCGCGCACCCGAGCACGTGCACACCTACCGCATCACGCGGCTGGGGCTGTGGAACGCTCGGGCGGCCGGTCACGAGGCCGCCGAGATGCTCGCCGTGCTCGACCGCTACTCGAAGTTTCCGGTGCCGCAGTCGGTCGCGACCGACATCACCGAGACGGTGGGCCGCTACGGGCGGCTCGTCATCGAGCGGGATGACGACGGGATGCTCGTGCTGCGCTCGACCGACACGGCCGTGCTCACCGAGATCGCCTCCAACCGCAAGGTCGCCCCGCTGCTCGCGCGCCGCATCGACCAGCACAGCTACGAGCTCGCGGCGTGGGCTCGTGGGCAGGTGAAGCAGGAGCTCGTCAAGATCGGGTGGCCGGCCGAGGATCTCGCCGGCTACACTCCTGGCACTCCTCACGACATCGACCTCGACCTCGCTGACTGGGGGCTGCGGCCCTACCAGCAGCACGCGATCGACCAGTTCTTCGTGGGCGGCTCCGGCGTCGTCGTGCTGCCCTGCGGTGCCGGCAAGACACTCGTCGGCGCTGGCGCGATGGCGCAGGCGGGCACGACGACCCTCATCCTCGTCACCAACACGGTCTCGGCGCGGCAGTGGCGTGCCGAGCTGCTGGCGCGCACGAGCCTCACCGAGGAGGAGATCGGCGAGTACTCCGGCCAGGTGAAGGAGGTCAAGCCGGTCACGATCGCGACCTACCAGATCCTCACCGCCAAGCGGAAAGGCGAGTACGCGCACCTCGCCCTGCTCGACGCCCTCGACTGGGGTCTCATCGTCTACGACGAGGTGCACCTGCTGCCCGCGCCGGTCTTCAAGCTCACGGCCGAGCTGCAGGCCCGTCGCCGCTTGGGCCTCACGGCGACGCTCGTGCGAGAGGACGGCCGCGAGGGCGACGTCTTCAGTCTCATCGGCCCGAAGCGCTTCGACGCCCCGTGGAAGGAGATCGAGGCGCAGGGCTTCATCTCACCAGCGAGCTGCTTCGAGGTGCGCGTCGACCTGCCGGCGAGCGAGCGCCTCGAGTATGCGGCGAGCGCCGACGACCAGCGCTACCGGCTCGCGGCGACCGCACCCGCCAAGCTCGACATCGTGAAGCGTCTCGTGGCGCAGCACTCGGGCGAGCGCATCCTCATCATCGGTCAGTATCTCGACCAGATCGAGGAGCTCGCCGATGCTTTGGACGTGCCGCAGCTGACGGGGTCCACGTCCGTCGCAGAGCGCGAGCGGCTGTACCAGGAGTTCCGGGATGGCCGCACTCCGGTGCTCGTCGTCTCCAAGGTCGCCAACTTCTCGGTTGACCTCCCCGAGGCCACGGTCGCGATCCAGGTGTCGGGTTCGTTCGGCTCCCGCCAGGAGGAGGCGCAGCGTCTCGGGCGCCTGCTGCGGCCGAAGCAGAGCGGAATCCCCGCGAGCTTCTACACTCTCGTCGCGCGCGACACCGTCGACCAGGACTTCGCCCAGAACCGTCAGCGCTTCCTCGCCGAGCAGGGGTACAGCTACGAGATCCTCGACGCGAGCGCGATCGCCGCTGCTGCTGCGTGAGTCGCTCGCGCTAGGCGGCTCGAGCGCTGCGGCGACGATGAGCCGCGGCGACCAGAAGAAGGCCGCCGCCGAGGAGTGCGAGCGAGCCGAGGGCGAGTGCGCCCTCCCCGACCGCGCCGGTCGCCGCGAGCTCCGCCTCGACGGGGACCTCGGGTACGTCGAACGGGAAGTACGCGATCACGACATCACGCCCTGACGAACTGGCGACGAGGCTGACCGCGTGCGTACCCGGCGCGAGCAGGTCGCCTGTGAACAGACTGCACGAGAGACTGCCCGCCGGGATCGTGCAGGTCACGAGGTCGGTGCCGTTCTCCCGGAGGGTGACGACCACATCGAGCCCTCTCGCCGCGCCGAGTGTCGAGTCAACTGAACTGCCGATCGAGAGCACATGGGCGGTGTCGCCGAGCACGCTCTCGCCCGAGGGCTGGGCAACCGTGTCGACGGTGGTGCCGAAGAGCGTCTGGGGCGCCGCGTGGGCCGGAGCGGCGAGCAGCGCACCGCTACCGAGGGCGAGCGCGACAACCAGGGCGATGGAACGAAGCCTCTTCACGCAACGATCCTCGGCCCGGGCGCTCGCGACGGCACGCCCCCGAACAGGTCAGCGCGGCGTGTCAGCCGCGATCGACGGCGGCGAGGATGCTCTGCGCCAGCTCGGCGGGCTTCGTGAACTGCGGCCAGTGGCCGGTGGGCAGCTCGATGATCTCCAGCTGCTCGAGCTGAGCCAGCTCGCTCGTCCAGGGCGCGCCGGCCGAGATCGCATCACGCAGCATCGCCTCGGGGAACTCGCACGCGATGACCGTCACCGGAACCGCGAATCGTGCCTCGTCGTGGAGCGTCTGAGGATCGGTGGCGACCGCGGCAGGTTCCGGAAGCGCGATCGTGCGGAATCGCTCGCGCAGGGTGTCATCGAGATCGACGAGGTCCTCCGCCTCGAAGAAGCCCCACTCGGGGAGCGGAATGCGGTCGCCCTCGACGGGGAGCTCGTCGTTGATGGCGCTGCCGTCGGGGAACGGCAGAGCGTCGACGAAGATGACCCTCGCGATATCCGCCGGGCGCGCATCAGCCGCCGCCCAGGCGATGCTGCCCCCGCCAGAGTGCCCGACGAGCACGACGGGGGACGCGACCGCGTCCACGATCTCCAGCACGGCATCGACGTGATCGTGGAGCCCGATGCCCGACAGAGCTCGGTCACCCTGCCGCTTGCCGGGCATGGTGGGAGTGTGGACGGTGTGGCCGGCCCTCGCGAGAGGAGGTGTCACGCCCGACCACGAAGCGCCGTCGAGCCAGAAGCCGGGGATGAGCACAATGTTCATACGGGAACCCTAGGCCGAGCATCCGACAATGTTGAGGAATCGATGGGAGCGGGCGAGACCGACGGCGCCCTTCGGGCATTCAGGAAACCCACAACAAACGCGCAGAGAATGGCCCCATGCCTGACGGACCCAAGATTCTCATCGTCGATGACGAGCCGAACATCCGCGACCTCCTGACGACGAGCCTGCGGTTCGCCGGCTTCGCCGTGCGCGCCGTGAGCAACGGGGCGCAGGCGATCTCCGCCGTGCTCGAAGAGGAGCCCGACCTCATCATCCTCGACGTGATGCTGCCCGACATCAACGGGTTCGGCGTCACCAAGCGCCTGCGGTCGAGCGGCTACACAAGCCCCATCCTCTTCCTCACCGCGAAGGACGACACCGACGACAAGATCATGGGTCTGACGGTCGGCGGCGACGACTACGTCACCAAGCCGTTCAGCCTCGACGAGATCGTCGCACGCATCAAGGCGATCCTGCGCCGCACCATGCAGGAGGAGGACGACGCCGTCATCCGCACGGGCGAGCTCATCATGGACCAGGACACGCACGAGGTCACGGTCGGCGACGCCGTCATCGAGTTGAGCCCCACCGAGTTCAAGCTCTTGCGCTACCTCATGCTCAACCCCAACCGTGTGCTCTCGAAGGCGCAGATTCTCGACCACGTGTGGGAGTACGACTTCAACGGCGACGCTGGCATCGTCGAGAGCTACATCTCGTACCTGCGCCGCAAGCTCGACCAGCACACCGATGAGCCGCTCATCCAGACCAAGCGGGGGTTCGGCTACATGCTCAAGGCGGCCAAGGTCTAGCCTTGGCTCCCGATGCATGAGCAGCTGACGCAGTGGTGGGAGGGCATCTCCCTACGCTCCAAGATCACCGGCGTGACCGTCCTCGTCGTCACCGTAGGTCTGCTCGTCGTCGGCATGGGCACCCTCACGGTGCTGCAGCGCACGCTCGTCGACGAAGTCGACCGGCAGCTGCTGCAGGTCGCCGAAGAGCAGGTGCCGCAGTCGCCCGCGACCTTCAGCCTCGAAGACTTCGCCTCCTTCGACGAGCTGACTCCGTCTGTCTTCTCCAGCCAGTTCTACTTCGGCGCCGTCGCCGGGGACGGCGTCATCATCGACGACAACGTGGGCTCCGCGAGCCGGGATCGCGCACCCGACGTCTCGCGACTGACCGCCGAGTACCTCGAGCGCGTCGAGGGCGGCATCACCGTCGCGAGCCAGGACCGCACGACCCAGTGGCGCGTGGCGACCTTCCCTCTCGCCGTCGTCGACAGCGAGTCGGAGACGACGCACGCCGCGACCCTCGTGATCGGCGCCGACCTGGCCGACACGAACGGCGTGATCGGGTCGTTCGCCTCGATCTTCCTGGGCTTCGGTCTCGTCGTCGTCATCCTCAGCGCTGCCCTGACGCGCCTGCTCGTGACCTCCACGTTCCGACCGTTGCGCGACGTGGAGGCGACGGCCGCGCGGTTTGCGGGAGGCGACTTCAGCCAGCGACTGGGCGGAGCGACCCCCAACACCGAGGTCGGCCGACTCAACCGCTCTCTCAACACGATGCTCTCGCGCATCGACCGGGCGTTCGCCGACCGCGCCGCGACGATCAGCCAGATGCGACGCTTCGTCGGCGACGCCAGCCACGAGTTGCGCACTCCGCTTGTCTCGGTGCGGGGCTACGCCGAGCTGTACCGCATGGGAGCCCTGCAGAAGCCCGAGGATGTCGCTCAGGCGATGGAGCGCATCGAGAAGGAGGCCGTGCGCATGGGCGCCCTCGTGGCCGACCTGCTCGAGCTCGCGCGGCTCGACGAGTCGCGCCCTCTCGAGCTGGCGCCCGTCGACCTGGCCGACCTCGCTCGCGATGCGGCCCTCGACGCCATGGCGGGCGCACCGGACCGCGAGGTGACGGTCGTCCTCGACGAGTACGCACCCGAGGGCGAGGCGATCGAGAAGGATGCCCCGGCCGACGCCCCCGAGGCTGCGAGCCGCACCGCTCACGCCGACCCCGCCGAGTCGCCGAGCGCCCCAGCCCCAACCGGCGCGATCGCGCTGGCCGGCTCGGCTCTCGCGCGACTGCGTCGCCGCCGAGGCCGCTCGGTGGTGACCGAGCCCGAGGCCCCCGAGGCCTCCTCACCTCCCGCGCCCGCCGTGGTGCTCGGCGAGGAGAACAAGTTGCGCCAAGTGATCACCAACCTCATCGGCAACGCGGTGCGGTTCACGCCCGAGGGGTCTCCGCTCGAGATCGCGGTAGGGGCGGACCCTCTCTTGGGACTCGGCACGATCGCGGTCGTCGACCATGGCGAGGGCATCCCGCCGCAGTTGAAGGAGAAGATCTTCCAGCGCTTCTTCCGCGCCGACTCCTCGCGGGCCCGAGACACAGGCGGCTCTGGTCTCGGTCTCGCGATCGCTGCCTCCATCGTCGATCACCACCATGGCCGCATCGACGTTGTCGACACCCCGGGCGGCGGCGCGACCTTCCGAGTCACCCTGCCGCTCCTCCCCAAGAGCGACGAGACACCCGCAGGTGAGCAGGGGGCCGACGCGGCATCCGGCTCCTGACGCGCGCTCCTACTCTGCTGTGCAGCGGGGGGCTCGCCCTTGCGGGACAGGAGGACGTCATGACGCGATATCAGGTGGACAGCGATGCGGTGATCTCGGCAACGGGCGCAGCCCGCGGGTCGATCGGGCGCATCCAGGCAGAGGTCGCCGCGCTGCAGAACCAGCTCGTGTCGCTGCAGGGATCGTGGACGGGCTCCGCCGCGAGCGCCTTCCAATCGCTCGTCGCTGACTGGAGCGCGACGCAGCAGCGGGTCGAGCAGTCACTCGGCGCCCTGACCGAGGCGCTCGCGCACGCGGGGCAGCACTACGCCGAGATAGAGCATCAGAACGCCCGGCTCTTCCTGCGCTGACCGATGCTCCGCGCCCTAGTCTGGTGGGTGTGACCAGTTTCGACCCCGCCATCGTCGCGGGCGTGCTCACCCACATGAACGGGGATCACGCCGACGACAACCTGCTCATCGCCCGAGCGTTCGGTGATCGCGCTGCCGTGCGTGCGCGCATGGTCGGCGTCGACGGCGAGGCGGGAGAGTGGGTGTACGAGACAGACGCGAGCCAGGGGGCGGAGCACCCTCTGCGGGTGGAGTGGACGGCACCCATCAGCGCTCGGCCGCAGATTCGACGGGAGATCGTCGTGCTCTACGATCGCGCGTGCGCGGCGCTCGGGATCGAGCCTCGTGCCCACGACTAGCGTCGCGAGCGCCCGGACCCTCGGTATCTCAGACTCTGGCCGCTCGACCTCTGGCGCCTCGCTCGGGTGAGCGATAGGTTAGGTGCGCCTTACCTAGCCTGGAGATCACCGTGACCGCACCCGAGCCTGACGTCATCCCCTTCTCGCGCCTCGTGCGTGAGCGCACCGCTCGTGGGCACAGCAGCAGTGAGAGCGCCACGTTCATGAGCGACCTCATGGCGGGGGCGGGCTCCCGGGAGGACTACGTCGCCCTCGTCGAGCAGCACTACGTCATCTACGAGGCCCTGGAGAGCGTGCAGCCGGCGATGCGCGAGAACCCCGACGTCGCACCCTTCCTCTCCCCCGCACTCACGCGCCTGCCCGCGCTCGAGAACGACCTGGCGTTCCTTCACGGCGGCGACTGGCGCGCGCGCATCGCGCCGCTCGAGATCACGCGCCGATACGCGGCGCGCATCCTCGAGGTCGCCGCCACCTGGCCCGCGGGCTATGTCGCCCACCACTACACGCGCTACCTCGGCGACCTCTCCGGCGGCCAGTACATCGCAAAGGTCATGGCGCGGCGCTTCGGATTCGAGACCAACGGCATCGGCTTCTACCTCTTCGACCAGATTGCCGACCCGGGCGCCTTCAAGGACACCTACCGGCATCAGCTCGATACCGTCGCGTGGAACGACGACGAGCGCGAGCGCGTGATCGACGAGGTCATGGTCGCGTACGACTTCAACACCCAGCTCTTCGTCGGTCTCGCCGAGGCGCGCGACGCCGCCTGAGCAGTGCCGCCTGCCGCACACACGAAACGGGGCGGCATCCCGTGAGGGATGCCGCCCCGTTGTCGGTGCAGTGAGCTGGCTGGACTAGAAGTCCATGCCCCCCGAAGGGTCGCCCATCGGCTGCGGGTTCTTCTCCGGCTTGTCTGCCACGACGGCCTCCGTCGTGAGGAACAGCCCGGCGATCGACGCGGCGTTGAGCAGCGCCGAGCGCGTCACCTTCACCGGGTCGGCGATGCCGGCGGCGAGCATGTCGCCGTACTCGCCGGTCGCGGCGTTGAGGCCGTGCCCGATGGGAAGGTTGCGCACCTTCTCGGCAACGACACCCGCCTCCATGCCGGCGTTGAGCGCGATCTGCTTGAGCGGCGAGTCGACGGCGAGGCGGACGATGTTCGCACCCGTCGCCTCGTCACCGACGAGGTCGGTGAGCTCCTTCGACTCGAAGGCCATCTTGCCCGCCTGGATGAGGGCGACGCCACCACCGGCGACGATGCCCTCCTCGACGGCGGCCTTGGCGTTGCGCACGGCATCCTCGATGCGGTGCTTGCGCTCCTTGAGCTCCACCTCGGTCGCGGCACCCGCCTTGATGACGGCGACGCCGCCGGCGAGCTTCGCGAGGCGCTCCTGGAGCTTCTCGCGGTCGTAGTCGCTGTCGGTGTTCTCGATCTCGGCGCGGATCTGCTTGACGCGGCCCGCGATGGCGTCGGCCTCGCCGGCGCCCTCCACGATCGTCGTCTCGTCCTTCGTGATGACGACCTTGCGCGCGCGGCCCAGCAGGTCGAGGGTGGCGTTCTCGAGCTTGAGACCGACCTCCTCGCTGATGACCTGACCGCCGGTGAGGATCGCGATGTCCTGCAGCATGGCCTTGCGGCGGTCGCCGAAGCCGGGAGCCTTGACGGCGACCGACTTGAAGATGCCGCGGATCTTGTTGACCACGAGCGTCGCAAGGGCCTCGCCCTCGACGTCCTCGGCGATGATGAGCAGCTGCTTGCCGCTCTGGATCACCTTGTCCACGACGGGGAGCAGGTCCTTGATCGCCGAGATCTTGCCGTTGACGATGAGCACGTAGGGGTCTTCGAAGACCGCTTCCTGGCGCTCGGGGTCGGTGACGAAGTACGCCGAGAGGTAGCCCTTGTCGAAGCGCATACCCTCGGTGAGCTCGAGCTCGGTGCCGAAGGTGTTCGACTCCTCGACCGTGACGACGCCCTCCTTGCCCACCTTGTCGATGGCCTCGGCGATGAGCGCGCCGATCTCGGGGTCGGCGGCGGAGATGCTCGCGGTGGCGGCGATCTCCTCCTTGGTCTCGACCTCCTTGGCGTTCTTCAGCAGCTGGGCCGAGACGGCCTGCGTGGCCTTCTCGATGCCGCGCTTGAGGCTGATGGGGTCGGCGCCGGCCGCGACGTTGCGCAGGCCCTCGCGCACGAGCGCCTGGGCGAGCACGACCGAGGTCGTCGTACCGTCGCCGGCGACGTCATCGGTCTTCTTCGCGACCTCCTTGACCAGCTCGGCACCGATCTTCTCGAACGGGTCCTCCAGCTCGATCTCCTTGGCGATGGAGACGCCGTCGTTGGTGATCGTGGGGGCGCCCCACTTCTTCTCCAGCACGACGTTGCGGCCGCGCGGGCCGAGGGTGACGCGCACTGCGTCGGCCAGGATGTTCAGGCCGCGCTCGAGGCCGCGGCGGGCCTCTTCGTCAAAAGCAATCAATTTAGCCATGGGTGTCTTTCGTCCCTCCCGGACGTATCACGTGCAGTAGCTCTGGCACTCGGCTATCGCGAGTGCTAACTGATTCTGGCACTCGCACCCTTCGAGTGCAAGCCAACACGACCCGCCGTGAGCCAGATCTGACCCGAATGGGCGCTCAGGCATTTGGCGAGCGCCCGTTCCCGTCAGATCTGGCGGGAAGCGGGGTGGGGCTAGGGGGCGCGGAAGGTCACGTCGCCCGCGAGGGGGACGAGCTCGACCCACGTATTGCCGGGCGCGAGGCGCACGGCGACTCCGTGCTCGTCGAGCAGACGGATGGTGTCGGTGAGGCCGCTCTTCGACCACTGGGCGCGCACGGTGCCCCCGCCCGTGGAGACCCACGCGTCGCCCGAGCCCCGCAGACCGACCGTCGGAATGCTCTGGATGACCTGCACGGGCACCCGGAGCGTCACGACGTTGACGGCGGCGAGCTGGTCGCCCGAGGCATCCCGATCGACGGCGCCGCCGTGCATGAAGCGCACCCAGCGCTCGCTCTCGGCGTTCCACTCCCACGCGGGCGTGTTGCCGACGGAGAACTGCAGCCCGATGCGGGCCGTGGGCGAGCCCTCCTTCGTGGCGGTCGCCGCGGCGACGCTCTCCGCGAAGGCGAACAGCTGCGGAGGCGGGTCGAGCCTGCCCTGCTGCGCCACGATCTGCGGCGCGCGCACGATGACGTTGTGCGGGGCCGGGGCGTTGGTGCCGCGGAAGATGGTCTCCGCGGTGTCTGCCTGCCCGTGGATCGCGTTGTACACGGGAGCGTTCTGCATCGCGACGACGAACCGGTACTGACCGCCCGAGTACGCGAAGACGCCGCCCAACGGCGACACGACGTCGGGGTCGACCGGTCGTACGGAGCGGATCGGGCCGATCTCGTCGGGAATGTCGGAGTGCCACACGGCGATGTGGCGCGTGGCGCCGCCCTCCACGAGGATCTCGTAGACGATGTCGGCCCGCCCGAGGCCGATCTGGGGGCGGGCGTTGATGTTGTTGTCGATCTTCGCTGCGATCGAGGGGTGGTCGAGCGAGCCGGGCGCCACCTGCTCTCCCGTTAGCGGGGCGAGCGTGTACGGTTCGGGCTCCTCGAACACCGGCACGTACTCGGGCGTCGCCGTCGGCACCGGCAACTCGCGCTCAGCGGCGCACCCGCTGGCCAGGGCGAGGGCCGCGAGCACGCCGACCGCTGCCGACCAGCGACTGCGTGCGCGCATCCTCATGGCGACAGCGTAACCGCGCAGGCGGAGGCGGGAGGTGAGGCGCGAAGCGGGCGCGCCGTCAGAGGACGGTGACGCCTTCGGCCTGAGGGCCCTTCGAGCCGGTGCCCACCTCGAAGCTCACCGCCTGACCCTCTTCGAGAACCTTGTAGCCGGGCATGTCGATGGCCGAGTAGTGGACGAAGACGTCCTGCTCCCCTCCCTCGAGAGTGATGAAGCCGAAGCCCTTCTCGGCGTTGAACCACTTGACGGTTCCCTTGGTCATGCGGTGACTCCTTGCTGTGCGTGGAGCGATGCTAACCACCGCAGCACGACCGTCACCAGGGGCCGCGAGCACTCTTCACAGAGTCGAAACGTCGGCGTAACGCCGATTCGGGATGCCCGGGGCCGGGCGTCAGCCGCGTGCCGAGTAGTCCGCGCCGAGCACGACGGTGATGGGAGCACCGGGGAAGGCGTCGGAGAGCTCGATGTCGGCAACACGCAACTGCTGCGCGATGCCGCGGGCGAAGCCTTCGTTGGCCGGGTCGGAGTAGAACACGACCGTGTCGGGGAAGTCGTCCTGCGCGGCATTCGTCGTCGTGCCGACGGGCCAGCCGGCCTCGGAGAGCTCGGCGCCGCCCTGAGCGGCGAGGCCCTCGAACGGTGTCGCATTGAGGACGGTGATCGTGAAACCGCTCGGAAGGTCGACGGCGCTCGGGTCCAGGACCGGGTCCGCCGTGGGCGTCATCGTCGGCGTGGGCTCGGGGGTCGGCATGGGCTCGGGCTCGGAGAAGCCCGGGATCTCGAAGGTCACGCTGTCGCTCACGAGGGAGAGGCTGTAGAGCCCGGCAACGACGAGCGCGCCGCTCGCGAGCAGGGCCCACGCCACCGCGATCCAGCCGCGACCCCGCCGACGCGGCGCCCGGTGCGCGCCGACGCGCCCGAGGGAGTCGGGCACGTCGTCGAAACGATCGGGGTCGTACTCGGCCATCGTGAAGCCTTTCGGCTGAGGTGGGGGCGGGTCAGGCTGCGCCGGTCGTCGAGGGGCGCCGCGTGCGGCGCTGCTGGGAGCGCTGCTGCCGCACCTCCCGCAGGCGACCGACCAGCACCGGGTCGTAGCGTGCGGCGACATCGGTGTCGATCACGGCGTTCAGCACCTGATAGTAGCGGGCGGCGCTCCAGCCGAAGTCACGACGGATGCGCAGCTCCTTCGCGCCGCTGTGGCCCCACCAGTCGCGCTCGAACTCGAGCACGCGGCGCGCGGGCTCGTCGAGGGCGTCGGATCGGGCATCCATACCCACACCCTAGGAGCCTCGCGAGCCCGACCGTGGCGGCTCGCCCACGGCCGGGCAGGTGCCCAGCCAACTCGGTTAGGGTTGCCTCAGTCGACCGGCGTCGCCCCGAGCGCGCCCCAGCCCCGTTTCGGACCCCCATGACCTCCCTGCTTCCCCGCGCGCTCGCGACGCTCCTGTGCGTCGCCGTGCTCTCGGCCTGCACGACGGGCACGGCGGGGCCCGTGGCCGAGTCGCCTGCCTCGATCACTCCTCGACCGCCGCTGGCCGAGCTCGACGTGCTCGAGAACCCGCGGGATCACGTGGGCCCGTCGACCGCAGTGCTCGAGACGGCCTCGATCACCCCCGTGGCGGAGGCACCGGCGCAGCAGCTGCCGACCACGGTGGTCTCTCGCGATCTCGCCGGCGACGTCGAGGTGACCGTCGACGACACGAGCCGCATCCTGCCGCTCGACATCGCCGGGTCGATCGCCTCGACCGTGTTCGCGCTCGGGTTCGGCGACTCGGTGGTCGGCCGCGACATCTCGACGACCTTTCCCGAGGCAGACGGCCTACCCGTCGTGACGAGCAGCGGCCACGCCATCAACAGCGAGTCGATGCTCGCGCTGCGCCCGAGCATCGTCATCACCGATGGCACGATCGGGCCGACCGACGTGGTCGTGCAGCTGCGCGATGCGGGCGTCACGGTCGTCTACGTGGATGCTGAGCCAGGGCTCGGCGCCCCCGCCGAGCTCGCGCGGCAGGTGGCCGCGGCGCTCGGGGCGCCCGCGACGGGCGAGGTGCTGGCCGCGCAGCTCGACGCCGAGGTCGACGCCGTCGTCGACGAGATCGCCTCCATCGCACCGACCGACACCGCCGATCGCGTGCGCATCCTCTTTCTCTACTTGCGTGGCGCCTCGCGCATCTACTACCTCTTCGGCGAGGAGTCGGGTGCAGACGAGCTCATCGAGGGCGTCGGAGGCATCGACGTGGCCGGGGAGATCGGCTGGCAGGGCCTGCGCCCCATGACGGACGAGGCTCTCATCGCGGCCGACCCCGACCTCATCCTCGTCATGACCGACGGGCTCGAGAGCGTGGGCGGAGTCGAGGGGCTCCTCGCCGCGAAGCCCGCGATCGCCCTGACGCGCGCGGGAGAGAACCGTCGCTTCGTCGACATGGCGGACGGCGAGATCCTGAGCTTCGGGCCGCGCACACCGCTCATGCTGGACGCCCTCGCGCGAGCGATCTACGCTCCGGACTCCTGAGTCCGCCCCTCGGGTGCCCAGCGCTCGAGGCGGTCGCCGTGAGGTGACACGACGGCCGCGGCGCGGCCATCGACGCTCAGGATGAAGTCGTCGTCCGGGCCGGGCAGGAGGGCGTCCGCGCTCTCACCCACGCGCTCGAGAACGCGGCGGCCGTCGAGAGAGATCCAGTGGCCGGGCAGCGCAGTGGCGAGGTCGTGGAACCGCTCGCGCCGCGCCGGGTCGAGGTAGACGAGCACGGCGGGGCTCCACACGACGAGCGTGGCGCCGCTCGGCGCCTGCGCGGCGAGCGCGGGCAACCCGTCGAGGGCGTCGCCCGCGACGAGTCGCGGCGGCTCTCGACGGGCGATCGTCATGGCCTGGTTCAGCTGCAGCGCTCGGTCGCGCTCCTCCGGCCAGACGAGCGTGCGCAACCAGCGCTCCGCCTCCGCGTCGCCCCAGGGCAGTGGCTGCCGCTCGAGCCCCGCACGCCAGACGATGCGGGGCAGGCGGGTCGGCACCGGCACGCTCTCTCCGAGAGCGCAGCGCAGCTCGAGCGCCGACGCGCCGTCCTCCGGATCGAGGCGGTGGAGCGCACTTCCCCGCTCGAACACGTGGCTGTAGCGGTCGGGAAGGAGTGTGAGACCCGCCGACGCGCCGACTTCGAGCAGCGCGACCGGCCCCTCGATGCGCTGCAGCGCGGCCACGAGCGGCGCCGTGCGCCGCGGATCGTTGGTCTGTGTCGCGCGCTGCCGGGCGATGCCGGCTACGGCCGGCCAGTGCTCCCGCACCCATGGCGCGATGCTCTCGTGCGGTGCGAGGCCCGCGAAGCGCGCGGCGGTGAGGATGAGCACGGGTTGACGGCTCGCCACGGGCAGCGCATCGATCAGCGCGATGCTCGCCTCATCGGCGGCGAGCGCCTCTGCCCAGCCCGCATAGGTGGGCGACCGGGGCGCCGCCTCCCGGGCGAAGCGCCGGTAGCGCTCGGCGGTCGTGCTCACGCCCGCATTGTGTCACGCGAACGCGCCGGGGCGGCCGTCGACCTCCGCATGCTCACGGCGCGCGGCGGCGACGCACGACCGTGATCCCGCCCACCGTGAGCACCGCGAGGGCGAGAACGACGCCCGCCCCGGTCAGCGCGGGCGCGACCCACGAGGCCCCTCCAGACACCACGAGGTCCGCCTCGACCTCGGCCGCGCAGGCTGGGTCGAGCGGCGCGACGATCGTGATCGGGTCGAGCGGCTCCCCCGCCGGGTAGGTGCCGAAGGCCGCCGCACCGTCCTCGGTGAGGGCGGCCGCGATGCCCTCGACGGTCAGCACGCCGTCCGCCACGGAGCGCGTGGCCGCCGTCAGGTCGAGGCTCGCGAACTCGACCCCCCGCGCCGCGACCTCGGCGCCCTCCTGCGTCGTGCCGACGACGTCGAGCACGAGCAGCCCCGACGCGGCGTCCGCGAGGGCGACGCGGGGCATGCTCACGGTCGTGTCGAGAATGTCGCCGTGCCCGGTGAAGCGGATGCTGCCCGCGAAGAGAAGCTCGGCCGTCGCCGAGCCCGAGGCGACGGCGCCGGAGCCCTCCCCGAACGTGAAGGAGGGCGTCGCGTAGGTGGCGCCGTCGGCCGCCTGCCACTCGCCGTTCGCGATCGAGCCGCTCACGTAGGCGCGGAAGCTCTCTTTGAAGCCCCACTCGAGCCGAGCATCCTGCACCGCGCACTCGTCGACGGAGGCCGCCGCGGCCCTCTCCGTCTCTGCACCGACCGAGAGGCCCAGCCCCACGGCCGCGGCCACCGCGAGGGCGAGACCCGCAGTGCCGAGTCGGCGGCGGAAGCGACGGAGCACGAGAGGCCCTTCTGTACGACAGGCTGAGGGCGCGTCGACGCGCCGAAGAACACCGGTCAGGCTAGCCGTCGCACCTTCGAAGGCGCTATGCGGTCGCGGCGCGGTACATGGAGACGTGCGGGATGCCCGCCTCGACATATTCGTCGCCGTACGGCTCGAAGCCGAGCGCGGCGTACAGCGGCTGGATGTAGCTCTGGGCGTGCAGCGCCAACGGCTCGTGGCCGTGCCGCTCGATGACATGCTCGATGAGGCGCCTCGCGAGCCCCTCCCCCCGTCGGTCGGCGCGGGTGACGACGCGGCCGACGAGACGCCGGGCATCCCGATTGCCCTCCTGCGGCTGCGCGTCGACGACGACGCGCAGGTAGGCGGCCACGCCGCGATCATCGGAGATCCAGACGTGCTCGGTGGTCTCCTCGCGGTCGCGCTCGTCGAGCTCCTCCTCGTCGATGCGCTGCTCGAGGAAGAACACTTCGGTGCGCACGCGCGCGATCTCGAAGAACTCGTCGAGGCTCAGCTCGCCCCACGTCCGCAACATCGGGGAAGTCTCGGGCACGAATGCGAGTTTAATGGGGTGCAGACCAACCGCCCGAGGCCGGGCGAGAAGCGGGGAACCCCATGAGTGACGACACGACCGCCCAGAACGACCAGAGCTACGCCGTGCAGAAGACCGAGGACGAGTGGCGGGCCGAGCTCGGCGAGGAGCGATATCAGGTGCTGCGCGAGGCCGGCACCGAACGCGCGTGGACGGGAGAGCTGCTCGACGAGAGCCGCAGCGGCATCTACACGTGCGGAGCGTGCAACGCCGAACTGTTCCAGGCCGGCACCAAGTTCGACTCGGGCTGCGGCTGGCCGAGCTTCTACGAGTCGGTTCGCCCCGACGCCGTCGAGCTGCTCGAGGACACCTCGCTCGGCATGACCCGTACCGAGGTGCGCTGCGCCGCGTGCGGCTCGCACCTGGGCCACGTGTTCCCCGACGGCTTCGGCACCCCCACGGGCGACCGCTACTGCATGAACTCGCTCGCCCTCGGCTTCACGGCCGACGAGGAGTAGGCCCGGCGGAGCCCGGGGCTGGAGACGTCGCCAGCACGGTGCGCGGCCGCCGCCAGCGGTCGAGCGTCGCCACGACGATGCCCACCGCGGTGAGCACGACGGCGGCGACGGTCTGAGGCTGCAGCGCAGGGCCGATCGCCGCGACGGAGTCGAACACGACCGCCGCCATGAGCTGCCCGAGCACGAGGCACATGCCGAGCAGCAGCACGCCGACGCGCGCGACCGCGGCCGCCTGGATCGCGATGAAGACGACACCGACAGCGCCACCCGCGTAGAGGTACGCCTCGGTCGGCGGCTGCTCGGGCAGACCGTTGACGGCGAGGCTGATGACGGTCACGACGAGGAGCGCTGCTGTGCCGACCGTGAAGTTCACGAGCGTCGCCGCGAGCGGAGAGCCGCTCACCTGCCGCACGCGACCGTTCATCGCCTGCTGCATGCCCGCGCCGACTCCCGCGAGGAGCGGCAGGATGAGCGCCGGCCACGGGATGCTCCCGCCCAGTTCGCCCGCGACCGCCACCGCCACCGCGAGCACCGTGAGTGCCGCGCCGCTCAGGCGCGCGAGCGTGGGAGGTGTCACGCGCGCCCCGGCGAAGCCCCGGGCATCCGCGACCATTCCCGTCACCGTCTGGCCCGAGACGAGTGCGACGGTGAAGATCGCCACCCCGAGGATGCCCGCCACGAGGCCCTGCGAGAGCACGAAGAAGCCACCGGCCGCACCGCCGAGCAGCATCCACCAGGGCAGCTCGCCTGCCCGCAGCGCCGCGGGGATGCGCCGCACCGCCGCACGGCCGCGCCGAGTCGAGAGCACGATCACGAGCAGCAGCACCCAGCCGGAGGAGAAGGAGACGAGCGCGGCCGTGAAGCCGTCGTCGAAGCGCTGCCCGAGCTCGCCGTTGACGCGCGACTGCGTCGCGACGCCCACGCCGGCGAGCACCGTCGCCGCGACGGCGAGCGCGGTGCCGAGCGGGCCCGCGAGGCGGCCGCCGTCGAGACCCACGGCGTTCATGCGCATCCTCTCGGTGACGCGGACGAGTAGCGCAGCAAGTTTGTCAGGGCCGCCTCCGGGAATCGAACCCCGCGATGCGTCAGCATCGGCGCACCAGGATCGACCACTGTGGAAGAACTGGCTTACGGGCCGCCTCCGGGAATCGAACCCGGGACCTATTCATTACGAGTGAATCGCTCTGCCGACTGAGCTAAGGCGGCGTGACCCGGTTCCACCGGGCACGGCTCACGAGTTTATCCCATCGCGCGGGCGGCCGCGCACACCCGTTACCCGTTGCAGACCGGATCGCTCGCGGGCACCTCGCCCGTGAGCAGGTAGTCGTCGACGAGCCCGTTGATGCACGGGTCGCCTTCGTCGTAGGCGATGTGGCCTTCGCCGACGTAGGTGACGAGCACACCGCTCTCGAGCTGCTCGGCCAGCGCCTCGGCCCACTCGTAGGGAGTGGCCGGGTCACCGGTGGTGCCGATGACGAGGATCGGTGGCGCGCCGGCGGCGCGCACGGGCTCGAGGTCGCCCTCGAAGGCGTACGGCCAGTTGGCGCAGATGACGTCGCCGAGCGGTGAGGGGTCGGCCGTGGTCGGGGCGACCTCCCGAATGCGCTCGTTCTGCTCGGCGATGACGTCCCGGTCGGTCTCGACCGGATAGTCGAGGCAGTTGATGGCGATGAACGCTTCGAGCGAGTTGTCGATGTAGCGCCCACCCTCGCGGCCGTAGTAGAAGTCGGCGAGCAGGAAGCCCGTGGCGACCTCGCCGGTGCGCAGCTCGCTGAACGTCTCACTGAGGAAGCTCCACGAGCCTTCGTCGTAGAGTGCCGTCGCGATGGCGATGTCGAGCACGGCGCTGTCGAAGAAGCGGCCGTCCTCCGCCTCGATGGGCTCCTCGCCCAGGCGGTCGTACAGCTGGCGGATGAGGTCGAGACTCTCCTCCACCCCGCCCGTGAAGGGGCACTCGCCGAGGCTCGGGCATCCTTCGAGGTACGCGCGCAACGCCTGCTCGAACCCGGCGGACTGCGCGAGCACGACCTCGAAGGTGGTCGTCGTGGGGTCGGTCGCACCGTCCAGCACGAGGCGGCCGACTCTGTCGGGGAACCGGTCGGCGTACCGCGCACCGATCTCGGTGCCGTAGGAGTAGCCGAAGTAGTGGAGGGCCTCGTCGCCGACGATCGCGCGCAGAAGGTCGAGATCCTGCACCGTGCTCTCGGTGTCGACGAACTCGAGCAGCGGGCCGGTGTTCTGCTCGCACGCGGCGATGAAGTCGAGCGAGGCGTCGACGACCTCCGCCTCCCACTCGGGGCTTCCCGGCTCGGAGTCGGGGATTCCGTAGATGAACTCGTCCTGCTCGCTCGTCTCGGTGTAGCAGGTCACGGCGCTCGATCGGCCGACCCCGCGAGGGTCCCAGCCGACGATGTCGAACTGCTCGCGCAGCTCGGTGCTCACCGCGAAGTCGACGCTGTCGCGCACGAAGTCGAACCCGGAGGCGCCCGGGCCACCCGGGTTGATGAACAGCGAACCCTGGGGCGCGCCGCTCGCCGCCGGGTGGCGCACGAGGGCGAGTTCGACGTGCTCGCCCGTTCCAGGGTTCTGCCAGTCGAGGGGCGCGAGGGCCGTCGAGCACTGCGCACCGCCGCCGCAATCCCGCCACGCGAGAACCTGCGTGTAGTACGGCCGCAGCTCGTCGGCGACCTCCTCGCCCGTAGGGGTGGAGGTGTCGCCGCCGCCGAGGACGGTGGCGAGCCACGGCGGCACGCACCCGCTGAGCAGCAGTACGGGAACGAGGAGGAGGCTGGCGAGGAGGGGGCGTCGCGTCACGCGAGCGAGCCTAGTGCGGGAACCCTGCCGCTCGCCGCGACCATCATCGCCTCGAGCGCGAGGGCCGGCGGCGTGTTGCCGGCGACGCGGTGCCGCGCGAGGGCGATCGCGTCCATCGCTCCGAGGGCGGCCGCCGGGCTCAGGGTCTGCGCGGCACGCTCCACAGCGGGGCGCAGGGACTCGTTGACGAGCTCGAGGCCCGCACCGAGCTGGACGAGAAGGATGTCGCGGTAGAGCGAGAGCAGGTCGACGAGCACACGGTCGACACCGTCTCGCACGGAGCGCGTCGCGCGCCTCTTCTGGTCCTCCTCGAGGTTCTTCAGCGTCGACCGCAGTGCGGGCGGAACGGTGCCGCCGGGTTCGACGCCGAGCTGCCGCAGTGCGGCCTCGCGCTCCTCCGCCTCGCGCTCGACCGTGAACGCCTTCGCGTCCTCCGTCGCGATAGCGACGAGCTGCTCGGCGGCGAGCACGGCCCCGCTCACCGAGGTCACGCCGAGGGCGAGCTCGAGGCTGCGCGTGCGGCGGGCACGGGCATCCGGGTCGGTCGCGAGGCGCAGCGCCATGCCGATGTGGGTCTGCGCCTCTCGAGCGGCCTGCTCGGCGAGCGCGGGGGCGATGCCGTCGCGGCGCACGAGCAGGTCCGCGACCTCGGCGACGCTCGGCACGCGCAGGCGGATGGTGCGCACGCGGGAGCGGATGGTGGGGATGAGGTCGGCCGCGCTGGGCGCGCAGAGGATCCACACGGTGCGCGGCGGCGGCTCTTCCAGCGCCTTGAGGAGCACGTTCGAGGTGCGCTCGGTCATGCGGTCGGCGTCTTCGATGACGATGACGCGGTAGGGAGCGACGGAGGGCGAGAACTGACTCTGCGAGACGAGCTGCCGCACTTCGTCGATCGAGATGATGACGCGGTCGGTCGCGAGCACGGCGAGGTCGGGATGCGTGCGCGCGGCGACCTGCGCCTCCGTCGTCGCGGTCACGGCGGGATCAGGGGTCAGCCCGCTGAGCAGAGCGGTCGCGAACGCGTAGGCGAGGTTGGAGCGCCCGGACCCGGGCGGGCCCGTGATGAGCCAGGAGTGGGTCATCGAGTCGGGGTCGGCTGCGGCCTCCTGCAGGGCGCGGATGGCCGCCTCCTGCCCGGTCAGCTCGTCCCACGCGCTCATGCGGCCACTCTAGGCGAGCAGGTGCGACACCCGGTCGCGGATGCTCTGCTGCAGCTGCTCGACGGGCAGGGTCGCATCGAGCACGAGGAACCGCTCGGGCTCGGCCTCGGCGAGCCCGAGGTACGCGGCACGCACCCTCTCGTGGAAGTCGGCCTCCTCCGCCTCGAGGCGGTCGTAGCGCGTGCGGCTCTCGGTGAGGCGCTCGCGGCCCACGGCCGGGTCGAGGTCGAGCAGGACGGTGAGGTCGGGCAGCAGCCCTTCCGTGGCCCACAGGGAGAGGTCGCGAACCTCGTTCGCCTCGAGCACGCGCCCCGCGCCCTGGTAGGCGACGGAGGAGTCGAGGTAGCGATCCTGGATGACGACGTCGCCTCTCTCGAGTGCGGGCCGCACGATGGTCGCGATGTGGTGCGCGCGATCGGCTGCGTAGAGCAGGGCTTCGGCGCGCGGAGCGATGAACCCTCGGCGGTGCAGGACGATCTCGCGCAGCTCGAGGCCGAGGTCGGTGCCGCCGGGCTCGCGCGACTGCACGACCGTGCGCCCCTGCTGCTCGAGCCACGCGGTGAGGGCTCCCATCTGGGTGCTCTTGCCGGAGCCGTCACCGCCTTCGAGGGTCAGGAAGAGCCCGGTCATGCGATGCGACTCACTTCTTCTTCGGTGCAGGCTTCGGCGCGGCCTTCGACGCGCCCGTGGCCTTCTTGGCCGTCGTCTTCTTGGCCGGCGCCTTCTTGGTGGCGGTCGATGCACGCTTGGCGGGCTTCTTGGCGGGCCCCTTGGCGCGCTTGTCGGCGATGAGCTGAACGGCACGCTCGAAGTCGACCTCCATCGGGTCTTCGCCGCGCGGCACGGTCGCGTTGGTCTCGCCGTCAGTGACGTAGGGGCCGAAGCGGCCGTCTTTGAGCTTGATCGGCTTGCCGCTGACCGGGTCGGCGTCGAACTCCTTGAGGGCGCTCGCGGCCTTGCGGGCGCCGTACTTCGGCTCGGCGAACTTGGCGAGTGCTCCCGCGAGGTCGATGTCGAAGATCTGGGCCTCCTCGTCGAGCGAGCGCGAGTCTGTGCCCTTCTTGAGGTAGGGGCCGTAGCGGCCGTTCTGCGCCGTGATCGGCTCGCCGCTCTCCGGGTCCTCCCCGACAAGGCGTGGCAGGTCGAGCAGGCGCAGGGCGGTCGCGAGGTCGACGGTCTCGGGGTCCATGTCCTTGAAGAGGGATGCCGTGCGCGGCTTCTCGCCCGCCTTCTTCTTGGGCGCCGCCTTCTTCTTCGGTGCGGGCTCGAGCACTTCGCCGGTGGCAGGGTCGACGGCGGGTTCCGCGGCAGTGGACGTCGCAGCGCTGGGCTGGGCGGGCTCCTCCGGCTCGGGGTCTACCTCGGTGACGTAGGGCCCGAAGCGCCCGGTCTTGGCGACGACGTTCTTGCCCGTCTCGGGGTTCACCCCGAGAACGCGGTCGCCGATGACGGGGGCGTCGGCGAGCTCTTGCGCTTTGGCGGCGGTGAGCTCGTCGGGGGCGAGCTCTTCGGGAATGTTGACGCGTCGCGGCGTCTCCCCGCCTTCGTCGAGCTCGAGGTAGGGGCCGTACTTGCCGATGCGCAGCGTGATGGTGTCGGTGAGCGGCATCGAGTTGAGGGTCTTCGCGTCGATCTCGCCGAGGTTGTCGATCACGGGGCGCAGGCCGGGCTGGTGGGCATCACCGAAGTAGAAGCCGGTGAGCCATTCGGTGCGGTCGGCTTCGCCGTTGGCGATGCGGTCGAGGTCGGCCTCCATGGCGGCCGTGAAGTCGTACTCGACGAGGTCGGCGAAGTTCTCTTCGAGCAGTCGCACGACCGAGAAGGCGATCCAGTTAGGTACGAGGGCGGAGCCGCGAGGGGTGACGTAGCCGCGGTCGACGATCGTCGAGATGATGGCGGCGTAGGTCGAGGGGCGGCCGATGCCCCGCTCCTCGAGCGCCTTGACGAGGCTCGCCTCGGTGTACCGCGGGGGCGGGCTCGTCTCATGCCCCTTGGGCTCGACCTCGACGACCGTGAGGCTCTGCCCGACCTCGAGCGGGGGCAGCTTCGACTCGGTGGGTTCGGCGCGCTCGTCGGCGTTGCGCTCCTCGTCGCGGCTCTCCTCGTAGGCCGCGAGGAAGCCGCGGAAGGTGATGACGGTGCCGCTCGCCGCGAATTCGGCGACGACGCCGGCGGGGGTAGCGCTCTGCGGCGTGGGGCCCGCGTGAATGGTGACCGAGGCGGTCTGCCCGCGCGCATCGGCCATCTGGCTCGCGACGGTGCGCTTCCAAATGAGGTCGTAGAGCTTCCAGTCGTTGCCGCGCAGGGTGCCCTCGAGCTCGCTGGGGGTGCGGAAGACGTCTCCGGCGGGGCGCACTGCCTCGTGGGCCTCTTGGGCGTTCTTCGACTTTCCGGAGTAGGTGCGGGGCTTCTCGGGAATGCTGTCGGCGCCGTACAGCTGGGTGGCCTGCGCGCGTGCGGCGTCGACGGCCTGCTGGGAGAGCGTCACCGAGTCGGTGCGCATGTAGGTGATGTAGCCGTTCTCGTAGAGCGACTGGGCGACCGACATGGTCTGGCGCGCGGTGAACCGCAGCTTGCGGCCGGCCTCCTGCTGCAGCGTCGACGTCGTGAACGGCGCGGCGGGCCGCCTCGTGTACGGCTTCGATTCGACGTTCGCGACCGTGACGGCGAGGTCGGGGTCGCGCAGCGCCGCGGCGAGCGATGTTGTCGTGGACTCGTCGAGGGCGACGGTCTCGGCCGACTTGAGCTCGCCGCGGTCAGTGAAGTCGCGCCCGGTGGCGACCTTCTTGCCGTCGAGCCTGCCGAGTCGCGCTGTGAACGGCGTATCGCCGCCGACGGGCGCGAGCGTCGTGTCGAGGTCCCAATAGTTCGCGGTGACGAAGGCGAGGCGCTCGCGCTCGCGGTCGACGACGAGACGGGTCGCCGCCGACTGCACGCGGCCCGCGCTGAGCCCCGGGCCCACCTTGCGCCAGAGCACGGGGCTCACCTCGTAGCCGTACAGCCGGTCGAGGATGCGCCGGGTCTCCTGCGCGTCGACGAGCGCGGTGTCGAGGTCGCGCGTGGCATCGACGGCGCGCTGGATCGCCTCGGAGGTGATCTCGTGAAAGACCATGCGCTTGACCGGGACCTTGGGCTTGAGCACTTCGAGCAGGTGCCAGGCGATCGCCTCCCCCTCGCGGTCCTCATCAGTTGCGAGCCAGAGCTCGTCGGCCCCCTTCAGGGCTCGCTTGAGGTCGGCGACGGTCTTCTTCTTCGCATCGGAGACCACGTAGTAGGGCTCGAAGCCGTTCTCGACGTCGATGGAGAACTTGCCGAGTGGGCCCTTCTTGAGCTCGGGAGGCAGGTTCTTCGGCTCGATGAGGTCACGGATGTGGCCGACGGAGGCCTGCACCTCGTAGTCGTCGCCGAGGTACTTGCCGATCGTCTTCGCCTTGGCAGGCGACTCGACGATGACCAGCTTCTTGGCTCCTGACACGGTGCTCCTCTTTTACTGTCGCTCTCGATGCCGCG
Source organism: Microcella indica (assembly GCF_013414345.1). Lineage (NCBI taxonomy): Bacteria > Bacillati > Actinomycetota > Actinomycetes > Micrococcales > Microbacteriaceae > Microcella > Microcella indica. The sequence continues at coordinate 337,098 of NZ_CP058670.1, read as the reverse complement.
GGGATGGGATCCGCACCGCGACGGGGTGCGCGGCGTGAAGCCGCGGTCAGCCACACCATACACAGGGTGCGCGAGTGCGCACCTCACGGGCACCGGGAGGCCCGGCCCGTGCTGTCCGTTCCACGGCCACGCTGAGGACGGTGGCCCGCACCGTCACGATCATGCTGAAGCCCTCGGTGCGGCAGCCCACGAGGGCGGTGTCGTGGGCCCGCGCGACGCGCGCGGCGATCTCGCACGGATCGCCGGCGATCCACCCGAGCATGACGTCCGCCGCGGCGAGCGCGGCGGCATCCGCGGCCGCCCCCACCCGCTGCGCACCCGAGACGGCGCTCGCGGCGCCGACGAGAGCGAGCCCGGCGATGACCACGGCTGCGAGCACTCCGACGACGAGCGGCGTGCCCGCACCGCGGTCTGCAGACCATCGGGGCACGCGCGTCACCACCCTCCGTCGAGCGCGCACGAGGACGCGCTCACCGCGATCGGCACGCCGAGCACTCGGGGCGCGGAACGCGCGTCAACGCACACGAGCCCGTCAGAGCGGCTCGCCGAGACCGTCGCGCCGGGCACCGCCCGCTGCACGTGCTCCAGCGCCGAGGACTCGCCCCGACCGAGCAGTCGCGCGGCGTCGGCCGCTGCCAGTTGCAGGCGCACGAGTTCGGTGGCGGCGAGCAGTCCACCCAGGCAGGCGACGAGCACGAGAGCGACGGCGGGAAGGGCGACCGCGACCTCGGCCGTGGCCGCCCCGCGGTCGTCTCTCACCCGACGGTGAGCGCGGTGCGCACGAGGTCGGTGAGGATGCCGCGCACTTCGTCGCTCTGCATGATGACGACGAGCAGGCTCGCGAAGCCGACTGCTGCCATGGTCGCGATGGCGTACTCGGCGGTCGCGGCACCGCGATCGTCGGTGAGCCGCACCCGGCCTCGGCGGCGGGCGGTATTCGGCCCGCGAGTCGCGGCCGGCGGGCAGGAGGATGGGAGGGCGGTGCTCATGGTGTGCTCCTTGGGCGATCATGCCCGCAGGCGGCGGGCGGTCCAGTGGCACGAACCCGATCAGTCTGCGACGTGGGGCGCGCCGGCAGGCATGGCCGCCGCAGAACAGCGCAGAGCCCGTCTCACGAGGCGGGTGTGGAGGAGAGCAGGCCGAGCAGGAGCGGCACGACCCCCAGCAGCACGAACGACGGCAGGATGCACGCACCCAGGGGCAGCATGAGGCGCACTGCGAGCCTCTCCGCGCTGCCGCGCGCGCTCGCGCGGGCATCCGCACGACGTTCCACGGCCTCTGCTCGGCACAGGGCACCCAGCGGAGCTCCTGAGACGCGTGAGAGCCGCACGAGCGACTGCGCGGCCGCCGTCTCGACCTCGTCCAGCGCGAGGGACGCGCGGTCGAGCTCGGCCGTCACTAGTGCGAGAGCCGCCTCGGGTGAGCCGCCGCCGCCCGCGGCGACGGCGAGCAGGTCGAGAGGGAGCCCCGCCGTGGGCGGCGGCGGCGCCGCGGCGCGCAGCATGCGCCGCATCCACCGCCGCGCCAGCAGCAGGAGGCCGACCCCGAGCACCGCGCTCGTGAACCCGAGCGGCTGGGCGAGTGTGCCGAGCAGATCGACACCGAGCAGGAGCGCGAGGACGATGGCGCACACGGGCAGCAGGAGCACGATGCGCGCCGTGGCCTGCGGGCCGGCGAGAGCGATCTCGATGTCGCGAGCAGCCTCCTGCCGATCGCGGATCGCGCCGGCGAAGGCCGTGAGCGCGGGAGCGAGCGGCGCGCCGCTGGCGGCAGCGACTCGCCACGCGGCCAGCAGCCCCGCCCACGCTGGGTCCTGCGCGGGCGCCGCACGCTCGAGCGCGAGCGCCGCATCGGGAGCGCGCTCGAGCTGCGCGACCACGCCGTCGAGGGTCTCGTCGTCACCCTCGGCCGCGACGTGGCGCCACGCGGATGCTGGGGCGATTCCCGCGGCGAGGAGCACGGCGAGCCGGTGCACGTGCGCCGCGAGCCTCACGGGGGGCGTGGCCGTCACCGAGCATCCTCGAGGGGGATGATCGTGAGCCGCTCCCGTGCGTCGAGCGCGAAGCGACCCAGTGCCGCCGTGCGCTCCCCCGTCGTCGCGTGCTGCACGTGCACTGCCAGATCGATGCCGCTGCACACCTGCCGGGCCAGTGGCTCCGGCGCGAGGCCCGCGATCATGCCGATCGCCTCGAGTCGGCTCGGTACGTCGACGAGGGAGTTGGCGTGCAACGTGCCTGCTCCCCCGCGATGGCCGGTGTTGAGCGCGGCGAGAAACTCGCGCACCTCCGCCCCGCGGCACTCGCCTACCGCAAGCCTGTCCGGCCGCATCCGCAGCGCCTCACGCACGAGTCTCGCGAGGTCGATCGCCCCCGCGCCCTCCAGATTCGCCTGTCGGCATTCGAGAGCGACCACGTGAGGATGCTCCACCGGAGCCTCGGCGACGTCCTCGATGAGCACGATGCGGTCGCGTGGCGAGGCCTCCGAGAGCCAGGCCGCCATGAGAGTCGTCTTGCCACTGCCCGTGGCGCCGGTCACGAGAAGCGTGCGTCGTTCCTCGAGGGCCGCACGCAGAGCAGTGATGACCGGCGCGGGCAGTCCGCAGTCGTCGAGCGTCACCCGCTGCACGCGCGGCAGACGCAGCGAGATGGCCGTGCCCGCTCGCGCGATGGGCGGCAGCACGACGTGCACGCGGATGCCCTCGCCGAGCCGCACGTCGGCCGTCGGAGTCGCCTCGTCGACGTGGCGGCCGCCGTCGGCGATGAGCCTCACGGCCAGATCTCGAGCGTCTGCCGAGGTGAGCCGCACGCCCGGCACGCGCGTACTGCCGGCACCGTCGTCGCTCCACACCGCTCCATCGCCCGTCACGAACACGTCGGTCGCTCGCGCATCGGCGACCGCGGGGGCAAGCGGCCCGAGCGCTGCGACGAGGCTCGACGAGAGCGGACGGACCGCCGAGCCCTCGCCGGCGCGCCGCGGGTCGCGCGGCACGAAGGAGGTCACCCGGCCATCGTGGAGCCCCCCGATCGAGCACGCAGCCGCAGGCGACGCAAGGGGGAGAAACTCCGAGAGCCCCTCCGTGGGGAGGGGCTCTCGGGTAGTTCGGGGGCGGCGCCCACAATGGGGGGAAGCGGGCGCCGCCACAGCAACACGGGATTGGGGGGAATCGATCGCGTTGCGAGGTCAGGCTTGCTGCTGACGAATCTCAGTGTATGCCAGCGCATGGGCCGGTCAAGTCTTTCGGGGCACTTATGTGTCCTCCAAACGGCGGACACACAGAATTGTACCCCGACGGGGTACGAAAACGCCGCCCGAGTCGCGTCGTGACGGGTGCTCTCGCGCACCACGAGCATCCTCGTATGATGGCCGGTGTTCCTCACCGGTGCGGCAGACCAGGCCAGCCCGCAGACACTCGACACTCAAGGATGATGATGTCCAGCACCTCGATCGACAGCCTTCTGCACGAGAAGCGCCGCTTCGCCCCCGACCCCGGCTTCGCCGCGAGCGCGGTCGCCCGCCCCGAGCTCTACGAGCGCGCGACCGACGACCGCCTCGCCTTCTGGGCCGAGCAGGCGCGCGACCTCGTGCACTGGCACCGCCCCTTCACGGAGACGCTCGACTGGTCGAACGCTCCCGTCGCCCGCTGGTTCGGCGACGGCGAGCTCAACGTCGCCTACAACTGCCTCGACCGGCACGTGCTCGCGGGCCACGGCGACCGCGTCGCGATCCACTGGGAGGGCGAGCCCGGCGACACGCGCAGCCTCACCTACGCCGAGCTGACCGTCGAGGTCAAGCGCGCCGCCAATCTGCTCGCGAGCCTCGGCGTCAGTCAGGGCGATCGCGTCGCGATCTACCTGCCCGTCATTCCGGAGGCCGTCATCGCGATGCTCGCCGTCGCGCGGCTGGGCGCCGTGCACTCGGTCGTGTTCGGCGGCTTCGCGGCCGAGAGCCTGCGCGCCCGCATCGACGATGCAGGCGCCAAGCTCGTCATCACCGCCGACGGCGCGTACCGCAAGGGCAAGGTGCTGCCGCTCAAGCCCGCCGTCGACGCGGCCCTCGCCGCCGGCGAGACGACGGTCGAGAAGGTGCTCGTCGTGCGGCGCGGCGAGAACGAGATCGACTGGACAGCGGGGCGCGACCTGTGGTGGCACGACGAGATCGCGCCCATGAGCGACGAGCACGAGGCACGCGGCTTCGAAGCCGAGAACCCGCTGTTCATCCTCTACACCTCGGGAACGACCGGCAAGCCCAAGGGCATCCTGCACACCTCAGGCGGCTACCTCACGCAGGTCGCGTTCACGCACAAGAACGTGTTCGACCTCAAGCCCGAGAGCGACGTCTACTGGTGCACGGCCGACGTCGGCTGGATCACGGGCCACAGCTACGTGGTCTACGGCCCGCTCGCGAACGGCGCAACACAGCTGCTCTACGAGGGCACGCCCGACACTCCCCACCCCGGCCGGTGGTGGGAGCTCATCGAGAAGTACAAGGTGAGCATCTTCTACACCGCGCCGACGGCGATCCGCTCGTTCATGAAGCTCGGTCGCGAGATACCGCAGAAGTTCGACCTGTCGAGCCTGCGCCTGCTCGGATCGGTCGGTGAGCCCATCAACCCCGAGGCATGGGTCTGGTTCCGCGAGATCATCGGCGGCGGCACCGCGCCCATCGTCGACACGTGGTGGCAGACCGAGACGGGCGCGATCATGATCAGCGCGCTGCCCGGCATCACGACGACCAAACCGGGCGCCGCCCAGGTTCCCCTGCCGGGAATCTCGGTGGATGTGCTCGACGAGGAGGGCGTGCACGTCGGCAAGGAGGCCGGAGGGCTCCTCGTGCTCACCGAGCCGTGGCCGAGCATGCTGCGTGGCATCTGGGGTGACGAGCAGCGCTACAAGGACACCTACTGGTCGAAGTTCGCGAACACCTACTTCGCGGGCGACGGCGCGCACCTCGATGAGGACGGCGACGTGTGGCTGCTCGGCCGCGTCGACGACGTCATGAACATCTCGGGCCACCGCCTCTCGACGATGGAGATCGAGTCGGCGCTCGTGTCGCACGAGCTCACGGCCGAGGCCGCGGTCGTCGGCGCGCACGACGACACGACCGGTCAGGCGGTCGTCGCCTTCGTGATCCTCAAGGGTCGTCTCGCGAACACCGTCACGCCGCAGGAGGCGAGCGACCTCCTGCGGGCGCACGTCGCCGAGCAGATCGGCGCGATCGCCCGGCCCCGTCAGGTGTTCGTCGTGGAGGAGCTGCCCAAGACTCGTTCGGGCAAGATCATGCGCCGCCTGCTGCAGGACGTCGCGGAAGGCCGCGAGGTGGGTGACACGACGACGCTCACCGACACGAGCGTCATCCGCATCATCTCCGACACCATGAAGTAGCGGAGAGAGGCCCGGCCGGGTCAGGCGAACTCGAGGATGAGCTCGACCTCGACCGGAGCATCCAGGGGCAGCACGGCGACGCCGACGGCGCTGCGCGCGTGGTGGCCCGCCTCGCCGAAGATCTCGCCCAGCACCTCGGAGGCGCCGTTGAGCACGGTCGGCTGGCCTGTGAAGTCTGGAGCCGACGCGACGAAGCCCGTGACCTTCACGATACGAGTGACGCGGTCGAGAGAGCCGATGACGCTCTGCGCCGCGGCGAGCGCGTTGAGCACGCACGTGCGGGCGTAGCCCGCAGCATCCTCGGCACTCACCTCGGCGCCCACCTTGCCGGTCGCGGGCAGGGCGCCGTCGACGAAGGGCAGCTGCCCCGCCGTGTGCACGAGGTGGCCGGTCACGACGGCCGGCACGTAGGCGGCGACGGGCTTCGCCAGCTGCGGGATGCTGATGCCGAGCTCGGCCAGGCGCGCGTCGATGCCGCTCATGCGGCGCCGCCTTCGAGGGGACGCTTGAAGTACGCGACAAGCCCGCCCTCCGGGCCCGGCACGATCTGCACGAGTTCCCAGCCCTCCGCGCCCCAGTTGTTGAGGATCGCCTGGGTGGTGTGGATCATGAGCGGAGTCGTGAGGTACTCCCATTGCGTCATCTCGGTCTCCGTTCAGGGTTAAGGGGGGCAAGTTGCCGTACCCTCAAGCATATGTCTGCCCAGAATCAGAAGGCCTCCGGCATCATCGGCGCACTCGCCGGCATGCTCGGCCTCAGCGCACTCGCCGGAGTTCTCGTGACCGTCATGGTCACCCCGGCGCTCGCGGTCACCGGAATGGCCGCCTCCAACACCATCGGCATCTTCGAGGGTCTGCCCGAGTACATCCGCATCGACGAGCAGTCCCAGCGCAACACGCTGTGGGCTCAGAAGACGGCCAACCCCGATGACGGCTACACCGAAATCGCGACGGTGTACTACCAGAACCGCGAGGAGGCCGGCTGGGACGACGTCTCGCAGTACATCAAGGATGCCGTGCTCGCCGGTGAGGACCGCCGCTTCTACGACCACAATGGCGTCGACGTGCAGTCGATCGTGCGTGCCGCGGTCGGCAACGTCGCCTCGGGCGACATCGAGTCGGGCGCCTCGACGCTCACGATGCAGCTCGTCAAGAACCTCTTCATCAACGAGGCCCTGCAGCTCGAGTCGGAGGAGGATCAGCTCGAGGCCATCCGCGCGGCGCAGGAGACGAGCCTCGAGCGCAAGCTCAAGGAGGCCAAGCTCGCGATCGGGCTCGAGAAGCAGTACACCAAGAACGAGATCCTGCTGGCCTACCTGAACATCGCCGGCTTCGGCGGCAACACCTACGGCATCGAGGCGGCCGCACAGGAGTACTTCGGGGTTACCGCCGCCGATGTGACCATCGCCCAGGCCGCGAGCCTCATCGCGATCGTTCAGCAGCCCGGCGCGCGCTCGCTCAAGAGCCCGGAGAACTACCCAGCAAACCAGGCCCGCCGAGACTTCATCCTCGATGCGATGCTCGATGAGGGCTTCATCACGGCCGCCGAGCACCGCGAGGCGATCGACCAGCCGGTCGACGAGGAGTTCGTGAACCCGAGCCCTCCCTCGAACGGCTGCATGGCGGGCCATCGATACGCCAAGTTCTTCTGCGACTTCGTCGTCGAGAACGTCGACAACTTCGAGTCGCTCGGTTCCACCGTGGAGGAACGGCGCAATGCGTGGCGCCTGGGCGGTCTCGACGTCTACACGACGCTCAACCTCTCGCTGCAGAAGGTGGCGCAGGACGAGGTGTGGAACTACGTGCCGCGCAAGGAGACCGCGCTCGAGCTCGGTGGCACCGCCGTGTCGGTGGAGACGGGCTCCGGCCGCATCATCACGATGGCGCAGAACAAGACCTTCGACAACACCCTCGAGGGCGGCGGCCTGGGCACGACTGCCGTCAACTTCAACACCGACCAGCCCTACGGCGGCTCAGGCGGATTCCAGACCGGATCGACCTACAAGGTCTTCGCTCTCCTCGAGTGGCTCAAGCAGGGCCACGGGCTCAACGAGTACGTGGACTCGACGGTGCGCACCTTCAACCAGGCCTCCTTCACCGACTCGTGCGTGGGCGGCTGGGGCGGGCCGTGGACACCGAAGAACGACGCGCCGGCGGCACCGGCGATGAGCGCCTACCGCGCCACCACCGATTCGGTGAACACCGCCTTCGTCGCGATCGCCCAGCAGCTCGACCTGTGCGGCATCCGACAGACGGCGGAGAGCATCGGAGTGCACCGCGCCGACGGGGCTCCCCTGGAGACGAACCCCTCGTCGGTCCTGGGCACGAACAACATCGCGCCCATGACGATGGCGGCGGCGTTCGCTGCGATCGCGAACGACGGCCGCTACTGCGAGCCCATCGCGGTCGACCGCTTCGTGACCCGCAACGGTGAGGAGCTTCCCGGTCAGGCGCCGGACTGCCGCCAGGGTCTCGACCCCGAGATCGCCGCCGCTGCCGCCTACGCCATGCAGGGCGTGATGAGCGGGGGAACCGGTGTCGCCTCCAACCCTCGCGATGGTGTGCCGATCATCGGAAAGACGGGAACCACCGACCGATCGAAGCAGACGTGGGTCGTCGGCTCCACGCGCGAGGTTGCGACGGCTGTGTGGGTCGGCAACATCAAGGGCGATTTCCCTATCCGCAACTACCCGAGCGGCGGCAGCCTCCGGCACCTCATCTTCAAGCCCCTCATGACTGCCGTGAACGGCCAGTACGGCGGAGGCGGCTTCCCGGATCCCCCGGGTCGACTCCTCATCGGTTCGGGCGTCGAACTGCCTGACGTGCGCGGCGAGACCGAGGAGGACGCCCGTTCCCTGCTCGAGGGGCTCGGCTTCGGCTTCGAGGTCTCCGGCCAGGTCGACTCCGATCTCGAAGAGGGCCGCGTGGCCAGCATGTCGATCGAACCGGGCACCCTGCTCGCGCGAGGGGTGATCGTGCGGGTGGAGACGAGTCGCGGCAACCTCATCGAGCTGCCCGACGTCTCGTCCGACGGCTACACCTTCGAAGAGGCTCGCGACATTCTCGGCGACGCCGGGTTCACGAACGTCTCCGAGTCCTGCTCCGAGATCCCGCCGGTGGAAGAAGGCGGCGATCCGCTCATGGACGGCATCGTCACGGGGCAGAATCCGAGTGGAGGCTCGAAGGTCAAGTATGAGAAGTCGATCACGTTGACGGTCTCGCGACTCGACTGTTCGTGAGCGCTCTCGTTCGCGGAACGGCCGCCGCATCCCTCGGGATCGCGGCGGCCGTCGCCGTGTACGCGACGGTCGTCGAGCGCCGCGCCTTCCGAGTGCGACGGGAGACCGTGCCCGTTCTCTCCCCCGGCGCCGAGCCGATTCGGATCCTGCACCTGAGCGACCTGCACCTCGCCCCCTGGCAGCGCGACAAGATCGAGTGGGTGCGGAACCTTGCGCAACTCGAGCCCGATCTCGTCGTCATGACCGGCGACAGCCTGGGTCACCTCGAAGCGCTGCCGGCCCTGCGTCGCGCGCTCGAACCCTTCGCGGGAGTCCCCGGCGTGTTCGTGCACGGTTCCAACGACTACTTCGCGCCCGGCCCCAAGAACCCGTTGCGGTACCTCATCGGCCCCTCTCAGCACCGCGCCGAGGAGGCGACGCGGCTGGACGTCGACGCGCTCGAGAGCTTCTTCCTCGACCGTCTGGGGTGGTTGAACCTCAACAACGACGTCACCCAGCTCTTCCTCAAGCGCTCCCGCCTCGAACTGCTCGGCACCAACGACGCCCACCGCGGATGGGATCGCCTCGATGTGCTGCCGGCCCTCATGGATGCTCTGCGCGAGCTCGACGAGGACCCGACCGACGACCCCGCCGTGACGATCGGTGTCACGCACGCCCCCTACCAGCGCGTGCTCGACTCCTTCACGACGCAGGGCGCCGATGTCATCTTCGCGGGGCATACGCATGGCGGGCAGGTGTGCGTGCCGGGCGTCGGCGCGCTCGTCACCAATTGCGACCTTCCCCGCGAGTACGCGAGGGGGCTGCACGTGTGGCACCACGCCCTGTCAGCGGCCTACCTGAACGTCTCGGCGGGTCTCGGCACCTCGATCTTCGCGCCCGTGCGCCTCGCCTGCCCGCCCGAGGCGGTGCTCGTGACTCTCGTCGACGACGACATCGGCTATTCTTGACGGGTCGCCCTCACTGAGGGCGCATCGGGGTATGGCGCAGCTTGGTAGCGCGCGTCGTTCGGGACGACGAGGTCGCAGGTTCAAATCCTGTTACCCCGACAGTGTTCTCTCTCGGGAACGACAGAAGCCCTCGAACCTACGGGTTCGGGGGCTTCTGTCGTCCCCCAGGCTCGTCACCCCGCCAGATCTGGCACGAATGGGCGCTTGAGCTCTGCGCGCGGCCCCGTTGGGGGCAAATCTGGGGCGGGACGAGCTACGCGGGGCGGGGCGGTGGGGGCGGAGCGGAGCGGCCCGCGACTAGCTGAAGTCCGGGTCAGGTTCGAGTTCCAGCCCCACCGGGGCCTTCCACCCGGAGGCCAGCGACTCTCCCGACTCGTCGAGGTAGCACGCCCCGCACAGGCTCTCGTAGGCGACGTCGACGCCATCGATGGCGACCTGGTCGCCGTCGAAGACGAAGACGCCGTCGATCGAGCGCGCGTTGAAGACGGCTTTGCGGCCGCAGCGGCAGATGGTCTTGAGCTCTTCGAGGGAGTGCGCGATCTCGAGCAGTCGGCGGCTGCCGGGGAACGCGACCGTCTGGAAGTCGGTGCGGATGCCGTACGCGAGGACGGGGATGTCTTCCCGGATCGCGATGCGCAGCAGGTCGTCGACCTGCGGTGGAGTGAGGAACTGCGCCTCGTCGACGAGGAGGCACGAGACATCCCGTTGCCGCACCCGCAGCAGGGACGCACGATGCGCTTGGAAGCGCGTGTAGACGTCGTCGGTCTCGTCGATCGTGAAGTCGACGGCGCGCGTGACGCCGAGCCGCGACACGATCGTCTGGTCGCCCTTGGTGTCGATGCGCGGCTTGGCGAGCACGACGGACTGGTCGCGCTCCTCGTAGTTGTAGGCGGCCTGCAGCAGCGCGGTGCTCTTGCCGCTGTTCATCGCGCCGTAGCGGAAGTAGAGCTTGGCCATTACTGCAGGTGTCCGTCCTCCGCCGCCCGGCGGATCAGCTCGGCCTTGCTGCTCGCGGGGCGCCCAGCCTTCGCATACTTCTCGCGCACACGGCGCACATAGGTCTTGGCCGTCTCGTACTGCACGTTCATCTTGGCCGCGACCTCGCTCACGCTGTACCCGCTCGCGTAGAGCACGAGGGCTTCACGCTCACTGATGCTGAGCTTCGGGCGGGCGGGATGCACGGCTCCTCTCGGCAGCGGCCTCCAGTCACGCACCGCCTCGCCGGAGGACTCCATGCCCATGACGCCGCGCGCGGCCTCCATGACCTCGCTCAGGGGCAGCGCCTTGGAGAGGAAGGCTGCGGCACCCGCGGCGAGCGCGCGCTCGCGCGCCTCGTCGGTGTCGAGACTGGTGAGCACGATGACCTTGGCTCCGGCTGCCCGGCAGGTGCGCACGCGCGCCTCGATCGAGACGGGCTCCTGCAGCTGGAAGTCGAGGAGGACGAGGTCGGTCGGAAATTGGTCGCTCTGCACGAGCTCGAACCAGGTGGGTGCGGTGAGCACGAGTTCGAAGTCGGGGGCGTTGCCCTCGATCCAGCTCGACAGGCTGTCGAGAAGAAGTTCATGATCGTCCAGGATGGCGAGGCGAACCCGGCGGCCCAGCCTCGCGTCAGTGTCCATACTCAAACTCTAGAGTCACCGCCTCGGCCTGGGCGTCGACGCGCGAGCGATGCGTGAGTCCGCGCACGAGATGCAGGGTGGGCGTGAGCACGCGCACCGCACGAGAACCACCCGTGGGGGTCGTAAGGGACCACCGGACGCTCACCCCCGTGGCCGTCGCGCGGATGCGCAATCCGATCGCCGACGCTTCGACGCGCTCGACCGCTTCCATGCCGATCGCGCGCAGGAGCGTGCGCTGCGCCGTCGTGAGTCGGCGGCCCACGTCGTCGGGGTCGTCGGCCGTTCCGCGCACGGCGGCCCCGGGGGCCCGCGAGCAGAGCTCGTCGAGGAGGCTCTGCGCCCAGCATCGCTGAACGTCCGCCACGAGGAGGGCCCGGATGCTCTGCGCGAGTTCGCGCGCCTCCTCCCGATCCTCGGGCGTGAGCCTTTCCGCCGCGCCGATGCGCGTGAGGTACGGCACGACCTTGCGATTCACGAGGCTGACCCGCTGCTGCTGCACCGAGCGCGCGACCCCGCCGCGCTGCTCGACGGCCGTTCCTGCCGCAGAGCGCCAGGCCTGCTCGAGCCAGGTGAGGATCGAGCTGTTCATGGAGAAGGCGTAGGCGGCGGAGGCGAAACCCAGGCAGGCGAGCGAGCTGGAGCCCGCCACAGCGAACGTCGCCAGGGGCACGGGTGACGCGGCGAAGGGTGCTTGCAGCAGGGCGAGAATGGCAGAGACCGCGGTGAGGCTGGCTGTAGCCGTCGCGAGCTCGAGGGCCGGTCGATAGGGCGCGAGTGACAGCAGGACGAGTCCTGCCACGAGCGGCGCCCAGTCGTCGCGCAGCAGGAGGTTGGCCCCGTACGTGGAGGCGACCGCGAGGCCGAGAACTGCGCCGAGCACAAGGTAGATCAGGAGCCCCCACGTGACGGAGAACACCGATCGGTGGGCTCGCGTGCGGTCGAGGATGATGGCGGCGATCGCGATGACGAGCACGGTGGCGAGGACGAAGCCTGCGAGCCACGTCACCTCGGAACCGCGCGAGAGCAGCGTGAGCAGGGGCAGGGCCACGGCGAGGGCGAGGATGCCGCCCGTGACCGGCCGCGCTGCGACGGCCGAGAGGGGGTCGATGCGCTCGGTCGTGGCCCGACCTGCCCGCAGACCGCGCGCCGCGATTCCCCAGGGGAAACGCGCGAGTTCTCGGCGCGCGAGCGTGGAGTGGGTCGTCATCGTCGCGGCGCCCCCGTCGGCACGCGCAGCATGACTGACGTGCCCTTGCCCGGTTGCGACCAGACCGTCGCGGCGCCCCCGATGGAGTCGAGCCGCCCGATGATGCTCGACCCGACCCCGAGCCGCCCCCCGCTGCGGCCGGCGACATCGAAGCCGACACCCGCATCGATGACCATGACCGAGAGTTCCTCCGGAGAGGCGCCGACCACGATCTCGGCGTGCGTCGTCACCGCGTGCCGTCGAACATTCGAGATGCACTGGGCTATCGCCCTCACGAGTTCGTCCGCGGTCTCCCGAGGCAGAGTCTCCAGCGCGTCCAGATCGCCCGCGAGGGTGACCTCGAGCTCTCCCCCCGCCTCCGCGACCGCCCGTCGCAGCAGTTCGGCTCGTTGGGCGCCGGCTGTGCCGTCGCCGGGCGCATCGACCGCGAACCACTCCTCGCCGACGATCATCGCCAGGTCGGCCGCGATCGACTCGCGCACCTCGTGCGAGATCCGAGCATCCGGCGTCGCCGTGACGACCGCGAGCTGATTGAGCACGGTGTCGTGCAGCAGCGCCGTGGCGCGCGACTCGAAGACGGCACGCACTTCGGCCAGTTGCTCGTCCTTCGCCGCCCGGAAGAGCGCCGACTGCGAGGCCCGCGTCGTGAACCGCTCGGCGCCGACCACGGCGAGGGTGCCGACAATGGCGAGATAGATCGCGAACGGTGTCCCGTCGAACTGCCATCCTGCTCCGACGGTGGCGCGCGCAGCGAAGGTGGCGAGCTCACCAGCGAGGTAACCGAGGGTGGTCCACGCGATCGCGTCGCGCGCCTTCGGCGTCACCCCCACGACCATCATGAGCGCGAGCTTGAGCAACTGCACCACGTAGTCGTCGTAGGCGATCGGCGCGCCGAGCTCGGTCGAGATGATGAGGGTGGAGAGGTAGACGCCGAGCCCCCCGATGACGACGTAGCAGACGGCGATGAAGCGGGAGGGTGTGCGGTCGAGCATGACGAGGAGGGCGAGCATCGGCAGGAGGGCCAGAAGCGCGGGCCACAGCGCGACCTCCGGGAGCGAGACTTCGACGGAGAGCCCCACGATTCCGACAGAGACGAGGCTCACGGCGGCGATCGCGTGCCCGGCGCGAGCGACAGCGGTGCTCGTCGTACGGGCAGCAAGGTGACTCGGTAGCCCGAGCGGCATCGCCTCCCCCTCTCCGCGCGCTAGAAGAAGGGCCCACAGCCCCCCGAGGCATTATGGCCCGCCCGCAGCCGCACGGCCAGTCCACATCCAGGGGGCACGAGTCAGAAGAGCGTGGCGGCCCCGCGGCGCTCAGGTGCCGCGGCTGTCGTGCGCGGTGCTACGGGTCGTACGGCGGCGGCGCGCTGCCGCGACCCCGCGAGAGCGGCAGACCGCACGGTGCCCGTCGCCGTGTCGAGCGCGGGCGCGCGCAGGCCGTGCGAGCGGCGCACCTCGTCGACGCGCGCTGCGAGCCACGCGCGGTAGGCCTTCGGCGGGTGCGGCCCGTCGCGGTAGAGCTCGCGGTACCTCTCGACC